>DLBY01000176.1:0-15233 GCA_002480345.1 Phycisphaerales bacterium UBA7812 | reverse complement strand
CGATTCTCGAGTCTTGGGAAGAGGCGGATGAGCCCGGGGCACGCCCCTGAGGCGGGACAGGCGGCGTTCCCGCGTCGCACCCCTCGCGGAAAAGGGTTCCATCGGAGGGCGGCATCCGCTATTCTCGGAGCCGAGCCGGTTTCTTCTCGGCGGACGCTGTTGGTTCGCGTTCCGGCTCTGGAGCGCCCGCTCGACGGCTGTCGTGCCGGTCGATCGGCGCCGGTCTCGGACCGGTGTGTGCGTCCCGGTGTCCTGCCAGGGCATGGCGATGGGATTCGCGTGCGGCGTTCGTCACGCTGCTTCGGTCTGTCGTTCTTTTCGATTCGTGAACAGGGGATGTTGTATGAACGGTCAGCGTGTTGGTCTGGTGGCGGCGGTTCTTGCGTCGGTCTGCGGTCTCGCGGCGGGTCAAACGGCGCCGCTGAACTTCGACCGGACGCCACTCGCGATCGATTCGGGTGATCTCGAGGCGCCCGCGTCGGGGGCGGGGGTGGTGTACAGCGAAGCGGTCGAGGCGGCGGGGTCGGACTGGATCCGCGTGTACTTCGGTGAGACGGTGCTCCCGGAAGGGGCGGAACTGATTGTGACGAGCGCGCGCTCGGGGCACTTCCATCGCCTGAACGCGGAGTCGCTGGCGCAGTGGTCCAACAGCTCGGCGTACTTCGAGGGCGACTTGGTGTTCATCGATGTGATCCTGCAGGCGGGCTCGGCGCCGGCGCGGGTGCGCATCAACGGGGTGGACGGGGGGCTGCCCTCGCTGGATAGCCGCACGATCTGCGACGGGGCGGACGATCGGCAGCTGAGCAACGACCCGCGTGCGGCGCGGCTGGCGCCGCAGGGCTGTACGGCGTGGCTTTTCAACAACCGCGCGAACAGCGCGATCACCGCGGACCACTGCGGCGCGAACGCGGGGGACACGCTCTGGTTCAATGTCCCGCTGCGCACCAGCGGCGGGTCGGTGGTGCCCCCGGCGCCGGAGCACCAGTACCCGGTGGACGGCGCGAGCCTGCAGAGCTCGCCCTCGTGGTCGATCGGGAACGACTGGTCGGTCTTCGGGGTGTTCAACAACTCGAACACGGGGTTGAGCCCGGTGGACGCGCAGAAGGACTCGTACCTGCTCGCGACGGAGATGCCGCCCAGCGACGGGCGGCCCATCCGCATCACGGGGTACGGGACGGTGAGCTTCCCGGTGCCCGCGTCGTGGGGGTCGGTGCAGAAGACCCATGCGGGGCCCCTGTTCAGCATCAGCGGATCGACGGTGCGGTATCGCCCCGACACGACGGGGGGCAACTCGGGCTCGGCGGTCCAAGACGACATCACCGGGATGGCGATCGGCATCCACACCAACGGCGGGTGCGGCACCAGCAGCACCTCGTCGAACAGCGGGACGAACTTCATGAACACGGGGTTCCGCAGCGGGGTGATGCAGCCGCGCGGGGTCGCGGACGGCCCGCAGCCGGGCGTGATCCGGCTTCTGGACGCGGCGCCGTCGCGGGTTGACCCTGCGGGCGGGACGGCGATCGGGGTGGAACTCGTCGCGGACTTCACGGGCCCGGCGCCCCAGGACGGCGTGACGCTGCACACCAACGACGGATCGGGATGGGTCGAGACCGTGATGAGCGCGGGCGTCGCGGGCGACTGGTTCGCGTCGTTCCCGGCGACCGACTGCGGCGCGGATGTGTCGTACTACTTCTCGGCGGTCGGCGCGGACGGGACGCCCTTCGCGTTCCCGCCCTCGGCGCCGGCGGTCACCTTCACGGCGTTTTCGACCGACGAGTGGGTCGAACTCGCGAGCGCCGACGGCGAAGCGGACGCGGGGTGGACCATCGCGAACGAAGGCGTGTCTTCGGGCGGCTGGGAGCGCGGCGTGCCCTCCGCGAGCGATCGGCAGGGTGGGCCCAACCGCGACGCGGACGGGTCGGGCTCGTGCTGGACGACCGGGCTGGGGACGAATGTCGATCTTGACGGCGGTCCGACGCGGCTTACGACACCGGTCATCGACCTGGGCGACGCGACCGAGGCGTTCGTGGATGTCTCGCTCTGGATGAACGCGGACGGGTCGAGCGATCGGCTGCTGGTCGAGTTCAGCGCGGACGGGTCGGGGTGGAGCACGATCGACTCGCTCCCGTCCACCCCCGGCTGGGCGCCGCGGACCTATCGCGTGTCGGACTTCGCGGCGGGGGCACAGACGCTCCGGATGCGGTTCACGGTCGCGGACGCTGGGGTCGGGAACACGATCGAGGCGGGTGTGGACGCGTTCGCGGTGCGGGCGGCGGCGTGCGGGCCCGCGGGCTGCGTCGCGGCGGATGTCGCCGAGCCGTTCGGCGTGCTGGATCTCGCGGATGTGCAGGCGTTCATCGGGGGCTTCGCGAGCCAGGATCCGATCGCGGACATCGCGGAGCCGAGCGGGGTGTGGGACCTCGCGGATGTGCAGGCGTTCATCGGCTCGTTCAACGCGGGCTGCCCCTGAGTCGGCGTGCACCGGGCCGATCTCCCCCCCCTGAATGGGCTCGGGATTTGGCTGGAGTAACGCACAAAACCCCAACCACGACCCTGAAATCAGGGTCGTTTTTTCTATGTTTAGAGTTTGTTTTGTGCATTTCTTGCCGAATCCGGGCGGAATTCCGCGGCGGGCTTGTGTGCGGGAGCCGCATGGACTACCTTGGCGGACCTCGGAGGGGGCTCATCGCAGCCAAGCCTGAATTCGTCAAGGCATCTGTTTTCGGCGCTGCCGAGCAGTCGGATCGTTCCAAACTAGGGAGAAAACCGTGAAGAAGTCTGCCATTCTCTGCATCATGGCCGGGTTGACCTGCGGCGTCGCGCAGGCCGGGAGTGTCGGCCCGGATGTCATCGTGGGCGATATGCCCAGCGTTCGCTATTACGGCCAAGCCGGGACGATCCGCGCGTACTCGATCGCGACGACCTCCTGCAACATCGGCGACACGCCCCTCGAGTGGTTCGACGGGACGAACCGTCACCCGGTCATCGGGCAGACGATGTACCGCGTGAACGCGGAGGGTACCCGCATCGAGCAGCTCGGCCAGTCGTGGCTGAAGCACGGCTTCGCGGCGCTGACGGGCAATGTGTGCGACACCTGCCAGCCCCCCGGGTCGTTCAGCCTGCTGGGTGTCGGGTGCTCGGACCCCTATTCGACGAGCCTGAACGGTCAGCAGACCAACCTGGGCACGAAGACCGAGGTCAACGCGTACAACGGCTTCTTCAACTGGCCCTTCGGTGGTCGCGGTCAGAGCGGCAACACCATCTATAAGCGTCTGCAGGTCGAGGTCGCGGACCTCGAGGCGGGCGGCACCTATTACATCGGCTCGCAGTATGTGAGCCCCGATGACGCGGCGGCGGGCAACCAGAACAACAACTCGTCGTACCGCCCGGTCGTGCTGAGCTCGAACCAGACCAATGTGTCGGTGACCTCGTTCACCCGCCGCGAGCAGGCGCCGATCCACGCGTGGAAGGCCGTGAACCCCGATGTCGACCTGCAGGAGGTCATCGTGCCCAACGAGGGCATGTTCAACCTCGCGGCGTTGGCGATCGACAACGGCGACGGCACCTGGACCTACGAGTACGCGCTGCACAACCAGACGAGCCACCGCTCGGCGGACAGCTTCGCGGTCCCCGGCGCGTCGGTCTCGACGGGCTTCCACGATGTCGATTACCACTCGGGCGACCCCTACGACCTGACCGACTGGAGCGTCAGCGAGGGCAGCGGGATGGTCACCTGGTCGGCCGCGGACGCGGGCCTCAACACCAACGCGCTGCGTTGGGGCACGATGTACAACTACACCGTGACCACCAGCACGCCCCCCACCACGGGTGAGGTCGAGATCGGCCTGTGGCGCAACGAGATCGGCGTGCCCGGCTCGTCCGAGGTCGTGACCGTCACCACCGTCGTCCCGTCGGTCCAGAGCGGCTGCAACCTCGCGGACAACGCCGCACCGTTCGGCGTGCTCGACCTGAGCGATGTCCAGGGGTTCATCGCGGGCTTCAACGGGCAGGGCCCCGCGGCGGACATCGCCGAGCCCTTCGGCGTCTGGGACCTCTCGGATGTCCAGCTGTTCATCAGCGAGTTCACGGCCGGCTGCCCGTGATCGCCTGATCGGCACCTTCTGACTTTCACGAGCCCCGCGGCGTTTGCCGCGGGGCTTTTTCTTTGCGATCGTGGCCGCGAGACAGCGCGCGCGGATTGTCGCGCAGGGCCTTCACGCTCTCCGGGGCATCGTGGAGAGCGCGACGCATTGCTGTGAGGCTCAGCCGTGCCCCGGGATGCGCCAGGCGAGCGTATCGGCGGTGAGGGCACGCGAGCCGTCGGCGCGGTTGACGACCGAGAGGACGGGCCCGATGACGCCCCCGTTGCGGAGGGTGTGGGCGACGCGGTCGTCGATGAGGCCCTCGCTCGCGGCGGTCTCGAGACGGTCCGAGGCGACGGGGACCGAGGCCACGGCGACCCGGCTTTCGCCCGCGAGGCTCAGGAGCGGCGCCAATGTCTCGGGGCTGCCCCGCAGCGCGAGACCGGCGGGGCCCGAGGCGAGGAGGCCCTCGCCGATGAGGCGGGCCCACGAGCCCGCGATGCCCGGGGCATCGCCCGAGGGGCTCACCACCGCAACGACATGCCCCGTGACGGGCTGCTCGAGCACGATCGCGTTGTCGGCATCGCCCGCGGCGAAGGACTCGCGGCGCTCGAACCCGAGGGCGGCGAAGAGCTCGAGCGTGCCAGAGAGGCCCGGGGCGCTGGACGCGTAGACGAAGTGGTCGGTGTTGGACAGGCCCAGCCCCAGCGAAGCCTGGCGGACGCACTGGCTGCTCGCGGCGCAGTGGTTGCGGAGGAAGAACTCACGCTCGGCGTTCATGAACAGGTCGGCGGCCCACTCGGGCCCGAGCTCGTCGGCGGCGGCGCGGATCGCGCGTTCGATCTCCTCGTGCGCGCGGGACTGGTCGCCCCGGCGGGCGCGGGCTCGGAAGCGCTCGAGGTGATGGGCCGCGGCGATGCGGTGCTCGGCGATCTCGAACTTGAGGTGGAAGCCGTTGTAGCCGTGGCGTTCGAAGACCCAGAGCGCCGCGCCGTCGCCCTGGGCGACCTGGGCCCACCGGGCGCGGGCGAAGGGCTCGCCCTGGATGAGATCGACGCCCGAGAGCTGGTTGGCGGCAAAGAAGTCCGCGACGGAATCGACGAGCAGGCCCACCGACATGCGGTCGGACTCGGTGAGCAGGATGTCGGGTGTGCTCGCGGCGGGGTTCCAGAACGCGAAGTGGATGTCCGCGTCCACGAACTCGGTGGTGCGGGGGACATAGCCCGCGGCTTCGAGGCGCTCGCGCGTCTCGGGCGTGTCGGGGGTGAGGATGACGCCCACCCAATCCGTGATGTGGGTGCCGGTGTCGCAGAGGAGTTGCTCGCCGAACCGGGCGGCCTCGGGGCACTTCTCAAGGAAGGCGACGAGTCGCTCCTCGACGAGGGCGCGGGCGGCGGGCTGGGGTTGCCAACTCCAGGCCCCGCTGGTCGGGTCGTCCATCGTGCGCATGCTCGCGGTCGTGGTCATCGCGTGTGCTCCGGTCTTCGGTCCGGCGGGGCTTGTATGCTGACGCGTTCGGGGCGCCGTTCGCGTCTCGTGTCGGTCAGATCATTGCCGCGTGGGGCGTGCGGGGCGACCGCTCCCGCCTCGCGGCGTTTCGGAGACAGTATTCATGCGGATACGCGGGCGTTTCGCGGCGGTGTTGATGGTTTCGGTCGGGGTGCTCATGAGCGCCGGGGCGTCGGCGCAGGTGGGCGCGGTCGCGGAAGTCCCGAGCGAGGCGGCGGTGCGGACGCCCACGCTCAAGCAGATCATGGCGGATCCGGAGTGGATCGCGCGCAGCCCTTCGAACATCGCGTGGTCGTGGGACGGGCGATCGGTGCTGTTCGATCGGGAGCGGGAGGGGTCGCGTCTGAGCGACCGATGGCGTGTGCGCGCCGAGGCGGGCGCGGAACCGGCGGTGATCCCCGACGACGAATTGCCCTTCGCGAGCGCACGCGGCGGGGTCTTCAACGAGGAACACACGAAGAAGGCGTTCGCCCGCTCCGGGGACATCTTCGTGCGCGACATGCAGACCGGGGCGCTGACCCAGATCACGCGCACAACGGCGGGCGAGTCGTCGCCCATGTGGATGACCAGCGGGTCGCTCGCGTTCCGGCGGGACGGGGTGTGGGTGATCCGGGACGCGGACACGGGGAGCGAGCACCAGGCGGCGGATATCCGGACGGCCGACGACCCCGAGGTTGTGGAGAGAAAGGAAAAGGAAAAGGACCGGGACTACCTGACCGAGCAGCAGCACCGCCTGTTCGAGATCGTGCGCGATCGGGAGGCCCGCGAAGAAGAGCGCGATGCGCAGCGGGACGCTCGCCGGGACGCGGACGCGACAAGGGTTCCGGGCCCGTTTTATCTGGGTGAGGGCTGGCGGGTGCACGCTCGGGCGCTCTCGCCCAACGGGCGCTGGATGGCGCTGACGGTCTCGAAGGATCCCGGTCGTGCGAAGCGGGACGAGATGCCGGCGTATGTGAACGAGGACGGGTATGTCTCGACCTCGGGCGTGCGCCCGAAGGTGGGGATCGAGAAGCGGCGGAGCGACTCGGTCGTGCTGATCGACCTCGTCAACGAACGCGTGCATTGGATGGACGCGTCGAAGCTCCCGACGATCACGCAGGACCCGCTCGCGTGGCTGAAGGAGAAGGGCGACGAGGACGAGGATGTGAACGCGGAAGACGCGGGTGAATCGCAGGACGAGTCGGCGGGAGACGAGGATCCCGCGGAGGCGGGCGAGGCGTCAGACGATGAGTCCGATGGCGCGTCGGAACGCGAGGAGAACGAGGGCGACGGCGAGGCAGGCGGCACCCCCCGCCCGTTCGTGGTCGAGGCTGTGGAGTGGTCGCGGGACGGGACGGGCGTGCTGTTCGTGCTGCACAGCCATGACAACAAGGACCGGTGGATCGCGACGGCGGACCTGGAGGCGCTGGGGGAACACGAGGAGCCGAGCGGCGACTCGGACGAAGAGGCGGGCGCCGACGACGACGCGCGGCGGCTCACCGCGATCCACCACCTGCGGGACGAGGCGTGGATCAACTGGCGGTACAACGAGGCGGGGTGGACGCGGGATTCGTCGGCGGTGTGGTACCTGAGCGAGGAGACGGGGTATTCGCACCTGTACACCATTGATGCGGACGAACTCGGCGCACGCCCCCGCATGCTGACGGGGCAACCGCCAGGGGAGGGCGTTGAGGGGCGCTTCGTTGTTCAGAATGTCACGCCCTCGCCGGACGGGGCGTGGCTGTACTACCGCTCGAACCGGTCGCACCCCGGCGTGTTCGAGCTCGAGCGGGTGAGCCTCTCGGGCGGCTCGATCGATGTGCTCACAAGCCTGGGCGGCACGGTGGAGTCGTTCGTGATCTCGCCCGACGGGAGCCGGGTCGCGTTCCTGTACTCCACCGCGATGGATCCGCCCGAGATCTATGTGCAGAACCTCATCGCGGGGGCGCGGGCGGTCCGCCTGACGGACACGGACACGGACCTCTACCGCTCGTTCGATTGGGTCGAGCCCGCGTTCGTCGAGGTCCCCTCGTCGCACGCGGATCTGCCGATCCATTGCCGGGTCTACGACGATCCCACGGTGCCCGCGCCCTCCGACGCCGGCAAGCCGGTCGTGGTGTTCAGCCACGGCGCGGGGTACACCCAGCATGTGTACAACGGGTGGTCGTACTACTTCCGCGAGCACATGTTCCACACGCGGCTCTGCCGCGCGGGGTACATCGTCATCGCGCCCGACTTCCGCGCCTCGGCGGGGTACGGGCGAGACTGGCGCACGGCGATCTACCGGAACATGGGGCGCCCCGAGCTCGAAGACTTCGACGACTGCCTCGCGTGGCTGGACGCGAACCACGACGCGGACCTGGAGAACACCGGCATCTACGGCGGCTCCTACGGCGGGTTCATGACGCTCATGGCGATGTTCCTGCGCCCCGAGGTCTACGACTGCGGCGCATCGCTCAGGCCCGTCACAGACTGGGCGCACTACAACCACTCGTACACAAGCAACATCCTCAACACGCCCGACATCGACCCCGAGGCGTACGAGCGGTCGAGCCCGATCGAGCACGCGGAAGGGCTCAAGGGCGCGCTGCTGATGTGCCACGGGATGCTGGATGACAATGTCGTCGCGCAGGACACGATCCGCCTCGCGCAGCGGCTCATCGAGCTCGAGAAAGAGAACTGGGAGATGGCGCTGTACCCCGTGGAGCCGCACGGGTTCCGCGAGCCCAGCGGATGGCTGGATGAGTACCGGCGGATCTTCAAGCTGTTCGAGACGCACCTGAAGGACTGAGCGGGGTGCCGGGATGGGCGATCAGCGATCGCCCTGCAGAGTCCCGTGATGCGGGGAATCGCCTGCACAGAGCGTTTCCGTCCCGGACCCTGCGAACCCGGTCGGCGTGGGGATGCTCACCGAGGGAGGATTGCGGGCCGATGCGGAGAGGGTCCGCGCATGGTTGATCCGTGCGCGCGGAGGCCGCGATGGGGTTGTTCGGCAAGAAATCCGGTGGCTCGGGTCGCGCGGGCAAGGGGCGCTCGGCGCGGTCGGTGCTCGACGAGGCGTGCGGGCGGAACATCCCGGTGTGCGTGGTGCGTCCCCGCGAGGCGGGTCGGGTGCCGATGGCGCGGGGTCGGCTGCTGAACCTGAGCGAGGATGGGATCGACATCGACCGGGTGCAGGTGCCTGGGCGGGATGTCCGGTTCTCGTCGGGCGATGATCTGGAGGCGTACTTCTCGATGGGGGAGACGCTCTACCAGTTCAGGACGAAGCTGCTGCGGGTGAGCGAGCCCAAGCAGTTGAACGCGAAGAAGCTGATCATGGGGATGACACTGAGCGTGCCCGGTGCGCTGCGGACGGGCGATCGGCGGAATGTCTACCGGGTGTCGGTCAGCGCCCGCGAGGATCGGCCCTCGCTCGCGGTGTGGCGGTTGCCGATCCCGGAGGGCGACACGGAAGACTCCGACCTGCCCGGGATGCCGGCGCAGGCGTTCAATGTGCACGGGATCGATATCGCATCGGTGATCAATCGGTTCGACGACGAGCCCGACCATCGGGGCTGGCTCGTGGACGCGACCGATAGCGGGCTGGGCATCCGGCTGGAATCCGTCACGGCGGGGCGGTTCTCGGTTTTCGAGCCTTTGCTGGTGCAGTTGTCGATGCCGAAATCGGCGGTCGAAGAAGCCGGGGACGGCATCGCGCTCTCCACGCTGGATTTTCTCGCGGAGGTGCGCACGAAGCGCGCGGTGGGCGAGGACGGGTGCCGTCTCGGGATCGTGCTAATGGACGAGGGCACGGGCGCGATCGCGCGTCGCAAGCGGACGGTGCTCCGCAAGTACCTCGCGATGGTGCAGCGGGAGCACCTGCGCAACCACACGCGGGCGGCGTAGCACGATCAGCCTGCGGGGGGCACGCCGACGACGCTGTCGAGTGACGCGAGGCCGATCGGTTCGTTGGTGAAGAAGGGCTCCGCGGCGTCGGTGCCGATCCTGCTTCCGAAGTAGACGGCGCTCGCCTCGACCCAGTCGACGACCTTGCGGTTCTTCTCGGGGAGCACAAACTGGGTGTGATACGCGCGGATCGAGGCAACCTTGCGTTCGACGCACCCGGTGATGTCGAGCAGGAAGTTTGGGTCGGCGACCCATCGCAGGTGCGTCGCGTAGTAGTAGAAGAGCCAGCGGGGGTAGAGCGGATCGCGGACCGGCATGGGCGTCTCGTTGCCCTGCGCGTCGACCGCGGGGGGCGGCTCGGGCATGTCGATCTTGCTGAGCTTCGCGTCGAAGCGGGCGTCCTCGACGATGCGCGTCACCGCGAGGTGGTCGGGGTGGGCGTCGCGGAAATAGGGGGTGAAGACGATGTCCGCCTGGTGGGCGCGGATCACGCCCGCGACCTTGTGCCGCGCTTCGATCGAGTGGGTGACGAACCGGTTGGGCAGGCCCAGGCAGAGGCGGCGGACGGGCGGGCCCTCGTCGGGAGAGAGGATCGCGAGCGCGGCCTTCGCCTCCTGGGCGCGGGTCTCGGGGTCGCCGAGGGGGGTGGGTTCGCCGTTGGTGATGTCGAGCAGGAGGATGTTGTGCCCCTGGCGGGCGAGTCGGATGATCGCGCCGCCCATGCCCAGTTCCTGGTCATCGGGATGGGGGCCGACCACGAGGATGTTCGCCATCGGGGGGCTCCGTCGGGGTGAGTTGGTTACTTGATTCGGTCGCCGCCCAGGAGGAGCCCGTAGAGGACGCCCTCGGACTCGAGCTGCGCGAGGACGAGCCGATCGGGGTCGCGGGTCGCGAAGAAGCCCCCGGCGCGGAAGGGATCGCCGAACTCGTCGACGAACTCGCGGAGGGGGAGGTCGAGGCTCTCGCCGATCGCGAGGCCGTCGATCTCGCGGCTGTATCGCTCGTTGATCCAGAGGCGCCCGGGCCCGAAGGAGCGGGCGGTGGTGTTGGTGAGCTCGAGATCGGTCACATTGCGGAAGACCTGGATGTTGAGGACTTCCCCCTGCGCGAGCGTGCTGGGGGGTGGGCCGGGCTCGGCGCTCGTGGGCTCGAGGAGCCCTCCGGCGGAGGAGCAGCCCGCGAGCATCGCGGCGGCGCAGGCGGGCAGCGCAAGGCGTGGGAGAGTGACGAGGATGCGGGCACGGGTCGAGCGTGTCATGGTCGGAGGATATCGTCCCGGGTCATGGGTTGTCAGAACTCCAACGCGACGGCGCCGAGCCCGGGGATCGCACCCGCGATCCCGGCGAGCACCGACCCGGCGGGGGGCACCCCCGACGGGCGGGCCATCGATCCTCGTCGCGTCGCGGAGGACCTCTCGACGACGCACGGCGCGGGAGGGATGGACCCCCGTGTGCGCGCCGTCTGCCCCGATTTCGACGCGCCCTTCTTCCAGGCGGGCCTCGCGGGCTACTCCGACGCGGCGATGCGGATCGTCGCGCGGAGGCACGGGTGCCCCTACTGCGTCACCGAGGCGCTGCTGGACCAGACCCTGCTGGGGGGCGGGCGCGGGTTCGTGAAGGCGGACCTGGGCGACCTGGCGGACAATGTCCCGGGCGGGGACGAGGACCTCCCCCTCGCGGGGCAGATCATGGGATCCGAACCGGCGGAGATGGCGGCGGCGGCGATCAAGATGATCGAGCAGGGGGCGAGGCGCCCGAAGGAATACCGGAGGCTGGTGGAACGGGGGAGAGACGGAGAGACGGAGAAACGGAGAGACGAAGTGTCTCGGAGCGAAGGTGTTGCGGACGATCCGGAGCTCTCGGTCTCTTCGTCTCTCGATCTCTCGGTCTCATCTTCCCAACGCACCTTCTCGACGATCGATATCAACCTCGCGTGCCCCGTCAAGAAGATCAGCAAGAAGGCTCGGGGCGGGCACTGGCTCAGCGAGCCAACGGGCGCGATCCGGATCCTCGAAGCCGTGCGCGAGGCGGTCCCGGCGGCGATCCCCGTCACCGTCAAGCTGCGGCGCTCGTTCGACGACACGGACGAGATGCGCGAGAATTTCTACCGCCTCTTCGACGCGGCGTACGACATCGGGTGCGCCTGGGTCTGCGTGCACGGGCGCACGGTGCGGCAGAAGTATGTCGGGCCGAGCCGTTGGGACCTGCTGCGCGAGATCGCGACGCGCACGCACCCCGGCACGCACCGCGAGCGCGTGATCTTCGGGTCGGGCGACATCTGGGAAGCGGGCGATGTCTTCCGGATGATCGCGTACACCGGGGTGCAGGGCGTCTCCGTCGCGCGGGGGTGCATCGGCAACCCGTGGATCTTCAGGCAGTGCCGGGATCTTCTCGCGGGGCGCGAGCCCGCCCCGCCCACCGTCGCGGAGCAGCGGTCGGTGCTCGAGCAGCACTTCGAGCTCGCGCTCGCGGTGAACGAGCGGATGGTCCGGGGCGTGGGCGAGGCGCGGCTGAAACGGGCGGAGAACTTCACCGGAAAGACCATGCGGAAGTTCGGGATCCGGTTCGCGGCCCACCACCCGCGGAATAACGAGGTCAAGCAGCGGTTTGTCGCGGTGGAGACGCTCGAGGACTGGCGCGGCGTGCTCGACGAGTTCTATCCCCCGACCGAGCGGTAGCGAATGTCAAACCGGAGACCACGCATGAACGGCACGCTGTTCCGCCTTCTCGCCCTCGTCCCGGTTCTGTCGCTGCTGCCCGGGTGCCACGTGTCCCGCCCCGCGGACCCGGCCCGGCGGGCGACCGCGCCGTTGCCCGGGCCCGATGCCTGGCCATCGCGGGATCTCGACGGCGTGCGGGGGTTTCACGAGCGAACCCCGGAGGTGATCCGCGGGTGGGAACTCAACGGCCTCGTGCCCGGGGACCAGCTCGAGCCCAAAAGCCGCGAGGCCCTGGAGTCCATCGATCGAACGATCATCGCCAACCGCCTGACCGGGCACGGCCTGCTCCGCGTCTGGTCGTACCCCGGCGACGATTCGGACCGATTCAGCGTCAACCGGCTGTTCGGCGGCGGGTTTCTCGAGAACGCGTCGTTCCTGACCAGCCGGGACGCGAGCGGGTACCGGCTCGAGCGTGCGATGAAGGATGTGCCGGGGAACCTGGGCGCGCCGAGAGGGAAGCGGAACTTCCACCTGCCAGGCCTGCAGGCCACCTACGCCTCAAGCAGCGTCATGCTCGGGAGGGGGCTCGACCTCCGCATCCCGACGGAGATCCGCGGACGCGGCGTGCTGCTCGTCCTCGGCGGCCTGTTCTCGACGACGTGGCAGGAGAGCAGCATCGAACTGTTCGAGCGGGCCGGCTGGGACGTGCTCCAGATCAACCCGACCTCCTGGACGCGGCGCCCGAACGATGACGAGTTCGAACGGGCCGAGGACGAGCGCCGCGCTCGGGCGATGGACCTGTTCCAGCGACGATCGGGCATGAAGAACGAGGACGGGTCGGACGTCCCGATCACCGATTGGGCGGAGCGTGTGGACCCCGAGAAGACCGGCCTCGATGACTACGCCGCGGCGCTCGATGACGTGAAGAAAGAAATCCCCCTGCCGCTCACCGGCTTCGAGCTCTCCCCGGAGAGCGATCCCGCCGAGGTCGGGCGCACGATCGCCCGCGCCGTCGACGACTCGATCGCGGAGAACGCCTACGCGGCGCAGGCCGGCATCGAGTATCTGTTCGACACGCACGGGCGTGGATCGCTGGGATCAATCGCGGTGCTCGGGTACAGCGCGGGCTCGTTCGCCGCCCCAGCCGTCGCGGCCCGCCTGGAGAGCACCGGGGTCCCAGTAGACGCCCTGATCCTGATCGGCAGCGGCGCGGATCTGTTCACGATCAGCCAGGAGAGCACGGTCAGCAACGGGGGGATCGACGTCACGGGAGACGGCCGGTTCGCGCCGACGCCCGAGCAGATCTCCGCTGCGCGAGACGCGTACCTGGGGCACACGAAGCTCGATCCCTACGCGCTCGCCCCGGCGCTCGCCGACATCCCGACGCTCCTCATGATCGCGTCGAACGACGAACCGGTGCCCAACGGCGAGCTGCTGGACGAGCGCCTCGGCTTTCCTGATCGCGTCCGCTACTTCGGCGGGCACGGCGGGCTGTTCTACTTCCTGCCCCAGCAGACGCCGCGGATGATCCGCTGGCTCGATCAGGTCACACAGCCCTCATCCCCGCGCTGACCCGACCGGGTCGTTGTCGTCGGGACCCGCACTGACCCGGAGACGGGTCAGTGGCACAGGCGAGCGGTGTCCCGGATCCCGTCAGAACTGGAACGCCAATCCGAGCTTGACGGTCAGGTTCTGGCGGATGGAATCGAACCCGCCGAAGTCGTCCTCGACGCTGAACCCTTCGTTGTAGACGACGAAGAACTCCTGCCCCGGCTTGAACTCCCAGCGGACCCGGCTGTTGAGGCCCAGCTCGTCGCTGCGGTTGTCCCACTGCACGGTGTTGTCCCACGACAGGTCGGGGGTGAACTGCACCGAGGCGCGCATGGAGAAGACGCGGACCGTGAACTCGCCCTCGCGCAGGTCGATCTCGTTGATCGAATAGGACGCGTTGGCGCTGAAGAGCGAGCCCGGGCGGAGGTTGAGCCCGACGGTGTAGTCGGTGCGGTCGCCTGAGAAGAACCCGTACCGGCGGACATTCCCGCTGACCGCGATCGGGCGGTTGCCCGCGGTGCCGCCCCGCACCTCGGCGCCGAGGTTGTCGTAGGTGCCCTCGGGGATGGTGATGTCGCTGGTGATGGAGAAGGGCTCGATGAGGTTGTCGCGCGAGACGAAGAGGCGCGTGCCCAGGAACTCCCCGGAGTGGAAGTTGACCGAGAGATCGGGCAGGTTGAGATCGACGGTGTCGGTGGTGTTGTTGAGGTAGGTGAACGCGTTCCCGTTGATGCCCAGGCGGATGTTGCGGACCGCGGACTGCTCCTCGGTGAAGCGCCAGGTGTAGGCGCCGCCCAGGTTGTACTCGTGGCGCCCGCGCCGGCTCACGAACCCGAGGGCGGGGTCGTAGGCGTCGCCGATCCGCGCGACGAACGCGTTGACGCTCCACGGGTCGCGGTTGATGCCGAACCGCCCGCCGATCGCGGTGGTGTCGGTGTTGTCGTTGTCCACGCCCACGGTGTCGGTGCGGGTGCCCTGGGCGAACAGGTCCGCGGTGATGCGTCCGGTGCCGTCGAAGGCGTTGTTGTTGCGGTAATTGAAATCGGCGCCCAGGAGGGTGTTCTGCCCCCGGCGGGCGGGGTCGCCGTTGGTGAGGATGATGCCGACATTGGACGACTCGAGCACATCGCGCTGGAGGCGCAGGACCGAGAGGTTCTTGTCGCCCAGCTCGCGGTCGTGGTCCATCTGGACGGTCATCGCGCCGATGCGCCAGTCGCCGGCGCGGCCCGTCAGGCGGGCGCCGGTCGTGATGCCCTTCTGCTCGCCCGACACGATGCCGATTCGTCGGCTGAAGAAGGGGCGCGGGCTGCGCCGGACGCCCCCGAAATCGAAGACCCCCGAGTCCTCGAGGAAGAAGTCCCGCCGCTCCGGGAAGAAGAGCGGGAACCGGGAGAGGTTGACGACGCGGTCGTCGACTTCCGCTTCCGCGAAGTCGGTGTTGACCGTCAGCGCGAGCGTGAGCTGGGGCGTCACGCGGTAGAACAGGTCGGCGCCGGGCTGGACATCGACATCCCCCGTCTCGAGATCGGTGATCACGCTGGTGAAGGGCTTGAGGGTGAAGCCCCGCC
>DLBY01000042.1 GCA_002480345.1 Phycisphaerales bacterium UBA7812 | reverse complement strand
CTTAGCGAAGGCGACCTTCTCTTCGTGGGCGACTTCGCGAGCCCGATCGTCACCGCGCTGCTCTCCTCGTGCGCCGTCGGCGTTGTGCTCGGGGTCGCGGGTGTGCTCGCGATCATCCGCTCCCGCATCGCGTTCGCGCAGGCCTGAGGCTCCCGCGGGTCAGAACGCGAGAAGGACCACCCCCAGCCACGCCCCCATCGCCACCATCACCACGCAGGTGTACCCCACGATCTCCCGCGCGCGCACGCCCGTGATCGCCAGCAGCGGCAACGCCCAGAACGGCTGCAGCAGATTGGTCAACTGGTCCCCGTACGCGACCGCCATGATCATCTTGCCCGGCGAGAGCCCCGCCGCCGTACCCGCCTCGAGCACGATCGGCCCCTGGATCCCCCACTGCCCGCCCCCGCTGGGCACGAACAGGTTGACCACCCCGGCGCTCAGGAAGGACAAGAGCGGCAGCCCCGCCTCCCCGCCGATCCCGCTCAGCCAGGACGAGAACGACGCGATCAGCCCGCTGCTCACCAGCAGCGCCATGATCCCCGCGTACAGCGGGAACTGCAGGATCACCCCCGCGCACCCCTTCGCCCCGTCCTCCACCGCGCGCACATAGCTCGCCGTCGAGGCGTGCAGGAGCAGCCCGAGCCCCAGCATCGCCGCGTTGATCTCGTTGAGCCCCACGCGCCCCAGCCCCTGCACCGAGCCGAACCGCGCCACCGCCGCGAGCAGCCCGAGCCCCAGCACCCACGCCAGCCAGGGTGATTCATGCAGCCAGTCCGGGATCGACCGGGACGACTTTCCGGTCTCCTCGAACGAGCCCCCGGCGCGAGCCGGGGGATCTTCTTCGCCGACCCCAATCTCCGAGTCTCCCCCGCTCCCTTCGCTCGCGTGAGGGGCTCTCTGGTCGCCCTCGTACGCCCCGATCGTGCGCACACCCTCCCCCGCCCGGGGCGAGAGCATCCACAGCACACCCGGCACGATCACCAGCAGCCCCAGCGTCGCGACGATGTTCATCGGGCTCAAGATTGTCTCGCCCAGCGGCACCCCCGCTTCAAAGTCCGCGAGTACCTCCGCGGGCAGCACCTTCGCCGCCCCCTCGGCGCTCGTCATCGTCAGCGGGGCGCTCCCGCTCAGCCCGCCGTGCCAGACCGCCATCCCGCAGTACCCCGCGGCCGCGAGCAGCGGGTAATGCGCGCGCACCCCACGCGTCTCGAGCGCCCGAGCCACATCCCGCGCGAGCAACGCCCCCACGATCAGCCCCAGCCCCCAGTTGATCAATCCGAACACGCACGCGACGAGCCCGATCATCGCCGCCGCCTGCCCCGCCGAGCGGGGCACGCCCGCCAGGCGCGCCAGCAACGCGCCCACCGGCCGGCTCGACGCCAGCGCGTGCCCCGTCACCAGCACCAAACACATCTGCATCCCGAACGCGAGGAACCGCCACAGCCCCGTGTCCGCCCGCCACGCGTCGAGCAGCACCACCGCACGCGATCGCCCGTCCCCGGCCCCGTCGAAATCCCCGAACACCATCGCCAGCGCCGCGGTCAGCACCGTCAGCAGCACCGCGAGCACGAACGGATCCGGCGCGGTGCGCTCGAAGATCCGGCTGATGGTCGATCCGAGTCGCGCGATCATGGGCCCCAGCCTACCGCGCCCACCCCGTCGCTATCGTTCAGCGCATGGACGACCTCGACCTGCTCATCGACCTCCACCTCCGCAACGACCGCCAGGGGCCCGGCAGCGACGCCGACACGATCCGCGCACTCGAACTCGCTCGGATCGATCCCGACACACCCCTCCGCGTCGCCGACTTCGGCTGCGGCTGCGGTGCCGCATCGCTCTGCCTCGCGCGAGAACTCGGCGACAGCCTCGCCGCGCCGATCACCGCGATCGACATGCTCCCCGCTTTCGTCGAGCGCCTCCGCGAACGCGCCGCGGACGCGGGCCTCGCGGATCGCATCGACGCGCACACCGGCAACATGGGCGCGCCCCCGCTCGAGGCGAACACGCTCGATCTGCTCTGGTCCGAGGCCGCGATCTACAACATCGGCTTCGCTGAGGGCGTGCGCGCCTGGAAGCCCCTGCTCCGCCCGGGCGGCACGCTGGTGGTCTCCGAACTCAGCTGGACCACCGCGAGCCGACCCGAGGAGATCGAAGCCCACTGGACCACCGAATACCCCGGGATCACCACCGTGTCCGCGAACATGCGCACGCTCGAGGACGCGGGCTACGCCCCGATCGGGTTCTTCTTCATCCCCGGCTCGTCCTGGCTCGCAAACTACTACGAGCCGCTCGGGGCGGGACACGACGCGTTCCTCGAGCGCCACGATCACAGCGACGCGGCCCGCGCGATCGTCGAGAACGACCGCGCCGAGGCCGACCTGTACCGCGCGCACGCCCAGTGGTTCGGCTACGCGTTCTACATCGCGCGCACGCCCGCGGTCGCGTGATCAGGCGGGCGCCGGATCCACCGGCGCGACACCCAGCCCCCCGCACACCGTCGCGCGCATCTGCGCCATCTCCGGACGCGCGATCCGCTGCCCCACGACGCTCGCCCAGAACATCAGCCCGCCCACGACCAGGCACGCCGGGATCAGCAGCATCGACCAGGGCGTCCGCCCGAGGATCAGCTCGGCCGTGCCCCACATCGCCGACCCGAGGACCAGCGTCAGCAGCGCGAGGTAGGTCAGCATGTACCCCACCCAGATCCCGTTGGCGGGGTTGAACCGCCCCGCGACGAGCGCCACCGCGCCCTCGGGACCGATCTCCTCGCGCAGCTCGAGCGTGAGCACGGGTGACCAGAAGTGCTTGGCTTCTTTGCGGGGATTCATCGTGAAGTGCGACCCGGCGCGGACCGCGTCGTAGGGACACGCGCCCGATCGGATCCAGTCCGCGAGCCGGCCCTCCGCCTCGTCCGCGGTCCCGGGCAGCGGCGCTTCGAAGGTGGGCCCCAGCACGATGTCCCGCATACGCGTCCCCCGTCAGGATGCCCCAGCATACCGACCGCGACCCCTCCGTCCCTCCGTGCCTTCGTGCCTTCGTGCCTTCCCCCTCAACTCATATCGATATCCCGCACCCCGCGGATCTGGCGCATGCGTTCCGTCGCCTCGCGGAAGTACTCCCGCACCTCGTCGGCGTCCTTGATCGCGTTGAGCACGATCTCGGGCGTGCGCTCGTCGGTGCTCGTCACCTCGAGCGTCCCAAGCCCCACCAGCCTCTGCACGAAGGGCTTGATGAGCCCCACATCGCGCACGCGGTAGAGTTCGACCTCTTCCGTGCGCCGGTTCAGGATGCCCCACTCCCAGCGCAGCCTTTCGGTCGTGAGGGTGAACCGCGTACTCTTCACATCCAGCCACTTGTAGATCGCCCACGGGATCGGGATCACCAGAAGGCACGACACCCACCACCAGAAATTCACCCACTGGCTGGGCCCGCCGCTCCACAGTTCCGCTTCCTCGCCCTTCTCCGGGCGCGCCCGCATCGTCCCCTCGTCGATCATCGCCGCTATCCCTTTCGCAGTCGACCCACACGGGCGTGCGCCCCGCACATCCGCCGATCACGAGCCTACACGCCCTTGCTCGGGTTTTCCGTAGGGGTCTTTCGTCGGCGGTCTTTGCGCAGTCTTCGCGCCCCGGCACCGCCCAAAGCGGGGCGGTCCGCTATGGTGTTACACGAGAGAGGGAACAGCGTCGGGTCCGTCACGGGCGCGGCGTGTTCTCACACGGGTGAGAGCGAGATCGAGGAGGCCGGCGCGGCGCGTCGGCCTCTTTCCTTTTCTGTCCTCGGGCACCGTCCCCCGGTTCCAACCGACTGCACCGGCTCATGTTGCGCACAGGTGACGCGTGTTCCGCCCGCGGCGCGGTATCGTGCACGCATGCACCACGCCCACATCGTTCTGCCGATCGCCCTCTGCGTCTTCGTCGCGTCGCCCGCGCCTGCCCGTTCCGGTTCTGCGATCCACGCCCCCGCCGACCTCCCAACCGTCACCGTCACGCAGGACGATACCGAAATCACCGAGTCGTGCGTCGTCGTGATCCCGGAAGGGACCATCATCCCCGACAAGGCGGGCGACGGCGTGATCCAGATCCGCACCGACGGCATCACCGTCGAGTTCCACACCGGGCCCGACGGGTCCCCCAACCCCCTGGCCGGCGCCGTCATCGACGACAACTGGGACGCCCTCACCGGCATCGGCGTGCGCGTCGAGAACGCCGCGGGCGTCACCCTCCGCAACCTCCGCGTGCTGGGCTACAAGGTCGGCGTCCTCGCGACCCACGCCGACGGACTCACCGTCGAATCGGCCGACCTCTCGGACAATTACCGCCAGCGACTCAGATCCACACCACTCCGCGAGGACCCCACCGACTGGCTCTACCCCCACGAAAACGACGACCGCGAATGGGTCACCAAGCACGGCTCCGCCCTCTGCATCGAACGCTCCGAGAACATCACCGTGCGCGCGCTCCGCGTCCGCCGGGGGCAGAACGGCATCATCCTCGACCGCGTCAACAAGTCACAGATCTACGACAACGACTGCTCGTTCCTCAGCGGCTGGGGCCTCGCCTGCTGGCGGTCGAACGAGAACCTCATCAGCCGGAACGCGTTCGATTTCTGCGTGCGCGGGCACTCCGAGGGCGTCTACAACCGGGGGCAGGACTCCGCGGGCATCCTGTTCTTCGAGCAATGCAACAGGAACACGGTCGTCGAGAACTCCGCGACGCACTCGGGGGACGGGTTCTTCGGGTTTGCGGGACGCGAGGCGATCGGGGAGGTGCCCCACAACGACAAGACGGTCTACCTCGACGGTGGGAGTTTCTATGACAACCGGGGGTGCAATAACAACGGCTTCTCCGGAAACGACTTCTCGTATGCGCCGGCGCACGGCTGGGAGATGACATTCTCGGAAGGCAATGGGCTCGTCGAGAATCGAATCGTCGAGAACGGGATCTGCGGCGTCTGGGGCGGATACTCGTCCATGACCACCATGCAGCGAAACCACTTCGAAGGCAACGGCACCCTCGCGTATGGAAATGAGGGCGGCGCGATCAATATCGAGCACGGTTCATACAACCACATCCGCTGGAACACCTTCGTCAACAACTCGGTTGTCGCCCGATTCTGGTGGGATGACGATGGTGCGTTGTTCGATCTGCCGGGCACGCCGTCGAGAGATGAGCCACTCAAAGAAAACGCAGTCCTTGACAATACGGTCCGCGTCGACGAATCGCACCCCTTCACGATGGACCACCACACCGAAACGAAGTTCCGGTACTGCTGGTTGCAGGATCCAACCGGAACGCGCCTCGAAGGCACCGTCATTCGACCGTTGCGGACCGAGATCGCGACCGATCGATGGATCGGCCACGAGTTCGAACCGGGAACGGAACCCACACTGCATGATGCGGATGTGAACATGGCGATAAACGGCATGTACGCAGGACGCGGGGAGGCTACCGGCACCACCCGCCCCGTCGGCGCCCGCGACCACCTCCGCGGCCGGCACAACATCATCATGGGCAAATGGGGCCCGTGGGATCACGAATCCCCGATGATCCGCGTCCGCGAGCGCACCGCGTCGCGGCATGTCTACGAGGTCTTCGGCGTGCAAGGCGAATCCCTGAACGCGGGCGTCACGCAGCCAAGCCGCGGGACCGCGACCCGCTTCGTGCCCGACCGCGACGCGCCCGCCCCGGACCGCTGGACCGCGACCATCGAATCGACCGAGCCCGGCGTGCACCCCTACGAGATGACCCTCGCCGACCCCGAAACCGGATTCACGCGCACCCTCACCGGCACGCTCGTCCACACCACCTGGCACGCGCGCACCTGGGCGTGGACCGCCGACCCGCTCACCGACCTCGACGCGTGGCGTGCCGAAGCCGAAGGCGACCGCGTCGTCCACACCGATCTCGATGCGCTCGATTTCTATTACCAATCACGCGGCCCGGTCGACCTCGGCATGCTCGAGGCGGAAGCCGCGACGAACGCCGGCATCGGGCGCGACGCCTTCGCGACCATCGCCACCACCACCGTCCCCCTCACCGCGGGGCGCTGGCACCTCCGCACCGTTTCCGACGACGGCATCCGCGTCTTCGTCGACGGCGAGGTCGTCATCGAACGCTGGAACATCCACGGCCCCACCCCCGACGAGGCAGTCATCACCCTCGACGCGGCACGGACCGTCGCCATCAAAGTCGAGCACTTCGAGAAAGACGGCTGGGCCGCGCTGCAGGTCACCCTCGAACCCGCGGACTGACCGGGTTCGGAGCCCCGCTCAATCGATCGCGCCCGCCGCAGCGGGCGTGCTGAGTTCGAGCATCCGGTTGATCGCGAGCAGCGCCGGCTCGCGCACCTCGGGGTGCACGCGGATGACATTGCGCACCTGCGCCTTCCCCGGCTCGGGCTCGGTGTCGCCCCCGGTGGTCTTCAGGCCGCACAGGCCGTCGAGGACCCACAGCAGGTGGGGCTGGTCGATCCGGTACATCGTGGTGCACAGGCACTGGCACTCCGACAGGATGCGGACCTCGACGCCGCGCTCGGCGCACGCGTGGGCCATGCGGTTGACAAGGTGGAACTCGGTCCCCACCGCCCACTTCGTCCCGGGCTCCGCGGCCTCGAGCGTCTTGATGATGAACTCAGTCGAGCCCGCGAGGTCCGCCTTGTCGACCACTTCCTTGCAGCACTCGGGGTGCACGAGGATCTGCGTGGGCTGCTCGCCCGGCGCGAGACTCGCATTCGCCTCCCGAATCGCGTCGCAGTGCTCGGGGCGGAACAGCTTGTGCACCGAGCAGTGCCCCGCCCACAGGATCACCCGGCTCGCCGCGATCTGCTCCCTAGTCGAGCCGCCGATCCCCTCGCCCCGCGCCGCCTTCTTCGGGTCGTACACGCACGACTCGGCGGCGACATCGACCCCGAACTTGTGCGCCGTGTTGCGTCCCAGGTGCTGGTCGGGGAGGAAGAGGATCTTGATCTCCTCGCCCTCCGCCTTCGGGCGCACGCCCCCGTTCATCGCCCACTCGAAGACCGCGTCCGCGTTGCTGGAGGTGCAGCACGCGCCCTCGTGCGCGCCGACGAACGCCTTGATCGCCGCCGACGAGTTCACATAGGTGATCGGCACGACGCGCCCGTTCCAATCGCCCCCGTGCTGCTCGTTGAGCACCGCGTGGATCTCCTCCCACGCCTGCACCGTGTCCTCGTAGGCCGCCATGTCCGCCATCGAGCACCCGGCGCTCAGGTCGGGCAGGATCACCTCGACCGACTCGGGCGTGAGCATGTCCGCGGTCTCGGCCATGAAGTGCACGCCGCAGAACACGACGAACTCGACGGGCTTCTCGTCCGCGACCCCCGCCGCGAGCTGGCTGAGCTTGAGCGAGTCGCCCCGCAGGTCCGCGTGGGCGACGACATCGTCCTGTTGATAGTGGTGCCCGAGGATGACCAGGCGATCGCCCAAGCGGCGACGCCGGTCGGTGATCTGCGCCGCGAGCTGGTCGGCGGTTAATTCCCGATAGACCTCGGGGAGCGAGGGTTGCCAAAGCTGCATGAAGTCCACCTCCGGATTCCGGTCCCCGTCACTTTAGGGGCGCGCAGTGCACAACCGGGGCGAACGCCCACCTATTCCGGGATCTGGTCGGGTGGAGGAGATCCGTCGTGCGCGCTCAGGCCGCGTCGGCGCCGAGCAACGCGTCCGCCTCGTGCTGGGGCTCGTCGAATCGGACCGCGACCAGTTGGGTCTGGTCGAGCAGGGGACCCGTGCGCACAACGGTCGCGTTGATGAGCTCCTCGCGCGAGAGGAGCGGCCGCCCGTTCCAGTTCACGGTCATCGCGAGCGTCTCGCCCACCGTGAGGGGCTTGGGCGTGCGCAGGGTGAGCAACGCCCCGCCTGCGGAAATATCCGCAGTGAGCGCCGACCGGTACTTGCAGTCCGCGTGCTGGAGCAGCTTGCAGGCGATTTCCGCGGCGGTGCGGACATGGTGCCGACGATTGGCGGTGACGGGCATGGCATCCCCTATCCGTGGGATTGAGCGAGCCGATCCGTGGCTCATCGGTTGGCATCGGCGCGCGCGGCCCGGTCGGCCCAAAGATCTTCGCCTCACGACGCGAGACGATCGCCGGCGTTCCCCCGTTGAGGGGCCATCCGGATCGCATCGCGGTAGCACGCGAGCGACTCGCCGACCACGCGTTCCACCGAGCAGCGGACCGCGACCTGCGTGTGGGCGCTCTCGCCCAGCATCTGGCGGAACCCCTTGTCCTCGAGGAGGCAGTCGATCGCGAAGGCGAACGCCCGGGTTTCCCGTGCGACCCGGATGCCGCTGGATCCGTTGATGATGATCCCGTTGTACTCGGGCACATCCGTCGCGACGACGGGGCACCCCAGGGCCATCGCTTCGAGCACGACCTGCGACTGACGACGCGCCGTCTCCGCCTGGACATACGCCGTCGCCCGCGCCAGGGAGGCCAGCAGTTCCGCGTGGGTGAGCGCCCGCCTGAACTCCGTGTTGACGCCCAGCGTTCGGGCGTACTCCGGGAGGTCGCGCCCAGCGGGCCCGTCCCCGATGATCTCGAGGCGGACCGCTTCGCGCTTCTTCTCATCGAGTTGGGACACGGCCTCGATCGCCATGCGGATCGCGGTGCAATCGCCGCTGAATCGTCCGGTCGTGACGATCAGGTTGTCGTCGCGCTCGACGGAGAGGCGATCGACCGCGACATGCTGGCTGATCACCCGCGTGCGTTCACCGCTGATCCCGTAGCGCCACGAGAGCTCGTCGATCATCGATTCGGAGACGCCCACGATCATCTGCGCCGCGGAGCAGAGGCGCTTTTCCATGTCCGCGGCGCGCAGGGTCGAGTAGTGGCTGGGGCCCGCGGTGGAGGCGAGCACGCGTGAGTCGATGAACGATCCGCGCGCGACCAAGGCCGCCCGCCGGCCCGCACAGCGGAGGGGCGAGAGGAGCCGCATGCCCAGCCCGCCGTCGTCGTATTGCATCGTCTGGATGACGACGCTCGTGCTGCCCTGCGTCGCGGCGAGAACGCGTTCCTCCAGCCCGCGGGTCTGCCCGAGTTCCGGGTCGGGCTCGGCTTCCGAGATCGCGATCGCCTCGATGCCGAGCCGGTCCCCGATGCTGCGTGCGATGCGTCGCTCGTCGACGCCCGTCTGCGATACAAACACGATCCGGGCGATGTCCCGCGCGACGCACCGGATGAACGGTAATTCGCGGTCGAGCACCCCGAAACGCTCCCAGCGGGACAGCGAACTGCCCTGCGGGAAGGTCAGAATCAGGGCATCGGGATTGCCTGGAGAGTTTGACATCGGGTCGGGCGTCTCGGCTCCGCGCGTGGAGCCACGGCACGGGGCCGTGGGCACGGAGAGTGTTTTCGGTCGGATCGCCCTCCCGCTGAACCCGACTCCGGATTCGATCCGGGGGTGGGGCCCGCGATTCCGCTAGGATGCACCGCCGCGCGGGCTTCCCTATGCACCAGATCGACATCATCCTGAGCGTCGCCGAGTTCCACCCGGGGCTCCCCGATACCGTTCGTTCGGTGCTCGCGCAGAACCTGCGCAGCTGGCGTCTGCTGGTGGTCGCGGACCCCTCGGTGGAGGGGGTCGCGGGCGCGATCGCGCCGGAGGGCAGCCCCGATGAGCGGATCACGCTGATCCAGCGCCCGGGGCGCACCGTCGCGGCGCTCCGGAACAGGGGGCTTGCCGAAGCGGACGGCGCGTTCGTCACCTTCCTCGAACCGGGCGATGCGCTGATGCCGACCGCGCTGTCGGACCTGATCGCGGCCGCTCGCGCCGGGCGCTTCGGGGCCTCGTGCGGCTCCTGGCTCGTCGCGGATGCGAACGGCGCCCCGGACGGCCCGCCCATGGACCCGCCCGAGGGATCGCTCGGTTTCGCGGAGATCGAATCGGTGCTCGCGCTCCCCGCGACGGGCGCGGTGGTGCAGCGTTCGCTGCTCGATGGCAAGCGGTTCGGTGCGAACCTCGCGACCGCGTCGCACAGCGATCTGTGGGTCCGGCTGTGCGAGGACGGCGTGCGCTGGCAGGTCGTCCCCTCGGTCGTCGCGACGGTGCGCCACGACGCGGACCGGGGCGGGGACGCCGAACGCGATCGCCTCGCGGAGATCCGCTCGGTCATCGAGCGCTCCTTCCGGCGCGCGTCGGCGCGGGGATGGGAAGTCGAGGTCCTCGAAGAAGCCAGCGAGGCGGCGATCGTGCGCATCGCCCTGTTCACCGAGGCAACGCGCATCGCCCTGAGCAGCCGATCGATCGATCCGACCACGGCCGCGGAGATGTTCGCTCCGCACGGCTCGGAACGGTTCCTGACGCCCGAGACGCTGGCGCACGCGACCGCTGTTGCGCTGCGGTTCAGCCCGGCGCACCGCGCGGTGGTCGACGGGAACGCGGAGCGGGAGTGGACCCGGGCGGTCCACGGGTGGTGGAGCCGATGCGTGACGCAGAAATGGGTGGCGCGGCACGAGCTCGACAAGGCGATCGAGGCGCTCGCGGCGGAACTGATCGATCCCCGGCGCGTCGCGGAGGACCTGCTCGCGTCGTTCGGTTCCCCGGGTCGGCTCTGGGTGGGCGGGACGGACCGGACCGCCCGCGCCGTGATCGGGACCGCCCTGGAAAAGGGGTGGCGCGTCCTCGTCATCCCGGGGAGCGCGTCGGGCGGCGTCAATACGCGGCTCATGGCGCTCCCCTCGCGCGTCATGGTCGCGTCGGGAGACGAGGGCATCGGCGCGACCGACCCGCTCGTCATCGGCGCCGCGAGCGAGGGCGAGCTGCTCGAGCGGTACGGCTCCCGACAGAATGTCGCGCGATGGAACGGCGCATGGCGGCGGGCCTTCGAGACCGCGCACCGCAGGCTCGAATCCGCCTGGCCGCGCCGGGACGCGTAACGAGCACCTCCTCGGTGATTGCCCTCACGGATTTTTCTTGACCGAACGCGTGCGTTATGGGACGGTGCGCGGTTGCGTGGGAGAGAGCGCGTCTCGCGTACACCCGCGTGCCGGCGCCCGAACGGTGCGTTGCCGAGTCGTCCGCCGGCACCGCGTGCGGAACAGGAAGGGACCACCATGCGACGGATGATCGATTCGGGCGCGATCGGTGCGCTCGCCGCGAG
Source organism: Phycisphaerales bacterium UBA7812 (assembly GCA_002480345.1). Taxonomy (GTDB): domain Bacteria; phylum Planctomycetota; class Phycisphaerae; order Phycisphaerales; family UBA1924; genus UBA1926. The sequence continues at coordinate 4,792 of DLBY01000042.1, read as the reverse complement.
CCTGCTGCTCACCGGGGCGGCGCGAGGCGTCGACGACTGCTGCACCAATGTGCAATCGGAGAGCAATACCCGCAACGAGGTGCTCGGCAACGACCTGTGCGCTTCGAACTGGTTCAGCGACACGCGCCTGGTCGGCAAATTCTGTCTGCCCCTGGGATCGGGGTACGCGTGCGGCATCCAGAACACGCTGACGGTCGGGCAGGAGTTCGAACTCCGCGCCGGGTTCACGCTGGGCGGGAGCGCCGGGGGCGTCTCCGTCGAGGCCGCGACCACCTACAGCGTCTCGCAGGCGTTCCAGCACACGGCCGGGGCATGCGAATCGTGCCAGCTCTTCGCGAGCTACTCGGGTGCCGTGCTGAGGCAGTGGGATGTGAGCTCGTTCTACCCGTTCGGCATCAAATCGCAGAGCAAGCGAACGACCTTCTACACCTACGGGCAGGCGCCGACCATCATGCCCTGCTGTGAGGAGAACACCAACTGCCCCGGCTGCCGGACGGGCGGGAACGGTCGGCCGGGTGGCGGTCACGGCGCGGGCGTCGGGATCCTGCTCGATCCCGAGTCTCCCCGGGACGCGTCCTGCTCGGGCGGGATGCTGGGCTCGTTCGTCGTCGATCTGCGCGTGCCGGAGTTCATCGCACCGTTCGGGCTGCCGGCGTGGCACCCCATGAACGCGCCGGGCACTACGCTCGCGACCCTCAACGGGTGGCAGAAACGACAGATCATGCGCGAGTCCTGCGGCGTCGCGGCGTTCGAGGGCACCCCGCTCGACACGCTCGTCGTGATCGACCCGGACGGTTCGGCGGCGTTCTTTGACCTCGTCGCCGACCCCCTGGGACTCGTGCCCTGTCCCTCGGACATGAACTGCGACGGCGTGCTCGACCTCGCGGACATCAACCTGTTCGTCAACTACTTCCTGATCGCGGACATCGCGGTCGATTTCAATGACGACGGGCTGATCGATCTCGCGGACATTACCGGGTTCGTCAGCGAATTCCTCGCCGGCTGCCCGTGATGATCCGTCTGTGAGCGCACGAAAAAGGGCGGCCCGCGATGGGCCGCCCTTCTTTCGATGCTGTCGGGGCGCTCGATCAGGCGTCGGCGTTCGCCTTGCTCGCGGTCTCGAGGGCCTTGAGCGCGTTCTGGACGCTGACGAGGGTCTTCATGTAGCCCGCGCTGGTCTTGCAACCCGTGCGCTGGCCGTTGACGACATACTCGACCGAGCAGTTGTTCGCTTTCGCCATCTCGCCCGCGGAGACCGAGCAGGAGGTGGTCGACTCACCCACGGCGTACTCCATCTTGACGCTCATCGCGGCGTTGTAGGCCATGATGGAGGCCTTGATCGCGTCCTCGGCGTTGTCGAAGGTCGCGGGCCCGACGCGGTACTGGAGCTTCTTGGACTCGCAGGAGTCCGCCATCGCCTTCGCGGAATCGGGGCAGGCGACGCACTCGCCGTTGACGGCAAGCTGGACGCGGACGAGGTCCATCATCTTCGCCTCGAGCTGCTTGGCGTGCGCGATCATCGCCTGGGCATGGTCGTCGAACTCGACGCCGTTGACGACATAGTGCATGTGGGTGTGCTGCTCGCTGGCCTTCGCGCCCGCCATCTTCGAGCAGGTCATGGTCTGGTTGCCGACCTTGTAGGTCATCTTGGGCATCCACGAGGCGAACGCGACCTGCGCGGTCTTGCTCGTCTCGCAGTCGGTCCCGCAGTCCTCGCCGCAGGCCTTGTCGCAGGCGGCGTCGCAGGTGTCGTTCGCGACCGCCATCACCGCCGTGCCGGAGCACTCGGCCGCGCAGGCGTCGGTCTTCTGGGCGACCTGGGTCGCCGCGGCGCCGCTGGCGCAGCAGGCGCCCTCGCCCGCGGGCGCGGAGACCGCCATCACCGCGGCGCCCTCACCCGAGCAGGCGGAGGCGCAGTCCTTATCGCCCGCGGTGCCCGCGACCTGGGTGACCGCCGCGGCGCCGTCGCACGATTTCTCGCACGCGGTCGCGTCGGCGCACTCGGTCGAACACGCCTTGGTATCGCTCGCTGTCTCGGTCTTCGCGTCGGTGCACCCGCAGGTGGGACACGCGCCGGCGATCGCGGTGAGCGACATGACGACAGAAACCATCAGGGTCCGGACCATCTTCAAACTCCTTCTTTTCCTGTTTTCTGTTTTCCCAGGTCTTTGAATCTCGAAAACCGCGCGCTCATCGAGCCCGCGTTCACGGCGGGGCCCTGCCCGGAAGATCGCGCCGAACCAACAGCGCGGCACCCCCGAATATCAGGCGGAGCACACAGAGTGTTCCACACCTTCCGGGACGAGTCGAGGGAAACCCACCCCGATGCGTCTTCATTCCACGAAACCCCGGATTGAAAACCCAAATTTTTTCCTATCATGCATCCGTGGACGGCGATCAAATCATCCTCCATGTCGACATGGACGCCTTCTTCGCGTCCGTCGAGCAGCTCGACGACCCCTCGCTTCGGGGCAAGCCCGTCCTCGTGGGCGGCGGGGGCAAGCGGGGCGTCGTCGCGGCGGCGAGCTACGAGGCCCGCGCGTTCGGATGCCGGAGCGCGCAACCCACCGCGGTCGCGCTCCGCCTGTGCCCGCAGGCGGTGGTCGTGAAGCCCAACGGGTCTCGGTATCGCGAACTCAGCAAGCGGGTCTTCGCGATCCTCGAATCGTTCAGTCCGCTTGTCCAGCCCATCTCGGTCGACGAGGCGTTCGTGGATGTGACCGGATCGTCGGGCCTTTTCGGCGACGGGGTCGCGACCGCGCGCGCGATCCGCGAGCGCGTGCGATCGGAGACGGGGCTGACCGCCTCGGTGGGCGTGGCGCCCAACAAGTTCCTCGCGAAGCTCGCATCGGACCTCGACAAGCCCGACGGGCTCACGGTCATCCCGCACGATCGGGTGCATGAGATCCTGGACCCCCTGCCGGTCGGCCGGCTCTGGGGCGTGGGAAAGGCGGGTGCGAACCGGCTTGCGCGCCTGGGCCTGCGCACGATCGGGGACATCCGCCGCATGGACGAGAACGCGCTGGTCGCGAACCTCGGCGAGCGCACGGGATCGCACCTCGCGAGGCTCGCGCGCGGCGAGGACGACCGGCCCGTGCATTCGGATCGCGAAGCGAAGTCGATCAGCCATGAACGGACCTTCGGGGATGACCTAACCGACCCTGAGCAGGTGCGCGCGGTGCTGCTGGGGCAGGTCGAGGATGTCGGTCGTCGCCTGCGCGCGCACGGGCGTGTCGCGGGGACCGTGACGATCAAGATCCGCTTCGGTGATTTCGAGACCATCACGCGCTCCGGAACCTTGGCGACCAAGAGCGATCGGACCGACGATCTATGGGCGGAGGCCCTGGAGTTGTTCGACCGGTGGGCGTCGGGTTCGTTTCGGCCTGTGCGGCTCATCGGAATGGGCGCGAGCCACCTGAGCGAGCCGGGCGGGGAGCAGTTGGGGCTCTTCGCGGCGGAAACGGACGAGAAGCGGTCGCGCGTGGACGAGGCGGCGGACGCGATCCGGGCGAAGTTCGGGGATGACGCGATCGGGCGGGCGGGGGCGTGGCGCCGCAAGAAGGGGATGTGGGGCCCGGGCAGTGAGGAGCGCCCGTCGGATCAGTGAGCGCGTCGCGCGCACGAAAAAGCCCGGGCCGGCGCCCGGGCTTTCGTGTGGGATCTTGATATCCGGTCAGCGGATCAGTTGGCGCTGGTCGGGCTGCCCTCGGTCACGGAATCGCTGACCTTGACCTCGGGGATCCCGGCGCGATCGGCGCCGAGGGCCTCGGCGGCCATCGCGGCTTCTTCCATCATGCGGTCCTCGTCGTCGTCCATCTCGTCGAGCTCGACGAGTCGCTTGACGCGGATGTCCTGGTAGGGACGGAACCCGGTGCCGGCGGGGATGAGGTGACCCAGCAGGACATTCTCCTTGAGGCCCACCAGGGTGTCCTCGGCGCCGCGGAGGGCGGCCTCGGTGAGCACCTTGGTCGATTCCTGGAACGACGCGCCCGAGAGGAACGACTCGCTGGAGAGCGCCGCCTTGGTGATGCCCAGCAGCAGCGTCCGGCCTGTCGCGGGGCGGGCCCGCTTGGCCTTCGCGGGCTCCTTGCCCGCGGCCTCGGCGCGGGTGTTGGCCTCGCGGATGATGTCGCGGCTGACGAGATCACCCACGCGGAGTTCGGTGCCCCCCGACTCCTGGATGCGCGCCATGTTCGCGACCTCGTTGTTGCGCCGGCGGAAGACCTGCCGGTCGACGACCTCGTGGGGCAGCAGGTCGGTGTCGCCCGGGTTCTCGACGCGGACCTTGCGGAGCATCTGGCTGAGGATCAGCTCGATGTGCTTGTCGTCGATGCCCACGCCCTGGGCGCGGTAGACATTCTGCACCTCGTCGAGCATGTAGGTCCACAGCGCCTCTTCGCCCTTGATCCGAAGGATGTCGTGCGGGACGAGCGGGCCCTCGGAGACGGGGTCGCCCGCCTGGACATAGTCGCCCGCGTGGACGAGCAGCTGCTTGTCGGTCGGGACATGGTGGTCCTTCTCGATGCCCGAATCGGACACGACGCGGACCGTCATCTTGCCCTTGCGCTTGTCGGAGAGGATCTCGACCCGGCCCGAGATCTCCGCCATGATCGCGGGGTCCTTGGGCTTGCGGGCCTCGAAGATCTCCGTCACGCGGGGCAGACCGCCCACGATGTCCGCGGAGCCCGATGCGGCGCGGGGCTGACGCGCGAGCATGTGGCCCGCGGTGATCTCCTGACCGTCGGCGACCTCGAGCCGGGCCTTCGCGGGCAGGTAGTGGAAGTCGAGGATG
>DLBY01000136.1:11166-11562 GCA_002480345.1 Phycisphaerales bacterium UBA7812 | reverse complement strand
ACAGTTGAGGCACTTGTAGCAGGTGCCGCTCCGGACGGTGATCGTGCCGCAGACATCGCACGGGGGCGCATCCCCCGCGGCTTCGAGGGCGTCCGAGAGGGCCGAGGCCGCGGGGTTGACGGCGGCGGCGGTCGCGGCGACCGCATCGGTCGAGGGGTTCGCCATCGTGGTGGAACCGGGTGTCGTCCATGACGCCCCTCCGTTGCTGGTGGTGCCTGTCACGCGGTCGGTCGCGGCGAGGCGACCGCCCGCGGTGACTTCGACCGTCGCGTCCTTGCCGGTCTCCCTGGTCGTCTCCGTCGCGGTGTCCTTGCCTGTGTCCTTTGTGGTCCGCTGGGGCGCGTTGGCCTCGCGGTAGCCGGGCAGGAACTCCATCCCGAGCCAGCGGAAGATGTA
>DLBY01000136.1:10348-10840 GCA_002480345.1 Phycisphaerales bacterium UBA7812 | reverse complement strand
CACGAGGCTCTTGGCGAAGGGGATGTCGCGGTTGGTGGTCATGCCCGCGGGCTCGAAGCGCTGGTGCGTGAACTTGCGGACCATGCTGTTGAGCGGGACGCCGTACTGGAGCGCGACGGAGGTCGCGGTCCCGAGCGAGTCCATGAGCCCTCCGATGGTCGAGCCCTCCTTTGCCATGGTGATGAACAGCTCGCCCGGCATGCCGTCGTCGTAGAGCCCGACGGTGAGGTAGCCCTCGTGCCCCGCGACATTGAACTTGTGGGTCACGCTGCGGCGGGTGTCGCTCAGGCGGCGACGCATCGGGCGGTGGATGATCCGCTCCTTGATCTCCACAGCCTTCTCGGCATCGGTCATCGCGGCGGCCGCGGCGGCGCCCACCACCTCCTGGGCGACCTCCTCGAGGGCTTCGGCGATCTCCTCGGCGTCCTCCTCGTCTTCGAGGTCCGCGTCCGCCTTCGCGTTGAGGGGCTGGCTGAGCTTGCAGCCGTCGCG
>DLBY01000136.1:2560-10052 GCA_002480345.1 Phycisphaerales bacterium UBA7812 | reverse complement strand
CTGGCTGAGCTTGCAGCCGTCGCGGTAGAGCGCGTTGGCCTTGAGGCCCAGTTCCCACGAGAGGCGGTAGGCGGACTTGATGTCGTCCACGCTCGCGTCGTGGGGCAGGTTGATCGTCTTGCTGATCGCGCCGGTGATGAAAGGCTGGGCGGCGGCCATCATTCGGATGTGCCCCTCGGGCGCGATGTAGCGGGTGCCGATCTTGCCGCAGGTGTTGGCGCAGTCGAAGACCGGGAGGTGCTCGTCGAGCAGGTGGGGCGCGCCCTCGACGGTCTGGGTGCCGCAGACGCGCCGGTTGAGTTCCTCCGCCTGGGTCGGGGAGAGGCCCAGGGCGCGGAGACCGTTGAAGCTGAAGTCCGCCTTCGCCTTCTCGGCATCGATCCCGAGGCGGGCGAGTGTCTCGTCGCCGAGCCCCCAGGCGCTGAAGGCAAACTTGAGCTCGAAGACGCCCGCGAGCTGCGCGGTGATCTTCGCGAGGTCCTCCTCGGTCGCGCCGCGGGTGGTGAGCCATTGGGCGAAGGTCATGCCTTCCGTGATGCCCAGCTCCTCGCCGCTGTCTCCCGCGGGCATGGGGACATCGAGCGTGAGCGCACCGAGCAGGTACTCGAGGATCTCGGCGATCTGGTCTGGCGAGTAGCCCATCGCCCTGAGGGCGGGCTCGACCGAGTTGTTGGCGATCTTGAAGTAGCCGCCCCCCGCGAGCTTCTTGAACTTGACGAGCGCGAAATCGGGCTCGACGCCCGTCGTGTCGCAATCCATGAGCAGCCCGATCGTGCCGGTGGGCGCGATGACGGTGGTCTGCGCGTTGCGGTAGCCGTGCTTGGTGCCCAGCGTGTAGGCGTCGTCCCAGGCCTTGGTGGCATGGGTGAGCAGGGCGCGGGCGTTGGCGAGCGGGACCTTGCCCGATTCGATCAGCCCGTGATCGATGGGGACGGGCGTGATGCGGAGGTTCTCGTACTTGCCCGAATCGCGGGCCTCGCCGTGGGCGGCGAGGCGGTGGTTGCGGACGACGCGGAGCATGTTCTCCTTGTCATCCTCGTAGCCCGCGAAGGGGCCGTGCTCGCCCGCCATCTCGGCGGACATGCGGTAGGACCGCCCGGTGAGGATGCCGGTGAGGCAGGCGCAGATGGCGCGTCCCTCGTCGCTGTCGTAGGGAATGCCCGCCTGCATGAGCATCGCGCCGAGGTTGGCGTATCCCAGGCCCAGCGTGCGGTACTTCCAGCTGAGCTCAGCGATCTGCTTGCTCGGGAAGGCGGCCATCAGGACGCTGATCTCGAGGACCATGGTCCAGATATCGATCGCGTGCTCGAACCGCTCGACATCGAAGGTGCGCGTCTCGCTGTCGTAGAACTTCATGACATTCAGCGACGCGAGGTTGCACGCGGTGTTGTCGAGGAACATGTACTCGCTGCAGGGGTTGGACGCGTTGATGCGCCCGGCGCTGGGGCAGGTGTGCCACGCGTTGATCGTCGTGTCGTACTGCACGCCGGGGTCGGCGCACCGCCACGCGGCGTAGGCGATGTCGTCCCAGAGCTTCTTCGCGTCGTGCTCGCTCGCGGTCTCGCCTGTCGTGCGGTAGGTCGTCTTCCAGGTCTCGCCCTTGTCGACGGCGTCGAAGAACGAATCCGGGATGCGGACGGAGTTGTTGGAGTTCTGCCCGCTGACGGTGGTGTAGGACTCCCCGTTGAAGTCGTAGTCGAGGCGGAGGCCCAGGCGGCTCGCGGTCTCCCCGATCGTCTCGGTGTCCAGGTCGCTGGCCTTCTCGCCCGCGATCTTCTTGAACCCCTCCACCATCGCGGCGACCTTGATCTCCTCACGGACCTTCCAGTTCACGAAGGCCTCGATGTCAGGGTGATCCATGTCGAGGCAGACCATCTTCGCGGCGCGACGCGTCGTCCCGCCGCTCTTGATCGCCGCGGCGGCGCGGTCGCCGATCTTGAGCCAACTCATCAGGCCCGATGACTTTCCGCCCCCGCTCAGCGGCTCGTTCTCGGCGCGGAGGTTGCTGAAGTTGGTCCCCGTGCCCGAGCCGTACTTGAACAGCCGCGCCTCGCGGGTCCACAGGTCCATGATCCCGCCGGGCCCGACGAGGTCGTCATCGATCGACTGGATGAAGCACGCGTGCGGCTGGGGGTGGGTGTAGGCGTCCTCGGCGAGCTTGAGCTCACCGGTCGCGTGGTCCGCGACCCAGTGCCCCTGCGCGGGGCCGTTGATGCCGTACGCCCAGTTGAGCCCGGTGTTGAACCACTGGGGGCTGTTGGGCGCGCACATCTGGTGCGTCATCATGTACGCGAGTTCGTCATAGAACGCCTGTGCGTCCTTGTGGCTGTCGAAGTAGCCGTGGCTCTCTCCCCAGTGCTTCCAGCACCCCGCGAGGCGGTGGATGACCTGCCTCGCGGATTTTTCGGGCCCCGTGCGGACCTCATCGGCGGACGCGGGATCGAACCCCGGCGCCGGCAGCCCGTTCTCGCCGCCGTCCTCGGGGACGCCCGCCTTGCGAAAGTACTTGGAGACCATGATGTCGGTCGCGAGCTGCGACCAGGTCTCGGGCACCTCCGCATCGGGCATCTCGAAGACGACCGTGCCGTCGGGGTTGCTGATCTTGCTCGACCGCGTCGTCCAGTTGACGGTGTCGAACGGGTTCTGACCATCCTTGGTGAACTTGCGTTGGATCTTCATTGATCGTTGCCGCCCTTGTAAGAAACCCCTGCAAACCCACGGCGCTGGATCACGCCGGAACACTCTTCAATACCACATTCGAAAACAGGAAACCTGCCGAATCAGTCCACCTTCGGGAGCGTGAGCCCCGTCTGGTCCTGGTACTTGCCCGCCTTGTCCGCGTAGGAGACGGCGCACACCCGGTCCGCCTTCAGGAAGATGAGTTGCGCCACGCCCTCGTTCGCGTAGACCTTCGCCGGCAGCGGGGTCGTGTTGCTGATCTCGAGCGTGACCTTGCCCCGCCACTCGGGCTCAAGGGGCGTGACATTCACGATCAGCCCGCAGCGGGCGTAGGTGCTCTTTCCGACACAGATCACCAGCACATCGCGCGGGATGTCGAAGACTTCGACCGTCTCGCACAGCGCGAACGAATTGGGGGGGATGATGACATGGTCGGTCCCCTCCGCGTCCGCGTCGACATCGACCATGAACCGGTCGTCGAAGTGCTTGGGATCCACCACCGCGATCCCGCCGCCGCGAGGGGTGGGCGTGAAGATCTTGAACTTGGGGCCCACCCTGACGTCGTAGCCGTACGACGAGACGCCGTAGGAGATGGTGCCCTCGCGCTTCTCGGCATCCGCGAAGGGCTCGATGGTGATGAGTTCACGGATCTGGGTGTCGCAAAGAACAGGCATGACCCCTCCTGCCGCTCGTCGGGGCGAGTCCACGCGCCCCGAAGTCCCCGTGCCGCCGGACGCGTCCACACGCCCGATCGGGTGCGTGATCGTGGGATCACGCGTGATCCTCCGGAGCCGTCTCCGTCCGGCTCCGGATGCTGTGCGCCCCGTGTGCGGGGTCGGCCTGACGCCGCGGGTGCGCACGGCGACCGCCGCCGGAGCCGGGCCCACCATGGCCCGGCCGGTGTCCTTGCGATGCGGGGCGGTTCCTCGTCCGTCCCGCGACGCCCGGATCGGCGATCGCTGAATTGTCGTTCCCGCCCACGAGCGCCCCCGACGAGTGCCGGATGCCAGGCGGTGTTCCCGAAACCTCGCTCGCGCGGCGACCGGCGTGCTCCGCGTGCCGGCATCCGTGAGGCGGTCCACTCCGCCCCTCGTCGCGCTCCTCTGCTCCACGGGGCACCAACGCCCGGCCCCGTGTCCTCTTCTTGGAAGCTCCCGGCTCCGCCGGGAGCGGGCTCGATGGAAACCGAGCCATTCATGCGGTCGTGCCCACTCGCGATCGCTTTGACCGATGCCGAGTGGTGCAGAGAGAACCGTACCACAATCCATCGTGTTGTCTAGGGGTGAGACCCACAATTTGCTGTGGGGATTCGGTGCAAATGCTGTCGGTTGCGCGTAACCCGCTGAAAATCGGCGTTTTGTGCGCTCGCAAAAAAATCGCAGCGAAAACACTGCCGACTGTTTGTCCACAACCACTTTCAGTGGTACTGCTTACGACGAAAATACACTATATCTTGAGCCTGTTTTCCGGAGAGTGCCCTGACGAGAGACGGGACTCCTCAAACGGGTTTTGATCGGGTACCCCGCTTCGAGGTCCCTGTGGATCACCCCCGGCACGCAATGCGTATGGTGCGTTCGGCACGCGCATGCCTTTGTTTGAGCGCGCGTGTAAAATGCCCACCCGCAATCCGTGATCTCGAGGCGAACACGCTGAAGGGACACGAGTTCGGCGCGAGCCCCGCCGGGGGACGAGAGCCGAAGGCCCACCACGACGAAGAAGGGCGATCGATGAACAGGACTCTGGTCGGAGGCGGGCGCCCGCTGGCGCGGCGTCTGGCGTTGCTCGCGATGGCGCTGCTGCTCGTCGGCGTCCCGGGGTGCGCGCACAAGACGGTCGATCGCCCGCGTGCGACGCGCGCCCCGATCGCGCCGCGGGATGTCCCGTCGGTGCTCCGCGGGGTGATCGGGAGTCAGGCGTCGGTCGTGGGTCTGCAGGCGACGCGGATCTCGGGGATCGGATTCGTCGTGGGGCTGAACGGGACCGGGGGAGGCGTGCTCAATGACCGTGTCTCGTTCCACATGGAGCGCGAACTGAGCATCCGGGGCGTCGGGCAGGGCGCCTTCGACGGCACGCCCTTCGAGGGGATGTCGCCCAGACAGTTGCTGCAGGACCCGCGGACCGCGGTCGTGCTGGTCTACGCGGTCGTGCCTCCCGGCGCCCCGAACGGGACCGAGTTCGATGTCTTCGTCAGTGCGCTCAACGCGACGAGCCTCGAGGGCGGGAGGCTGTACACCACGGATCTGCGGCTGGGTGACGCGCAGACCTTCGGGGGCACCCAACGGAACAAGCTGGGCGAGGCGCGGGGCAATATCTACATCAATCCGTTCGCGGAGCCCGGAGAGGTCGACAGCGTCGTGAGCCGGACGACCGGGCGGATCCTCAACGGGGGTGTGGTGACGGCGAGCGACAAGATCCGTGTGGTGCTCGACAATCCATCGCACAGCCGGGCGAGACAGATCGTGAGCGCGATCAACAGCCGATTCCCGCAGCGTCCGGGCGACCGGAACCCGGTCGCGATCGGACGGGATGAGCGGACCATCGAGGTGGAGGTGCCCCGTTCGTACCTCGATCGCTCCGCGGAGTTCGTCCAGATCCTGGCGCACATCCAGGTGAACCAGATGGGTCCCCAGATCTACGCGCGGCGGTATGTCGAGGCGCTTCGGCGCGAGCCGTACCTCGCGGACGACCTGGGGTGGGCGCTGCACGCGCTGGGTGAGCCCGCGCTGCCGTTCATCCGGGAACTCTACAACGACAGCGAATTGGTGCCCCGGCTCGTGGCCCTGCGGACCGGTGCGCGCCTTGGCGATGCGCGCGCGGCGGACTCGCTCAAGGAACTCGCGACTTCGGGGCCCGACTCGGTGCGGACCGACGCGATCGAGTTGCTGGGCCGGATCGGTGGTGGCCCGACGGTTGACGAGACGCTCAAGAGCCTGCTCGCGGAAGAATCGCTCCCGGTGCGGATCTCCGCGTACGAGGCGTTGGTCGCCCGGGCGGAGCGGGCTCGGTTCCGCACGCTCGTGGAGTATGAGCAGTACCGCGATGCGCCCGTCGGGCTTCGCGCCTCGGCGGACGAGCTGCGTCGCCTCAGCGAGATGAATCTCCCCGCGGGGACGATCCAGTCGGTGAGCCGCGTGCCGATGTACGGCAAGTTCCTGCTCGACCGCGTGCCGGTGGGCGATCCGCTGATCTATGTGACCCAGCAGGGCGCGCCGCGGATCGTGCTGTTCGGGGACGCGCTGAAAGTGGAGAAACCGACCCTCGTCTCGGCGTGGTCGGACCGGCTCATGCTGGTCGCGGAGAGCGAAACGGACGATCCCCGCGTGTTCTACCGGGCGGTCCCGGGCAAGGCGATCCGCCTCGATTCGGTGACCTACCGCTCGACCTATCAGGGGCGGCTGGACGACGATGTCACCGACCTGATCGATTTTCTCGCCCGGGAATGGACCGCGGACCAGCAGATGGTCGGGCTGGGCCTGACCTTTTCCGAGGTCGTCGGGGCTCTGCACGAGTTCTATAAAGCGGGCGCGATCTCGGCGTCGTTCGCGACCGAACGAGACCGCCTGATCGCGGATCTGCTTGCGTCATCTGAGGAAGAAACGGTGGAGGTCCGGCCCGAAACACCGGGCGATCGCCGCGAACTCGTGGTGTTCAGCGAGCGCGACCTCACGCCGCAGGCGAAGCCCAAGCCCACGGGCGACGACGGGCTGCTCGTTCCGATCGAGCGGAACGCGCCGAGCGGGAAGTGACCGGAGGTGTGAATTCGTGCTCGAATGGGGGTGTGAGGGCTCGCCGAGGCGAGGGGTTTTGTGTACGCTTGGCACCGCTGCGTGGGAATGCCCGGAGGATCCGGTTCCCCTGAACGAGCACGCAAATCTCGGCCGCGTTCGCGGTCGCCCATTTCTGCAGGCCCGACATGGAGGTTGAGGCCCGGATGAGCACTGACTCCCCCACCGTTCCAACGACTCTCCAGGCGTCGAACGATGCCGCCCCGGACGCGCCCGCGGGGAACGCCCCGACGCCCGCTCACCAAGGCGCCGACCGCGGCGTGCACGGCGCGGCGGTTCACGACGCGGCGGGTGGGATCACGGGAGTCGCGGCGCAGGGCCTCCGGCTCGCTCGGCTGCACCTCAACGGCTTCAAGTCCTTCGCGGATAAAACCACCTTCACGATCGATCAACCCATCACGGGCATCGTGGGGCCCAACGGCTGCGGCAAGAGCAATGTCGTCGATGCGATCAAGTGGGTGCTGGGCGAACGGTCGAGCAAGAGCCTCCGCGGCAAGGAGATGATCGATGTCATCTTCGCGGGGTCGGCGGCGCGCAAACCCGCGGGCATGGCATCGGTCGCGCTCGTGTTCGAGAACCCGGTGATCGCGACGGCCTCCATCGACGAGGCCGACGAGGACCGGGGCGCGCCGGAGCGCACGATTGAGGAATCCGTTGACGAAGCGGTCGAGGCCGAGGACCGGTCGCGGAGCGCTCCCGATGACGCCGGAGCGGACGATGCGCCGGATGATGAGGGGGAAGCCGGGTCGGCCGATCTCGCGGCTCCCTCGACGGGCGCGATCGACGAAACGGGCGTTGTCGGCACGGCGATCGCGGACGAGCCGACCGAGTCGTTGCTCGCGGACCGCCGGCGGATCCGGCGCCCGCTGCCCGTGGATGCGGACGAGGTCTCCGTCGAGCGACAGCTGTACCGCGACGGGACGAGCAAGTATCTGATCAACGGGAAGCGTGCGCGGCTGAAGGACATCCGCGACCTGTTCCTGGATACCGGCATCGGCGCCGATGCCTACTCGATCATCGAGCAGGGC
>DLBY01000136.1:0-2256 GCA_002480345.1 Phycisphaerales bacterium UBA7812 | reverse complement strand
TCGATCATCGAGCAGGGCAAGGTCGATGCGATGCTGCTCGCGAGCCCGCAGGAGCGGCGGACGATCTTCGAGGAGGCCGCGGGGATCGCGAAGTTCAAGCAGCGTCGGATCGAGAGCCAGCGGAAGCTGGACCGCGCCGAAGCGAACCTCGTGCGGACGCGCGAACAACTTGAGAACACTGAGCGGCGCCTGCGGATCGTCAGGGGGCAGGCGGCGAAGGCGAGGCGGTTCAAGGAACTCGACGACGAATGCAGCGCGTTGCGGCTCGCGGTCGCGTTCGATCAATACGACGAGATCTGCCAGCGCCTTGAGGGGATGACCAGCCAGCTGCAGAAGCTGGAGTCCGAACGCGATGCGACGCAAAGGGAACATGCGGCCCACGAGGCGGCGATGCAGGAGGTCGAGCTCCGCCATAACGAGGCGGCAACGGAGCTTCGCACGACGGAGAACGCGATTCGGGAAGCGGAGCACGCGATCGCGCAGGCCCGCCAGCGTCGGCAGATGGCGGAGCGGTCGATCGAAGAGGCCCGCCGACAGGTCGAGATCGATACGAAGCGTCTCGAGGCGGTCGGGGAGCAGATCGGGGCGCTCGAATCGGATCTCAGCGATCAGCGGGACGCGGTCGCGGCGCTCGCGGAGACCGTCGCGGAAGCGGACCGGGCGCTCGAAACCGCGACTACGGCTCGTGCCTCAACGATGGAGCAGATCGCGACCGCCCGGCACGCGCACGAGAAAGCCCGTTCCCAACTCGCGGGCATGGAACGCGAGCAGCAGCAGCTCAAGGGCGAGGCCGAGTCGATCGCGCACCGGCTCGAGGACCTCTCCGCAGAAGAGACCAAGCTCGCCGCCCGCCTCGAGGGGATCGACAACGACCGGGCCGCGGCCGAGCGGCATCATGCCGAGCTCGCCGCCTCGATTTCTGAGCGGAACGATGCGATTGGGGCGCTCGAGGCGGAGCGGGATGCGCTCGCAAGCCGGGGGGAATCGCTCGCGGGCGCCCGCCGGGACCAGGCCGCGGCGGTGGAGAAGCTGAGCGAGGAGCGGATCAGTCTGGACGCGCGGCGTGCCACGCTCGAGGAGATGGTCGCGAATCGGGCGGGCCTCGCGGAGGCCGCGAAAAAGGTGATGGACCTCGCAGAATCGGGCGAGGGGTTCACCGGGGTGGTCGCGCCGCTCGCGGATCTCGTCGAGACCGAGACGGAGCACGCGGCGGCGGTCGAGGCGGCGCTGGGCGCCGATCTGCAGGCGATCGTCACGCGATCGATCGCGGAGAACCCCACCGACGAGGAACTCGACGCGCTGCCCGGGCGGGTGCGCTTCATCCCGCTCGCGGGGATCTCTTCGCTGGACACCGATGTGTTCTCGGATGCGGCGGATGTGTCGCTCGCCTCTCTCCCCGCGTCGCGGCTCGTCGCGGTGCGAGACCTCGTGCGGGCAAAAGAGGACGACGACCAGCGGCACGCGACGGCGGCGCTGCTCGACCGGCTTCTCGCGGACACCTACCTCGTCGAGAACTTGGATGCGGCGCTCATGCTCGCGGCAGGGCCGCTCGCGTCCCGCACGGGTGTCCGGTTCGTCACGCGGCGGGGCGAGGTGCTCGATCATCTCGGACGCACCGACGCGGGCCCCGCAGGGGCCGAGCAGGGCGTGGGGCTGATCCGCCACCACGCGGAGCTCTCGGAGCTGGAATCGTCGCTCGCGGCGGTGACGGAACGCCTGGACACCGAGCGCAGAGAGCTCGAACGCCTCGACGCATCGGCCGCGAGCGTGCAGGCAGAACGCGACCGGGTGTCCGGCGAACTCGCCGAGCACCGTCGTTCGCTCGCGGGCGAGCAGGCGAAGGCGGACCGTCTGCGGAGCGACACGGAGCGCCTGGAACGCGACGCGGGCTCGGTGCGTCAGGAGATCGAGCGTGCCGCGAACCGACACGAGGAGCTTCAGAACGCCCGCACGAACAAGCTGGACCGAGTCGCCTCCCTGGAGGGCCTGATCGGTGAGCACCGCGTATCGGTCGAAACGCTCGGCAGGGAACTCGCGGATCTCCAGACCCGCGCCGAAGCGGCGAGCGAGCAGATGAGCGCCGCCCGCGAGGAGGCGGGACGGGCGAACGCGCAGCTCGACGGCGCGAAGCGCGAGGTCTCCCGATTGGAGCGAGCACTCGACGAGGCGCGTCAGAGCAGGGGCGAGCACGAGCGCCACGCCGACCAGGCACGCGAACGCCTCGCGGGGCACGAACGGACCATCGAGCAGACCGCG
>DLBY01000013.1 GCA_002480345.1 Phycisphaerales bacterium UBA7812 | reverse complement strand
GCCGGTTCGGTCTGCTCGTTTGCGCGCAATGTCATCATCGCCAGGCTCATCAGCGTCGATGATTTCGGGATCGCCGCCAGTTTCGCGATGACCATCAGCCTCATCGAGATGGCCAGCAACCTCGCCCTCGACCGCCTGATCATCCAGGCCCCCGACGGGGAGGACGAACGGCTGCAGGCGACGGCACAGGCGTTCCAGGTCGCTCGCGGCGCGATCGGATCGCTCGTGATGTTCGCCGTCGCGGGGCCCGTCGCGGCGTTCTTCGGAATCCCGGAGGTTGCGTGGGCGTTCCGCGTGCTCGCGGTCGTGCCGCTGCTCCGTTCTTTCACGCATCTCGATCAGTTCCGGATGCACCGGTCGATGCGTTTCGGTGCGTCGGTGTGGACAGACACACTCCCGCTGATCGTCTCGACCGCGATCGCGGCGCCCCTCGCGATGTGGCTTGGTGATTACCGCGTGATGCTGGTCGTGGTCCTCGCCCAGGTCGCGTTGTATGTCCTGACCTCTCACCTCGTTGCCGAGCGGCGGTACCGATGGGCCTGGGATACGGGCATGATCCGCCGGATGATCGTCTTCGGGTGGCCCCTGCTTATCAACGCGCTGCTCATGTTCGGGATCTTCCAGGGCGACCGGGCGATCGTGGGCGGCGTGTTCACGATGCAGGCCCTCGGGCTCTACAGCGCCGCGTTCGGTCTGTTGATGATGCCCTCGCTCATCGCGTCCCGCGTTCTTCAGTCACTCCTCTTGCCGATGCTCTCGGGTGCGAAAGCGGACGAGGCACGGTTCGGTGAGCTCGCCGCCTTTGCGACGCAGTTGTGTCTGCTGGGCGGGGTCGGTTTCGCGGCGGGAACCGTCTGGTGTGGGGATGACCTGCTCGTCCTCTTCTATGGAGACAAGTATGCGCCGGCGGTCGGCGTCGTCGGCTGGCTCGCGTGCATGCAGGGGGTGCGCATCGCCCGGGTGGGGCAGAGCATCGCAGCGATCGCGAAGGCGGATACCCGAAACCCGATGTACGCGAACATCGCACGCACCCTTGCGATCCCGATCGCGCTCGGTGGCGCGATGGGCGGGATGGGCGTCGAGTGGATCGCCGCGAGCGGGCTCGCGGGTGAGCTCCTCGCGGCACTCTGGTCGCAGCGGCTGCTCGCGAAGCGGATCGGATTGCCCGCGTCGCCCGTGATCCTCCCGGCGCTGATCGGGGGGGCGTTGATGTCCGCGTCGTTCGCACTCGCGGCGATCTTCGGCGGCCGCGGCGGTGCGACCCCGCTGGACTTCGTGTGGGCCTCAGTCGCGGGGCTCGCCACGCTGCTCGGGATGATCCCGTGCTCGCCGTCGCTCCGTCATCACTTGTCGGACCGACTTGCGAGCGGGCACGGCCATTCTCCGCTCCCGCCTGATCCGACGACCCCAGTGAGTCTTCGCGAGACCTGATGCCGTGAAACTGCCCGTTCTGAATATCAACGAAGTCGCCGAGCGGCAGCTCTGCACCGGGTGCGGTGTGTGCGCGTCGCTCGAGCCCGAGCGCTTCCGCATGGATGATGCGCCGTCGTACGGGCGTCGTCCCGTGCTTGCGGGCGAGGCGCCCGAGGAAACCGGTGACGCGTTGCGGGCCTGTCCCGGTGCGTCGCTGACGCACACTTTCGATGAGTCCGATCCCGACTTGCTCGAAGAGCTGCGCCCGGCGTGGGGTCCCGTCTACGAGGTGTGGGAGGGGCACGCCTCCGATCACGACATCCGCCTCGCGGGGTCCAGCGGGGGTGCCGCGACGGCGCTCGCGCTCTTCGCGATCGAGCGGCAGGGGATGGCGGGCGTGCTCCACACCGGCGCGAGCGGGGTTCGTCGTCATCTCAATGAAACGGTCTACAGCACGACACGCGCAGACTTGCTCTCGCGCACCGGATCTCGGTACGCGCCCGCGAGCCCGGCGGATCGTCTCGACCTTGTCCTTGCTCAGGATCAGCCCAGCGTGTTCATCGGCAAGCCCTGCGATGTCGCGGGGGTGCAGCAAGCGAGGCGATTCCGTGACGATCTTGACGCGAAGCTCGGTCTCACCATCGCCTTTTTCTGCGCGGGCGTGCCCTCCACCCGTGGGAACCTTGCGCTGCTCGAGAAGATCGGGGTCAGCGACCCCGCGGCGCTCCGGAGTCTCCGGTACCGCGGGAACGGCTGGCCGGGCCTCTGGACCGCGGAGTGGACGGACGCCGAGGGTGAATCCCACACGGCGCAGATGACCTACGCGGAGTCGTGGGGCTTCTTGCAGCAGTATCGGCAGTGGCGATGCTACATCTGCCCCGACCACAGCGGCGAGTTTGCCGACATCGCGGTCGGGGACCCCTGGTACCGACCCGTCGAGCCCGGGGAACCGGGGAAATCGCTGATCATCGCCCGCACCCGTCGCGGAGTGGAGATCCTCCGAGCCGCGGCCGAAGCCGGCTACATCACCCTCGAAACAAGGGATCCGTCCCTCCTCCCGCGGTCCCAGGCGAACCTGCTCTCCACACGCGGGAGGCTCTTCGGACAGACACTCGTGATGCGGGTCATGGGCGCAGCCGTCCCGAAATTCTCGGGGTTCCCGACCTTCCCGCACTGGCTGCGGCACCTCTCTCTGTCGATGAAACTGCGTTCGCTCACCTCGACGGTGACGCGTGTCCGCCGCCGGAACCTCAGGAAACGGATCGACCCGTTCGCATGATCCCGTTGCTCGCCATGCAGGAGGACTTCCGCGAGGAACTCGCGAAGGACTGGTACGGCCAGACCGTGCTGCATCCGCTGGGGCTCGGCGCCACGATGCTCCTGGGCACGCTGATGCTGCTGGTGCCGCGCCGGTTTGCGCTCGTCCCGATGATGACGATGGCGTGCTTCGTCGCGCCCGCGCAACGGGTGGTCATCTTCGGTCTTGATTTCAATCTCCTCCGCGTGATGACCATGTTCGGTTGGCTCCGCCTGATCCTCAGGCAGGAGTACAAGGGGTTCAAATGGAAGCCGACCGACGCGGTGGTCATCCTCTGGCTCATCGTCGGGACGCTCGCGTACACCATCCAGACCAACGGCGCGGGCATCACCGAACGCATGGGGTGGATCATGGACGCCGGGGGGATCTACTTCCTCTCACGCATGCTCATCCGCAACTGGAACGACATCCGCTGCACGATCCTCGGATTCGCGGCCCTCGCGATCCCGTGCGCAGCGGTCTTCATGATTGAACTCGCGACAGGCCGGAACATGTTCAGTGTTTTCGGCGGGGTCCCGCGCGTGACCTCGATCCGCCAGGGCAAGCTCCGGGCGCAGGGCGCGTTCGCCCATCCGATCCTCGCGGGGTGCTTCTGGGCCTCGGTCCTCCCGATGATGATCGGGCTCGCGATCGAGCGAGCCCGGGACCGCGTGCTGCTCATCGCGGGCATCCTCGCGTCGATGGTCGTGATCTACGCGTGCCGCTCCAGCACGCCCGTGCTCGCGCTCCTATCAGCGGGTCTCGGCGCGTCCTGCTTCTACATCAGGCGCTGGCTGGGCGGTGTGCTCATCGCCTTCGCGATCGTGCTCACGATTATGCACTTCGGCATGCGCGGCCCCGTCTGGTCCCTGCTCGCGAAGACGGATGTCATCGCGGGCTCGACGGGCTACCACCGCTACGCGCTCTTCGACGCCTTCGTGAACCGTGCCGGAGAGTGGTGGATGTTCGGCACGCCCTCGACCGCCCACTGGGGGTGGGGCCTTCACGATGTTACGAATCACTATGTCTTCGTCGCGATCAAGGGCGGTCTGCTCACCCTGATCCTGTTTCTCACCATCATCGTCATGTCGTTCCGGACGGTTGGGCGCATGGTCAAGAAGTGTGATCGGACGAAGCAGCATCTCGTTCTCGCGTGGTCCATCGGGGTCGCGTTCTTCGTTCACATCATGTGCTTCTGGAGCGTTTCGTACTTCGGGCAGATGATCCTCCCCTGGTACATCACGCTCGGGCTCATCGCGAGCCTCGGGGCCGTGCCCCAGCCCGCCAGACGACGCCTCGCGCGGCGGAGGCGACGACCCCGTCCGCAACCCTCCTCCGAGGCAGCCATCAACGGGCACCCGAGGGAGGCGACAGCGTGAGCGAGCGCATCGCGTGGATCAAGGCGAAGGGGGGCCTCGGGAACCGCATGCTCTGCGCCGCGAGCGGCATGCTCTGGGCCGAGCTCGCGGGCCGACGCCCGTTCGTGGATTGGCGCGATGACGCCTACTCGCTCGAGCGTGAGAACGCGGTCTTCCACTTCTTCAGTCCTCCTGGAGCGTTGCGTGAGCCTCCATGCAGCGAAGGTGTGGGCGTGACACCAGCGGCCTGGAACGGGCGGCTCGATACTCCCTTGTCCGAAGCGATCCAGGCGGACGACCCGAGCCTGCACAGCAGCCCGATCGCCCATCGGCGATATTCAGTCGACGCGCGGCGGTTCGATCAGCCCGAGCCGATCGCTGTTTTCTGGCACTACACCGGGCGATTCGAGCAGCTCGCCGGGAAGGCAAGGCGGTTGCTCGGTTTATCGGCTGGGGATCTGAACACCGTCGTGGGGGCGTGTCTCGAGCGGTACCTCCCGATCCGAGCGGAGATCGCCGACGAGGTCGAGCGTTTCCGCCGCGAGCGGTTCGCGGAACGCACCGTGGGCGTACATGTGCGCATGACCGATCGCACGACGGATCTGACGCTCATGCTGAGCCGGACCCGGAGGCTGGCGGAGCGTCTCGGCGCGGAGGCGATATTTCTCGCGACCGACAACGCGTCGGTTTCACAGCGGTTCCGAGACGCCTTCCCCAGGGTCATCGAGACCGAGAAATGGCTCCCCGCGCCGGGCGAGGTGATGCACCAGAGCGCCGCGTGCGCGGACCGCCGACAGAACGGGATCGAAGCCCTGGTCGACATGCGGCTTCTCGCCGCGTGCGACGGCCTGGTCTACGCCAGCCGCTCGACCTTCTCGTATCTTTCCCACTGTCTTGGTTCGTTCCCGCCGGGATCCGTCGTGGATGTGGACCGGTACGATCCGAAGATCATCGCGCGAAAGATCGCTCGACGGCTGATCGCATAGCACGCACCGAATGGCAACGAACACCGCTCCATCCCCCGTCGTTTCGATCATCGTGGTGAGCTACAACACCCGAGATCTGACGCTGCGATGCCTCGAGACCGTTTTCGAGCAGACGACGATTCCCTTCGAACTCATCGTCATCGACAACGCCTCGAACGACGGCTCCGCCGACGCGATCGAGGCATCATTCGGGGATCGCATCCACTTCATCCGCTCCGATACCAACCACGGTTTCGCACGCGCCAACAACATCGCCTCGAAGAGGGCACGGGGCGAGTGGCTCCTTCTGCTCAATCCCGATACCGAGGTACTCGATCACGCGATCGATCGCCTCGTCGCGTTCGCGGAGACGCTCCCGGACGCCGGCATCTACGGCGGTCGCACCGTCTTCCCCGACCGCTCTCTGAACATCGCCTCGTGCTGGAACCGCATCACACTCTGGAGCCTGTTCTGCCATGCAACGGGCCTTTCGGCCGCGTTCTCCGGCAGCGAGGTGTTCAACACCGAGGGCATGGGGTCGTGGGCGCGTGACACGGTCCGCCGGGTCGATATCGTGGTCGGCTGCTTCTTGCTCACCCGAGTCGAGACCTGGGAACGCCTGGGCGGCTTCGATACCTCCTACTGGATGTACGGGGAAGAGTCTGATCTGTGTCTCCGCGCCCGCCGTCTCGGGATGCACCCGATCATCAACCCCGACGCGGTGATCGTCCACCTCGTCGGCGCGAGCGCCCCCAAGCGAGCGGGGAAACTCACCCTCGTCGCCAAGGCGCGGGTCACGCTCGTCAAGCGTCACTTCTCATCGGTGAACAGGCCGCTGGGGCTCGGCCTGATCTGGATCTGGGGCGCGGCGCGCCGCGTTGCCTCGGGGCTTCTCGCCCGGATCTCGCCCGGGCGGTGGGGAGAATCCGCCGAGCTCTGGAGGGAAGTCTGGGGCGACCGCGGCGACTGGCTCAGGGGCTATCCCGCGAGCGATCGGAACGAGGAATGCCCCGCAGACACCGCGAGTACCCCGAGCCACGAGATCGGGTCCGCATCATGACCGCCGACGCACCGAAGAAGAAGTCGCTTTCCAAGCCCGCGAAACTGCTGCGCCTCCTCGGTTCGATGCTCGATCCCCGCGCGTACGCACACGCGATCAAGATCATCAATTTCTACAACTACTCGCATGTCCAGCCGATGCGTGCCATCAGCCTCGGATCGGATCCCGCGATCAGTCCCGACGCCTCGTTCACCAACCCGGAACGAATCTCGATCGGAGACCGCGTCCGCATCGGCTCGCGCTGCTCACTCTGGGCGGGGCCCAGGGACGGCCGGATCGTTCTGGGCGACGATGTGCTGTTCGGGCCCGAGGTCTTCCTGACAGCCGCGAACTATCGTTTCAACGAAGGATCGCCAGTCACGAAGCAGGCGATGGACGAGGGCGATGTTGTGATCGGCAACGATGTCTGGCTCGGTGCCCGGGTCATGGTCCTCCCGGGGGTCACCATCGGTGATTACGCCGTCGTCGGCGCGGGCTCCATCGTCACCAAGAGCATCCCCCGCGGCGCCATCGCTGTCGGCGCACCCGCTCGGATCGTCGGGAAGCGGACCGTTCCCGGCGTCGAGATCCTAGACGCATGAGCGGCTTCGGAGGCTCAATCTCGGTCATCATCCCCGCCCACAACGAGGCGGGCGTGATCGACCGCTCGCTGGAAGCGCTGCTCAAAGACGCGACAGAGGCCGAGCGGGCCCGCCTCGAAATTCTGGTCGTGTGCAACGGTTGCACGGATGACACCGCCGATCGGGCCCGTGCCTTCGGCGCCCCGGTCCGTGTGATCGAGTTGGAGCAGGGCTCGAAGCCCCTGGCGCTCAACACCGGGGATCGCGCCGCGTCGCACTTCCCGCGGGTCTTTGTCGACGCGGATATCGATGTGTCCGCCCGGTCGCTGTTCGCCGCCTGCCAGCCGCTCGCGGCCGGCGTTGCCCTCGCGTCCGCGCCGGCGCTGCGGGTCGATCTCCAGGGCTGCGATCGCTCCGTCCGCCGGCACTACCGCGTGTGGACGAGACTGCCCTATGTCACCGATCGGATGGTGGGTTCCGGGGTCTACGCGCTGTCCCGGGCGGGGCGTGCCCGCTTCGACGATTTCCCCGACATCATCGGTGATGATGCGTATGTCCGCCGGCTCTTCCGCCGCGACGAACGCGTATCCGTTTCTGCTGATTCGGAGGGCGAGCCGGTCTTCTTCACGGTGTACCCGCCGCGCACGCTCGACGCACTGGTCCATATCGAAACCCGGCGCAAGACCGCCGCGGATGAGATGAACCAGATGTTCGGCGAGGCACCCGACGACACGCACGCGAGCCAGCGCCGTGCCCTGCTCGCTCTCGCGCTCAACCCGCTCAACTGGACCGCCCTCGCGACCTACCTCTGGGTCAAGACCGAGTCCCGACGCCGATTCAGAAACCGGAAAGCATCCGGCGAGCATAAGCAGTGGCTCCGGGATGAATCCTCGAGGAGCACCGCCCATGGCTAAGAAGCCCCGCGTGCTCGCGATCGCGTCAGGAGGGGGGCACTGGGTCCAGCTCCTCCGCGTCGCCCCGGCGTTCGAGGGCTGCGACACCTGCTTCGTCACCGTCCGCCGGTCCTATCGCGAAGATATCCCGTTCGGACGCTTCCGAACGATCGTCGATGCGACGCGATGGAACAAGATCAAGCTCGCGAGGATGGCGCTCAAGATCGCTTTGATCGTCCTGCTGGAGCGACCGGATGTTGTCATCTCGACCGGCGCCGCACCGGGGTACTTCGCCTTCCGCGTCGCGCGCCTGCTCGGCGCACGCACGATCTGGCTCGACAGCATCGCGAACGCCGAGGTGCTTTCGATGACCGGGAAGATGGTCGAGCCCTACGCCGATCTCTGGCTCACCCAATGGGAGCACCTCGCCACACCGAGCGGCCCCTCTTATGGGGGGAGTGTGATCTGATGGGTAGCACGATTTTCGCGACCGTTGGGGCTCAGATGGGCTTCGATCGACTCATCAGTGCTGTCGACGCGTGGGCCAAGCAGCATCCCGAGACAACCGTCTTCGCTCAGATCGGGCCCGGATCCTACGAGCCCAGATCGATGGAATGGACCAGGCTTCTGGAGCCCGCGGCCTTCCGTATGCGTGTCGAAACCGCCGACGCGTTGGTCGGGCACGCCGGCATGGGCACGATCATCACCGCCCTCCAGCACGCCAAGCCCGTGCTCATCATGCCCCGCCGAGGCGACCGCCAGGAAACCCGGAACGATCACCAGGTCGCGACCGCGGATCGGTTCGGGAGCAAGCCCGGTGTGCTCGTCGCGATGGACGAGGGCGACATCGCCCGCAAGCTCGATACGATCCTCTCTGCCGACCGGCCCGATCCGCTCGGAAACACCGCCTCGACCCAACTTGTCGAGACGATCCGCCGATTCATCCACAGCGCCGGCGCTGACGCCGCGTCTGTCCGCCCCCCGTCCGATAGCACGGAGACCGACCCATGACCTCGGGCACCCAGACCAGCAACGAAACCGCCGCTCGTCTCATCGAGCGGATCGAGAACAACTCTGCCACTTGCGGCGTCATCGGGCTCGGCTATGTCGGTCTGCCCCTCGCGCACGCGCTCCACACGGGCGGGCTCCCCGTGCTGGGCTTCGATGTGGATCAATCCAAGATCGACGACCTCGCCGCGGGGCGCAACTACCTCAAGCACCTGGGCGATCAGCTTGTCACCGATCTGCAGGGTGACCGTTTCGAAGCGACAACGGACTTCGCTCGCCTCGCGGAGGCGGACTGCATCTTCGTCTGCCTGCCCACGCCGCTGGGGCAGCACCAGGAGCCCGACCTGTCCTATGTCGTCCGCGCGGGAGAGCAGATCGGCAAGACGCTCCGCGCGGGGCAGCTCATCGTCCTCGAATCCACGACCTACCCCGGCACGACCCGCGACGAGTTCCACGGCGCGATCCGCGCCAATTGCGACGAGTCGCTCGTCTGCGGGCGCGACTACTTCGTCGCTTACAGCCCTGAGCGAGAGGATCCCGGGCGGAAGAGCCACACCACCGCGAGCATCCCCAAGCTGGTGGGCGGGCTCGACGACATCGCGACCGACCTCGCGGTCAAGGCCTATTCCAAGGGCATCGCGAGCGTCCAACCCGTGAAGAACGCGGAGATCGCCGAGGCGGCCAAGCTCCTCGAGAACATCTTCCGCGCCGTGAACATCGCGCTGGTCAACGAGATGAAGGTCGTCCTGACCGAGATGGGTATCGATGTCTGGGAGGTCGTCAAGGCCGCCTCGACCAAGCCGTTCGGGTTCATGCCGTTCTATCCGGGCCCGGGCCTGGGCGGGCACTGCATCCCGATCGACCCGTTCTACCTCACCTGGAAAGCCAAGGAAGTGGGGCGTCCCACGCGGTTCATCGAGCTCGCGGGCGAGGTCAACACCGTCATGCCCCAGTATGTCGTGGACCGGACGATGCACGCCCTGAACGAGCAGAAGAAGCCCGCGAACGGCGCTCGTGTGCTCATTCTCGGCCTTGCCTACAAGCCCGATGTCGACGACACGCGCGAATCACCCGCGTTCGAGATCATCGAGCTGTTCCGCGAACTGGGCAGCGCCGTCGACTACAGCGACCCGCATGTCCCCGAGTCCAAGCCCGTTCGGCGGGGCGACCTGGGCATGAAGAGCGTCGAACTGACGCCCGACGCGATCGCGTCCTACGACGCCATCGTTGTCGTCACCGATCACAAGGCGTTCGATTACGCCCAGATCGCCCAGCACGCGAGCCTGATCGTCGATTCCCGGAACGCGTTCGCTGATCACGCGGACGCGATCAAGGGCCGACTCGTCAAGGCCTGAGCAGCCCCCGCCCGGTCGGGCGCGCGGTCATCACCAGTCCCAGTGCACGCGCGACCATCGGCCGCCGCTCGCGGCCGGGGTGCCGTCCGCGCGGCCGTCGGCGAACCACAACGCTCGCGCACGGGGCTCCACCACGCACGAGTAGATCGTCCGCAGCCAGCGGGGCGTGCGCATCTCCACGCCCTCGCGGGCGAGCGTGCGCACAAGGTCGTCCGGCCCGGTCCGAGGGGGTGTCTCGCGGACCGTCGCTCGGAGCGCGCGGTATCGACCGATGGTCCCGCCCCCGGGGCCGCGCCACGGCGCCGACTCATCATGGGGCTTCGAGGGGGAATGGTTCGTCAGGCACGCGGGGCCCCGCAGCGATCCGAGGTCCAGATCGTGGCGAGTGTGCGTGCCCCGACCGCACTCGAAGACCGCCGCGAGACCGGTCCTCCCTTCGAGGCAGATCGCCAGCACACCCTTGTCGCGCCCCGTGCGTGCGACAAACGACCCCACCTCGTCGATCGTTGCGCAGGTCTCCAGCGCCTCGCGGGCCCAGAACAGCCAACTGATCACTTCGCGATCCTCGGGCTCCGGATCCGCGGCGTGCACCGTGTGCAGGTGGAGCCAGAGCCCCTCGGCATTCATCCCCGTGTCGATGTCAACATCCCCGCGAATCCCGACCCCGATCGAGGGGATCCGGTTCGGCGCGCGATGCACGACGCCCGCAGTCCCCCGCAGCAGCGTGGGCGTCAGCCAGTCGCAGTTCCGCCCAAGCCACGGGCGTCCGTCATCGAGTGTCGCGATGAGTGCGCTGCACATCGGACCGCTTGAGACCACGCGGTCCGTCGTGGTCCGCGGCTCCCCGGGGCCTCGCGAAGGCCTCGCGATATCCGCATAGAGCACCTCGCAGACGGTACCGATCGGCACTCCGGCGCCGTGCGCCATGCCGACGATCTCATCCTGGAAGTGGTGGGGGAGCGCATCCATCCATGCCGACGCCTGTTGCTCGAGATCGTCGAGCGTGAAACCGATCGCGTCGCTCAGATGATCCAAATAGTTGCGCACGAATGCCGGCTCGAAGATGTCATAGACGGCACGGCCGTGCAGGAACCCCGCGTTCCCGTGATCGCCCGGGGTGTGAATGATCGGGAGCGTGGTCACCGACGAGTGTATCGCGGGTCGTTCCCGTCTCGATGCAGCGGGCCGGGCTCGGCCTGAGCGATGGGGCGCTCCTTGTGAGATTGATCATCCTCGGAGAAATCGAGGGCTCCCCACAACGCTTGGGCGCACCCGTCGGGTCGCACGAGTCTGCACGGGATCACTGCAGAGGATCGACGCCGGCTCTCCGCTCACGCTGAAAAAGCGTGGGGAGCAGGAAATCGCGGTCGTGGTACCGGTAGACCCGCCCGCTCAACAGAACCGCGGCGTCGTCCCCCTCGCGCAGCGCCACCGATTCGACCGCCTGCAGCACCCGGCAAGGGAGCAGAGTCATGCGCGCGCCCCGGCCGTCATCGTTGTCTTCGACGAACAGCCAACTCCCGTCAGGTGCCCGCACGGTCCGGCCGCGCCGGGCGGAGATGTAGCGGGCATCGGGCTGCAGGTCGCGGTTCACCGCTATCTGGCTCTCGCCTTCGTTTGTGCTCTCCGCAACCACGGGGGGAGCGTTTTCGGGGGACTCTGCCCGGCCTCGCCTGCGGCGTGAATAGACCGGGCGCCGCTCGAGTTCCTCGATCAACGCGTCAACTTCCGCTTCACGGACCGGATCGGCGTTTGCTTGCTCGCGAGCCCGCTCTGCGGGATCGGAATCCGAGGCGGCAGTGCCACTTTCCGTATCAGGCCCGTCCGACCCGGGTGCGACCTCCTGCGGGTCTGCGGATCCCGAGCGTTCGTCTGGAACACCCGAGGCCGCGAGAATCGCAGAGGGCATCAGGTAGTTTCGGGCGTCGTAGACAAACACCTGGCCGGAGACGATGACGGGGACCCGGTCGTTGCGCTTGAAGACGAATTCGTCGAAGCGCTCCAGGACGCCGCACGGGAGCAGCAGCATCGCAGTCGGGACCCCGGTTTCGGAGGCATCGGTCACGATCACCCGCGTGTCGTGCGGGCCCGCGATGACCGAGCCCCGGACCCGGTTGAGAAAGCTTCGCTCGGGGAGAAGAGCCGCGGACGATTCGGAGTCGGAATCGCCCAGCAGGACTTCCCAGGGCTCACCCGCGGTGAGCCCGGGTCGGACCGGGTTTGCCCCCGCGTCTTCGACGGGCGAAAAGGCCTCGATTTCCCCCGGGACTCGCGGGACACGCTGCTCGGCCTCCCGAGTTTCTTCCTCGGCCGGCTGGAGCCCTGTAGCCGTGTTCCCGCAGATCGCCAGCGCCGTGATCGTGACCAGCGATACGCTCCGATGCCGCATGATCGCCTCCTTGCGTGCCGAATCTCACCTGCACAGGGTAAGTCGACCCGGGGCGGCCTGCGTCGCCAAATGCGACACAACGACGCGGGTAGAGCGTCCGCCTGTTGACCCGACCGTCTGGTGGTAGTAGCGTTGCTCTTGCGGGATTGCTTGAGCCCGCACCCCCGGACGCGTGCCCGAGTGGACTAAGGGGGCGGATTGCAAATCCGTTTGGCGAAAGCCAGCCGTGGGTTCGAATCCCACCGCGTCCTTTGCTGACCCGGCTCGCGCAGGGTCGCACAACTCCGCAAAACGCAAGGGCTTGGGAGCCTCGCCGGATTCGTCCGCCGCGGGGCTCTCGCTGCTTTTGCTCGCACCCCGTTGCGGGTTTTCGCACGACGCAGGCCTACGGGCTGCTGGAGGCCGGATTGGCGTGTCCGGTCGTGCTGATTCGGACGGGATCCGTTGAGCGATCGCCGATGGGCCGTCCCCACCCATTTCGGTTTGTTATCGGGGGAACGCGGGGTTGCTGTCGTTCCCGATCAGATGCATTTGCATTTTGATTGGGATTACTGTGGCTTTGTTTTTTCCGGTTCGGTTGTCGTATCTTCCCGAATGGTGTTGACGACCGTCTCACGAATCTGTAATCTCGAAGATGCGGTTTCGGACTCGATCTGTCTGCTTCACGCTGCGTCGGCGTGACTGAACGGCAGGCCCTCGTCGCACATGAAGCCGTTTCGCCGGAGGAGTCCAGATGAAGAGTTTTGCTACGGTTGCCGCCGTGCTGTGTGGGGTCGCGGGCACAGCCGCTGCGCAGAGTGCGAGTGCGACGGTGTCGTCGAGTTCTCCGTCTGTTGCGCCGGGTGGCTCGGTGACCGTGACCGTCTCGGTTGATTACGACACGGGTCTCGCGGGGGGCGGGCTCTTCGGCGCGCCCGGGTTCTACGGGTTCGGCGGCAATGTCGTCGCGTCGGGTGATGCCGCGGCGGATGTGAACGGCGCGGGCATCGCGATCGATCCGCAACTCGGATTCGGCACGACCGCTTCGACGCCCGGTGGTGGGATTGTCGCCCGTGCAGCAGCCGGGCGGGGCCTCGATGGCGGGCTCAGCGGCGGCATGATCGATGTGATGTCGTTCGAGCTTTCCGTTGATGCGGGCGCGGTCGTCGGCACATCGGTGACGCTGGACTTTGAAGGCGCAGCGGTTCTGGTCGAGGACTCCAACCTCGTGACCTATGCGACAACACCCGGGCTGAATCAACAGGTGTTGGTGGCGAACGGCGTGACGGTCACCATCGGGCAGGGCGGCTGCAATGCTGCGGACCTCGCGGAGCCCTTCGGCGTTCTCGATCTCAGCGACATCACCACATTCGTCGGGGCATTCACGACGCAGGATCCCAGCGCTGACCTCGATCAGAACGGCATCTTCGATCTGTCGGATGTGACCACATTCGTGGGTGCCTTTGTCGCTGGTTGCCCCTGACCGATCGACCGAGAAACCCGGTTGATTTCGCAGCGCACCCGGGCGTCCATCGGTTGCCCTTCGGTTTCGGAACCCAGGTCCGCGGAGCGCGATCTCCGCGGACCCTTTTTATTTGGTCGTTCATCGCTGACGAGCGATGCGGACCCCGATGATGAAGACTGCTGCCTCGGGGCGTATCTTCCCTGATCGCTCGATCGTGCCCTGAGAAAGGATGATCCGGTGCGTCGCACGCGTTCAGGCCCGACGGCCCTGCTGATCTGTCCCGGTGCGCGATCGGTGCTCGCGCTGCTCGTCCTTTTCGGCGGCGCCGTCTGTGCGTCGGCCCAGCCCCGACAAATGGACCGACTGGGGAGGGGTGTTGTCGCGTTCCGCGACGGCGACGCCGTGTATCTGAGCTGGCGTTTGCTGGGCACCGATCCGGAAGACATCCGGTTCGAGGTGTTCCGGTCCACGGATGGAGGCCCAGATATCCGAGTGAATCGGACCTCGATCCGGACTTCGACGAACTTCGTTGATGACTCGGCCGACCTGACGCGGACCAACACTTATACCGTCAAGGCGCGGACCGCAGAAGTCTGGCTGAAACCGTCCGCTCCGGTTTCTGTTGCCGCGAACGCACCCCAGTTCGCGGAGCAGGCGCATCGACGCATCCCGCTCGCGCCGCTCCCGAACCATTCTGTCCATCTTGCGTGGGTTGGCGATCTTGACGGAGACGGCGAGTTCGATTTCGTCGTTGACCGCATCCCGGAGACCGTGTCGGACACCATCAAGCTCGAGGCGTACCGATCCGACGGGGCGTTCCTCTGGCGTATGGACATGGGCCCCGGGAGCGTGAACCGCGACAACCTCGAGCCGGGCCCGACGGCGATCAGCACCGGGCACCAGGACGGCGTCACGGTGTTCGATATCAACCGGGACGGCCGGGCTGAAGTGCTTGTCAAGAGCGGCCCCGGGGTGATCTTCGGGGACGGGACGCTCTGGGATGCGCCGGCGACGGACATCCAGTTCATCAGCGTCGTGGACGGGATGACCGGCGCCGAGATCAGCCACGCGCTCGTCCCGAACCATGTCATCGAGCAGGGGCCGCTGAGCGGGCACTTCGGGATCGGGTATCTCGACGGTGAACGCCCGAGTCTTTTGTACAGCGCTGAGAACCGGGTCGGGGGTGCCGGCACCCCGTTCAACCGGATGGCGTTCGCCTACGACTTCGATCATCGCCTTCGGCTCCGATGGAAATGGACGCCCGACGGTCCTGTGGACAAGTTCCATCAGATCCGGATCGGTGATGTGGACCGCGACGGGCGGGACGAACTGCTCGACGGGGGCTTTGTGATCGACGACGACGGAACACTGCTCTATCGCGTCCCAGGGATCGTGCACGGCGACCGGTTCCACATCGGTGATCTCGATCCCGGGCGTCCGGGGCTCGAGGGCTATGGGGTGCTGCAGGACCACCCCGGTGGCAAGGTCGAGTACTACTACGACGCCGCGGATGGAACAATGCTCCGCGAGCACTTCGTTGCGGGCGTGGTCGACAACGGGCGAGGTGTCGCGGCGGATGTGGATCCGAGCCAGCCCGGCTACGAGTATTGGTCGTTTTTCGGGATGTTCAACACGCAAACGGGCGACGAGCTCGCGGCGGGTGCGCCCGTGCCCTGGCCCAACTTCCGCATCTGGTGGGACGGAGATGTGGGCAGCGAAAACCTCGATCAGACCAAGATCGAAAAGTGGAACCCCGTGAACCGATCGGTGTCCCGCCTCCTGACCGGATACCGCGAGGGGGCGAGCGAATCGTGGCGCGGCGCACCCGCGTTTTACGGCGATATCCTCGGTGACTGGCGCGAGGAGGTCGTCTTCGAATCCTTCGACCATACCGCCCTGATCGTGTTCACCACCACGACCCCGACGAACACGCGTCTCTACACGCTCCCGCATAATCCGCTCTATCGCAGCGATATGACCACGCGCGGCTACTACCAGTCGAACATGGTCGACTACTTCCTCGGCTTTGGCATGCACCAACCGCCGCGTCCTGATATCGAGGTCCCCCTCCCGCCCCTCGGGGACGCGGACGGGGACGGGATGGTGACCGAAGCGGATCTCTCGACTGTCGAGCAGTTCTTCGGCGTCGTCGGTCCGGGGGGCGGCTCGCTCCTGGGGGATGCAAACGGCGACGGCGCGGTTGACGGCCGGGATGCGTGGATCGTGCGCAGCCTCACGACGGATGCGTGCGACGCGTCGGATCTCGCGGATCCAAGGGGTGTGGTCGACGCCGCGGACGCGCGCGCATGCATCGACGCGATCGAGGGGGGCCAAGGGCGCGGCGA
The DNA here is from genome assembly GCA_002480345.1 of Phycisphaerales bacterium UBA7812. Classification (GTDB taxonomy): domain Bacteria; phylum Planctomycetota; class Phycisphaerae; order Phycisphaerales; family UBA1924; genus UBA1926. The sequence continues at coordinate 18,725 of DLBY01000013.1, read as the reverse complement.
TCTGGGAGAGGGCTGGGGAGTGCTGGACTTCTTCGATCTGCTCTCGTGTCTCGAAGCGATCGACGCCGGATGCCCCGAACGGGACCGGTCGAGAGACGCCTTCCGCCGCCGGGGAATGCCCGGAATTTATGGCATCCTGTCTGATAAAAAGAGGAAATCCAATTTCGGTTTGGGCGATCTCCGTATGGTCCGTCCGATAGAAACCTGTCCGGATTCAGATGGTGAATCCGCGAGGTCCGCTCCGTTTCGATTTCGGTTAAAATCGGCAATGCCCGGCCCGATGCCCCTCTGGCAGCGTGCGTGTTCGGGACATCGGAGCGGAGTCACCATTCATGACGCGGAACGGGCAGATGACGAAATCAGAGAGTGCCCCGGTCGATCGGCCGGCGAATGACCCTCCAACCGGACGGCGCCGGGTTCTGCTCTGGATCGAGGCGTCCCGTGCGTATGGACGGGGGTGTCTCCTCGGGATCGCGGGCTATGTCCGATCGCACGCGAACTGGCGCGTGTTCTATTTCGATCACCGTCTGGGACAGGATGTGCCTCCGTTCTTCGCGGAGTTGAAAGTCGACGGGGTCATCGCGCGGACGGACAACCAGGTCGCCGCGGACCATCTCGCGGATCTCGGCGTCCCGGTGGTCGATCTCCGCGGCGCGGTCGTGACGCGGTACGGGCGCACGCTCGACACGGACCATCTAGGCTGCGCCGAGCTCGCCTTTGAACACTTCTGGCACCGCGGGTTCAGGAGCATGGCCTACTGCGGATACCCCGCTGTGGACTGGTCGGTGCGCCGGCGTGAAGCGTTCGTCGCGGTCGCGGCGTCGCGCGGGCTCGATGTGCCCGTCTACATGGCTCAGGGCTCGCTCAGTCTGCACGCGACCTCGCGGAATGAGGCGGTGGGGGAGCGGGACGACCCGGCGCTGGAGGAGTGGCTGTTGTCCTTGCCCAAGCCGGTGGCGGTCCTCGCCGCGAACGATGTGCGAGGGAGACAGGTTGTGACAGCGTGCACGAATGTCGGGCTCGCGGTCCCCGAGCAGGTCGCGGTGCTCGGCATCGACAACGACGAGGTTCTTTGCGAGCTGTCCGATCCACCCTTGAGCAGCATCGAGCCCGATACCTATCGCATGGGGTTCCAGGGCGCTGCGCTGCTTGAGGCGTTTATGTCCGACCCATCCTTGATCGAGCCTCGGCCGGTTGAGTTGGTGGCGCCGAAGGGGGTCGTTTCGCGACAGTCCACCGATGTCGCGGCGATCGAGGATGAGGTGGTGGCGCATTGCCTGCAGATCATCCGAGAGCAGGGCGGGAAGAATGTAAGCGTCAAGGGCCTGATCGAGGAAACCGCGACCAGCCGCACGACGCTTGAGCGGCGCTTCCGTGAGGCGATCGGGAGGAGTCCGAAGCAGGAGATCAACCGCGTCCGGCTCGATCGCGCGCGCCGGCTCGTGCGCGACACCTCGTACCCGCTTCATCAGATCGCCCAGATGACGGGGTTCTCGAATGCTTCGCGATTGCTCGGTGCCTATCGGCGGCACTTCGGCGTGACCCCGGGTGCCGACCGTGAGGGCTCCTCGCTCACGCCCGGGATGATCGAGGATGACATCCACGGGCACGCGGAACTCGACACCGGTGCGGATGCGGAATGACAGCAAAAATAAGCAACGCAACCGGTTTCTTTTGACTATCATGAGATCGGCCGCGCCGCCGTGCGAGCTGTGCACTGTCCGGTGGTTGCGAGAGGAGTCCGCCGCTATGAAGACCGTGAGTCGACGAGATCGTGCCGGTATCCCCCTTTCCCTCGCGTTCTCCCGCGCGACGGCGCTGCTGGCCCTCCTGGTTGTTTCGATCGGGCTCGTCGCTTGCGATGGCTCGGCGGAACCGAATGACGGGTCCTCGGCGTCGCTGGTTGTGGGCTTCAGCCAGATCGGGGCTGAGTCGGACTGGAGGCGCGCGAACACGCAGTCGATCCGCGACGAGGCGGCGAAGCGTGGGATCGATCTGCGGTTCAGCGATGCACAGCAGAAGAAAGAGAACCAGATCAAGGCGATCCGCTCGTTCATCGCGCAGGGCGTTGATGTGATCGCGTTCTCTCCCGTTGTCGAGACGGGCTTCGAGCAGGTGCTCGAGGAAGCGAAGCGGGCGGGGATTCCGGTGGTGCTCTCGGATCGGGCTGTGGAGGTCTCCGACGACTCGCTCTATGTCTCGTTCATCGGGTCGGACTTCGAGGAGGAAGGCCGCCGCGCCGCGCAGTGGCTGGTGGACAACACCGAGGGCGAGGTCCGCGTCGCGGAGCTCCAGGGGACCCCGGGCTCCGCTCCCGCCCTCGATCGCGCCGCGGGCTTCCGCGCGGTCATCGAGAACCACGACCGCGTGGAGATCGTGTGGAGCCAATCGGGGAACTTCACCCGCACGGAGGGCAAGCAGGCGTTCCAGGCGTTCCTCAAGAGCCCGGACGCGGACAGCGTGACCGCCCTCTATGCGCACAACGACGATATGGCGATCGGCGCCATCCAGGCGATCAAAGAAGCGGGCAAGGACCCGGGCGAGGACATCAAGATCGTCTCGATCGATGCCGTCAAGCAGGCGTTCCAGGCGATGATCGACGGCGATCTGAACTGCACCGTCGAATGCAATCCGCTCATCGGTCCTCAGCTTTTCGACATCATCGAGAAGGTCGCTGCGGGGGAGTCCGTGCCCAAACGCGTCAAGGTCGAAGAGGGCGTGTTCACGGCTTCGGAGGCGGCGGAACTGATCGATAGCCGGCAATATTGATTCTCGGTGTACAGTCGTCGATCGCCCATGAGCGAACCTGTATCGGAACAGAACGAGGTGCTGCTCCGGGTGAGCGGCGTCGTGAAGACCTTCCCGGGGGTCCGGGCCCTCGATGGCGCGCGCCTGACGCTCCGCCGCGGCGAGGTCCACGCGCTCATGGGCGAGAACGGGGCGGGAAAGAGCACGCTGATCAAGGTGCTCACCGGAGTGCACACGCCCGATGCGGGCACCATCGAACTGGACGGCGCGATGATCTCGCCGTCGTCACCGCGCGATGCGGAGTCGCTGGGGGTCAGCACCGTGTACCAGGAGGTGAACCTGGTTCCGACGCTCTCGGTCGCTGAAAACTTGTGCCTCGGGCGTTTCCCGAGGCGATTCGGGGCGATCGATTGGCGCAACGCGCACCGGCGGGCCGAGCGTGCGCTGTTCCGGCTCGGTCTCGAACTGAGTGTCACCCGGCGGCTCGATGAACATTCGATCGCGATTCAGCAGATGGTGGCGATCGCGCGGGCGCTGGATTCTGATGCCAAGCTGCTGATCCTGGATGAGCCGACATCGAGCCTGGACGAGTCGGAGGTCGATCGCCTGCTCGCGTTGATGGACCGGCTCCGGAGTGAGGGACTCGCGATCCTCTTCGTCACGCACTTCATGGACCAGGTGTACCGCATCAGCGATCGGATCACGGTTTTCCGGAACGGCGCGTTCGTGACGGAGGCGCCCACGGCGGAGTTGCCCCGCATCGAGCTCATCGGGCGGATGGTCGGGAAAGACCCCGAGGCGCTCCGGGTCCGGGAGGCGGAGGTGCGTGCGAGACATCGGACGCGAGCAGAATCGGAATCCCTCGCTCGGGTCGAAGGGCTCGGAAAGAGGGGGCGTGTCGGTCCCGTGACCTTCGAGATCGGCAAGGGCGAAACGGTCGGGCTCGCGGGCCTGCTCGGATCCGGGCGGACCGAAACCGCGCGGCTGATGTTCGGCGCCGACCAGGCCGAGTCGGGCTCGATCCGGATCGACGGCGATGCTCGCCGCCCGGGCTCGCCGCGAGAGGCGATGCGGCTGGGATTCGCGATGACACCCGATGACCGCAAGGCGGCGGGGATCATCCCGACGCTCTCGGTCCGGGACAACATCGTGCTCGCGCTCCAGTCGAGCAAGGGGATCTGGCGCAAGCTCTCGGGTGCGCAGCAGCGCGATCTGGCGGACCGGTTCATCGCACTCTTGAACATCAAGGTCTCGGGGCGGGAGCAGGCGGTCGGGACGCTTTCGGGAGGGAATCAGCAGAAGGTCTTGCTTGCGAGGTGGCTCGCGACGGAGCCGAGGCTGGTCATTCTCGACGAGCCGACGCGCGGCATCGATGTCGGGGCGAAAGGGGAGATCGAATCACTCATCCTCGACCTCGCGGAAAAGGGGGTGAGTGTTGTGTTCATCAGCGCCGAGCTCGAAGAGGTGGTCCGGGTCAGCCAGCGTGTGGTGGTGCTCCGAGACCGCCGACAGGTCGGAATCCTTGAGGGTGAATCGATCACCGAGCACGCGATCATGTCGATGATCGCGCGGGACGACGGGGTGGAGATCGACCATGGCTGATCGATCGGAAGGTCGGCGGGGGAAGCCCGTCGCCTGGCACGGGGGCCCGGTGATGCAAGCGCTGATCTGGCCCGTGGCGGCGCTCGCGCTGCTCGTTATTTTCAATGTGCTCTTTACCCCTGGGTACCTCTCGATCAGCGTCGTTGAAGGGCGGCTGTCCGGGTACCTGATCGACATCTTCCGGGACGGCTCGTCGGTCATGCTCCTCGCGGTCGGGATGACCCTCGTGATCGCAACGGGCGGCGTCGATCTCTCGGTCGGTGCGATCATGGCGATCGCGGCGGTGCTCAGCGCATCGATGGTCACGCCGGAATGGAACGAGGCGAACCTGGGCGGATGGGCAAATGCGATGCTCGCCGATCGGACAATCGCGTGGATCGGTGTCGTGATCGCCGCATCGCTGGTCGCATCGGTGCTGGCCGGTGTGTGGAACGGCGCGTTGGTGTCGATCTTCAAGATTCAGCCCATCATCGCGACGCTCGTCCTGATGGTCGCGGGGCGGGGGGTTGCCCAGCTTGTCTCGAACGGCCGGATCTTTACCTACGACCTCCCGGCACTGGAGTTTCTCGGGAAAGGCACGATTCTCGGGGTTCCCTTCTCGGTGATCATCGTCGCGCTGGTCGCGTTCCTCGCGATCGGGCTGACCCGGCTGACGGCGCTCGGGTTGATGATCGAAGCGGTGGGGGATAATGACACCGCGAGCCGCTCGAGCGGGGTTCCCGTGCGCGCGATCCGGTTCATGGTCTACATGGTTTCGGGTCTGTGTGCGGGGATCGCGGGGTTGATCGAGTCGAGCAATGTGAGCTCTGCGAACGCGAACCAGATCGGGCTGTACGCCGAGCTCGATGCGATCTTCGCGGTCGTCGTGGGGGGGACGGCGCTCACAGGCGGTCGGTTCTTTCTCGTGGGCTCGATCGTCGGGGCCCTGCTCATACAGACCCTGACCAACACCATGTACGCCCAGGAGGTCCGCCCCGAGATCGCGCTGATCCCCAAAGCGCTCGTGATCGTCGCGGTGTGCCTGCTGCAATCGCCCGAGTTCCGGCGGAAGGCGTGGGGCGTTGTCCGTCCCGGCGTGCGTGTGGGGGGCAAGGCATGAGCGGCAAGGACCTTCTCCGCCGGGTGACGCCGGGGCGGGAGCACATCCCGATCATCGCAACGCTCGCGGTCCTCGTGTTGATGTTCTCGTTCGGAGCGATCCGTCACGCGGACCGCAACTTTGCATCGTTGTACAACATCATCAGTCTGTTTCGAGGCGGCGCGGTGATCGGCATCGCCGCGATTGGCTCGACTTTCGTCATCCTGTCGAAGGGCATCGATCTCTCCGTCGGGGCGGTGATCGCGCTCGCTTCTACGATGACCGCCAAGCTCGTCGCGGAGGAGATCGCGCCGGGGGTCGCCGGGCCCGGCCTGCACCCCGCTCTGGTTCTCCCCCTGGTGGTCTTCCTTGGTCTCGCGTTCGGCGCGGCGCAGGGCGCGCTGATCCACTGGTTCGCGCTCCCGCCTTTTCTGGTGACGCTCGCGGGCATGTTCCTTGCGCGGGGCCTTGCCTTCGCGGTGCACCCGCAGAGTGTGACCGCGGATCACCCGATGATCGGGAGGCTTCAGGACATCGCGATCCCGCTCGGCGACCGTTTCGATCTGCCGCTGATCGTCCTCGTGCTGCTCGCGAGTTTCGCGATCGCGGTGCTTGCCGCACGGTTTGTTCCGGTGTGCCGGGATGTGTACGCCGTTGGCGGCGACGAGGCCTCCGCCCGCCTGATGGGCGTGAACATCGCCCGGGTCAAGATCGGCGTGTACGCGCTGGGAGGGGTCATGGGGGCGCTGGCAGGAGTCGTCGCGACCATCGACACCGGCGCCGGGTCACCCGCTGAATATGTGGGCTATGAGCTCGATGCGATCGCGGCCGTCGTGATCGGGGGCACGCTCCTGACAGGCGGGACAGGGTTCGTGTTCGGGACGCTGCTCGGGATGCTGATTCTGGGACTGATCCGGCTGATCATCGACAACGAGGGCACGCTGAGCTCTTGGTGGACCAATATCTCCGCGGGCGTCCTGCTGTTTCTGTTCATCGCCCTGCAGTCGCTGCTCACGGGTGTCGCCGGCAAACGGGGGAAATAATCGCGGGACGCCCCCGAGTCTCCGATCGGATTGCCGAGGCCTTCTGAGACCGAGCGAGCGCCCAAGGCCGAACGCCCCGGAGGGAGGGTCGAGATGACGAGCGTCCCGGATGCAAGGCTGGATCAGATCGCGGAGATCGCGCATGCCGGCGGGCGTGCCGTGATGCGGTTCTTCCGCGGTGACGCGGGTGTCACTTCCAAAGGCGACGGGAGCCTTGTTTCAAAGGCCGATCTCGCGTCTGAGGAAGCGATCGTCGGGATGATCCGCTCGGTCTTCCCGGAGGACGCGATCCTGTCGGAGGAGAGCCTCGCGGGAACCGATGCCTCGGAGCGGCTCTGGATCGTCGACCCGCTCGACGGCACGAACAATTTCGCGCACGGCTTGGGTCACTTCGCGGTGTCGGTCGCTTACTGGGAGAACGGCGTCCCGCTCCACGCGGCCGTTCTCAATCCCGTTTCCAACGAGCTGTTCACCGCGACGCGCGGCGGGGGAGCGTTCTGCAACGGGAGGCGCCTCCGCGTGTCCGCTGCTCAGACCCTTCGAGAGAGCCTCGTGGCGACCGGGTTCTACTACGATCGCGGCGAATCCATGAGGCGGACACTCGCGCAGATCGAATCGCTGTTCAGCACGGGTGTGCATGGTGTGCGCCGATTCGGAGCCGCGGCGCTCGATCTCTGCGGCGTCGCGGCGGGCTGCTACGGGGCGTTCTTCGAGCACCACCTGTCGCCTTGGGATTTTGCGGCGGGTTGCCTGATTGTCGAGGAAGCGGGCGGCAGGGTGACGGACTATTCCGGTGCGCTTCTTTGTCCGGAACCGTCGACCGTGCTGGCGACCAACGGGGCGCTGCATGCTCAGATGATCGAGCGGCTTGCGTGAGGGAGGGGCTGAGACGCTCACTTCCCCTTCGGTACACTGATCGGCGCTGTGACCAGCGTGAGCAGGCCGCGTGCGGGAACGACCGGTGACCCCGCGGGAACTGCTGCCAGCGAACGCGTGTCGTCGGTCAGGTACGAGTTCGCAATCTCGGGGGCATTGTCGCCGAAGCGCAATGCGACACGCGTGTCGGTCTCGGTCTCGTTGAGCAAGACCAAGGCGATCCGACCGTCTTCACGATGGAATGCCGTCACGAGAACCGGCTGCTGGTCTGCGTGCCCTGCGTCCGCCTCCACCTCGGCGGCGATCCGGACCGAACCGGGGGGGATGAATCGGGACCAGTGCCCCAGTGCGAGCATGCGTCCTGAGCGGCGGAGTTCGTGCTTGTCCCGATCGACGACGAGCAACTTATCGTGGTAGGAGCCGGATCCGAGCGCGAGCCACCAGGTCCATTCGGTCGCGTTCCCGATCACGAGGTCCTCGTGGATGGTCCGCGCCACATGCAGTCCGCTCTGGATGCCATGGTCGCCGCCGTTCACCATGTGGCAGTACTCCGTCATGCGGAGTTCCTTCCCGGGGAACGCCTGTGAGAACCACCCCGCGAACGATCGCTTGTCCTCCGCGTTGGACCAGTATGAGTGCAGCGCGAACGCATCGATCTGATCCGCGATCACGGGGTCGTCGAACATCGCTTCTGCGTAAGGGCGGCTCGCGGACCAGGACCCGCTCTCGGGTCCTTCTACGCGCAGATCGAGTCCTCGTTCGCGGACCTCCAGAACCGTTGCCCGCAGCACCTTGGTGACCTGGTCGGGCGTGTAGCGGCAGCCCTCCTGCCGCCGGCCGGCTTTCCCGCCCCATTCCCATTGGGGTTCGTTGACCGGGCTGATCGCGACCTCGGAATCTGCGAGATTCGCCTCCTCGATGATCCGCTCCGCGAGGTCCACGACATAGCGGGCGAATTCTCGTTCAAGGCCCGGACGGAGGTTGGGGAGGCCGTCATCGCCGCCAACCGGGCTACCGCTCACCGTCATGCGAGCCGGGGGGCTGTTCGAGAAGAGTACGAACCGGCGGACTCCGAGTTCGTGCACCCTGCGGAGCACCGCGATGTTGTCCGCGTCCCGGGAGAGGTCGTACTGGAACGGGGCGGTCTCGACATCGGGTGTTCTTCGGGTGGGGATGCCAACACGATCATCCGCGGCTGCCGGCAGATTGAAGCGATAGATGTCGAGCCCGATGCCCGTTGTGCCATCTGCGCCGTCATCCGTGAAGAGCAGGCGCAGCGCCGCCTCTTGTGTCGCTTCGGGGACATCCGCAAACCAACGGACCCACCACGCGCCCGAGGCACCCCAGCCGTGCATGGTCTGGTGGCGCACGGTGGGGTCGACACGGACAACGAGGGGACTGCTGACCGCGATGCGCGCACACGAGACGACCATCATCATCAGCATGGTGATGCGGAGCGCAGATGATCGCATCCGGGAGCCTCCACCGGGGGACAGTGCGAGTTCGGGTCAGCGCTCCTCGAGACGCAGGTCGTCGAACCAGGCCGTCCCGGAAGATGAGCCCCAGCCCCCGAACAGGCAGACAAACTCGATCGAAGTTTCGCGGCCTGTCGTGAACTCAACCTCGACCCGGGTCCATGCGGTGGTCCCCGTGATTGGTGGGGTCACGATGCGCTCTCGCCCGCGCACGCTGATCACCGCGCCCATGCCGGTTCCGGGATCGAGGTCCTTCGTGCGGATCCAGCCGCTCAGGCGGTACCGTGTGTTGGGCTTGACATAGGCCGTTCGGAGCCATCCGGCATCAGCGATGGAGGGACTGGTCACCCGCAACGCCGGCCCGCCCGTGCGTCCGGCGCCGGGGTCCGCCGCGAACACCGCTTCGCCCGCCCAGGTGTTGGTCCACCAGCCCTCCGCGGCTCCGGGGCCCTCCGGGTCGATCGAGAGCGTGCGGACGGAGGCTGGGGGCCAATCGGGCATGGCAACCGCGACCGCATTGATCGGCGCGATGAAGGGCGAGCCGTGCCTGGGATGGGCGCGAGGCGGGTGCATCCGGTCGGTCAGGTCTTCCCAAGACATGAGGTCGTCTGACCCCGCGACCGAGTAGTGTCCGTTTCCGTAACTATCCCAGTAAAGAAGCCAGCGTCCGCCCGTGACTTCGGGATCGTGGATGAGGGTGGGGCCCTCCGCGACCTCGCGGGGTCGGATCGCGGTGTGCGGACCGACGATCGGCTCCTCGACGAACATCCACGGCGTCTTCCATTCCGGATCTCGGTAGGCGATGCGGATGTTCTTTCCCCCCCGGCGGACACCCACCTCGCGCTTGTACACCATGATCCAGCGGTCGTCGTCGCGTGAGTCCGTGTCCCGATCGTCGTAGTGGAGATCCGCATCGATCGTGCTGATCCAAGGATCGAACAGCACCTCGGGCTCGGTGAACGACTCGAAGTCCTTCGTTCGCACGATGAAGACTCGGTGGTCGCCTCCGTGCTGGTCGTCGCTGCCGTCGTTGTCTTCGAACTCCCCGGGGAGCGTCGTGCTGTAGAGGACGATGAACTCGTCGCGGACCGGGTCGTAGTCGATCTCCGGGGCCCAGATATTCCGAGGGTTGGCGGCTCCCGGGAACGGCCGCACCGGTTTCGGTTCTGACCAGTCCAGCAGGTCCGTGGAATGGGCGTACCCGAAAACCGGGCCTTCCCAGTTGCTGGTCCAGACCATGTGGAAGACGCCGTCGTGATAGACGATCGAGGGGTCCCGCGTCAGATTCTGCACCGGCTCGTAAGCGTCCCATTGCGGAGGGGTAAATATGGGGCGCCCCCCATTGGCATCGACGAAGGTGAGCCCGTCATCGCTCACCGCGAGGAACACCCCCGTCTCACCGTTGCTCTGGAAATAGGGAAAGAGCACACGCATGCGCTCGCCCGGGGCGGGCTGCGCCCATGCGGCCGTGCACACGATCGCCGAGCCGCCCAGCGCGACGAGCATTTCGAATATGGAATGCGTGCGGATGGTCATGGTCCCTCATTTCCCGGCAGAAGATCCGAATCCCGATCACTGCAAGCAGGATACACTGAAACTCCGAAATGGCAACGATCGCGGGCAATATAGGCAATGCCCCGCGAGGCGACATCGAGGGCGAGTACACGGTTCAGCACCGGTCGGCGGAAGCCGAATGCGCCCGCTGCACGACGATGAGGAGTCCCGACCATGAGACCGGATTCGTACGCGTTGGGACTGGACTATGGCACGAATTCGGTCCGCGCTGTGGTCGTCGATTGCGCCACGGGGCAACTGTGCGGTGAGTCAGTGTTCAACTACCCGAGCGGGGCGAAGGGTGTGATCATCGATCCCGCTCGCCCACATCTGGCGCGTCAGCATCCGGGGGATTACATCACAGGATTTGTGCGAGCCGCGAAGCAGGCGGTCCGCAACGCCGCTTCCGCCCGCGGTTTTAGCCCCGATCGGATCGTCGGGATCGGCGTCGATACGACGGGCTCCACGCCCATCCCGATCGCCGCGGACGGCACGCCGGTCGGGATGCTCGACGAGTATCGAGATGACCCCGATGCGCAGGCCTGGCTCTGGAAGGACCACACCTCGCACGCGGAGGCGGCCGAGATCACCGAACTCGCAGAATCGCGGGGAGAGCCGTACCTCGCGAAGTGCGGCGGCGTGTACTCCTCGGAGTGGTTCTGGTCGAAGATCCTGCGCTGCCGTCGGGTGGCGCCGAAAGTTTTTCGGAAGGCGGCAAGTTGGGTCGAACTCGCGGACTTCGTGCCCGCGTGGGTGACGGGAAACCGCGAGCCGAGCGCGATCGTTCGCGGGATATGCGCCGCGGGGCACAAGGCGATGTTCAGCCCCGCGTGGGGGGGGCTGCCCAGCGAGTCTTTCCTTGCCGCGCTGCATCCCGATCTCGCGAAATTGCGTTCCAGGCTCTACTCGCGCGCGGTGCCGTCGAACGAGCCCGCGGGGCGGCTCACCAGCGAGTTCGCGAAAAAGATCGGCGTACCCACGGGCATCCCGGTCGCCGCGGGCGCGTTCGATGCGCACCACGGCGCGGTCGGGTCGGGGGTCGCGCCGGGGACGCTGGTCAAGATCATCGGCACGAGCACATGCGACATCGCGGTCTGGCCCTCCGACGAGCCACTTGCTGATATCCCGGGGCTCTGCGGCATCGTGGATGGTTCGGTGCTCCCCGGCTATTTCGGTCTCGAGGCGGGTCAGAGCGCGGTCGGCGATATCTTCAATTGGGTCGCGAGCCTCGGCGGTGGGAAGGCGAAGCATGGAGCGCTGACCGATACCGCGGAGACCCTCACCCCGGGCGAAGCGGGTTTGCTCACCCTCGACTGGCACAACGGGAACCGCACGGTGCTCGTCAATCCCCGTCTCTCGGGCCTGACGGTCGGTCAGACACTCCATACGACGCAGGCGGAGCTTTACCGCAGCGCGATCGAGGGGACGGCGTTCGGTGCGCGTGTGATCGTTGAGCGCATGGAGGCGTACGGGGTCTCGATCCGTACCATCACCCATTGCGGCGGGATCGCGGAGAAGAGCGGGCTCGTCAACCAGATCTACGCGGATGTCCTGGGCAGGAAGGTCCGCATCAGCGGGTCCCCACAGACCTGCGCACTCGGGGCCGCGATCTTCGGTTCGATCGTCGGTGGTGCGCACAAGAGCGTCAAGGCCGCCCAGCGATCCATGGTGTCGTTCAAGGATGAGGTCTACACCCCGAGACGCGCCGAACGCTCGGTCTATGACGAACTCTTCGCGCTGTACGGGATTCTCCACGACGCGATGGGCGGCGTCGGCGGATCGCTCGCGGAGCAGACCGGGCGCGTCATGCCGGAACTCCTCGCGATCCAGGAGCGAGCCCGCGCAAAGAAAGCCCGCGCGGCGAAGGGGAAACCGTCATGATGCTCGAGGATCTCCGGTGCGCCGTTGCCGAGGCAAACCGGGCGTTGGTCGAACACCAGTTGGTGACCCTCACCTGGGGCAATGTCAGCGGGATCGATCGGGACAAGGGCCTCTTCGCGATCAAACCCAGCGGCGTGCCCTACGACCGGCTCTCGCCCGGTGATATTGTGCTGGTTGACATGGAGGGACGCGTCGCGGACGGGGCGTTGAAGCCCAGCAGCGATACCCCCACGCATCTTCGGCTCTACCAGCGGTTCGGCGACATCGGGGGCGTGACGCACACGCACAGCGCGTACGCGACGGCGCTGAGCCAGGCCCGTGTCGAACTGCCCTGCCTGGGAACGACGCACGCGGACCACTTCATGGGAACGGTTCCCTGCACGAGACAACTGACCCCCGACGAGGTCGACGCGGGGTATGAGATCGCGACCGGCGACGCGATTGTTGAACGGTTTCAGCGAGCCCCCGATCCGCTCGATCCCACGCGCATCCCGGCGGTCCTCGTCGCGGGTCACGCGCCGTTCACATGGGGCAAGGACGCGAGCGAATCGGTCACCAACAGCGTGGCGCTCGAAGCGTGCGCACGCATGGCGATCCTCTCGGGGCTCCTTCCCCCGGGAGAGCCGCGCGCGCTCGAGCCGCACATCCTCAAGAAGCACCACGATCGGAAGCACGGCCCCGGTGCCTACTACGGCCAAACGCACCGCCCCGGTCTGTGAGTCCCCGGGCAAGCAGGCCGGCATCACGCACACCCGTGATCACGCGCCGCGTCCTCACAGCCTCTCAGCGGACCACGCGGCCTGTCCCGCCCGTGGTGAGCATCCGCTCGACCTCGTCGCGGCTGACATGGTTGAAATCGCCCGGGATCGTCTGCTTGAGGCATGAGGCCGCGACGGCGAACTCGAGCGCCGCGTCGGCCTCCGCACCGCCGACCAGCGCCGCGATCAGACCGGCGGCGAAGGAATCCCCGCCTCCGACCCGATCGACGATCTGGATGTCGTACTTCGTGGAGTGGTAGGGGGTGCTCGCGGTTCGATGGTCCGTGATGATCGCGGACCACAGGTTCCGGCTGGCGGAGATGCTCTCGCGGAGCGTGATCGCGACCGTCTGGAACGCGAAATCATCACGCAGGGTCGCGGCGAGCGCGCGGTATCCGTCGAGGTTCAGCGCACCCCGGTCGACATCGGACCCCTCTGCGTGAACGCCCAGGCAGCGGTCGGCGTCCTCCTCGTTGCAGATGCAGACATCGACATACTCCATCAGGGGTCGCATCGTCGCGCGGGCCTGTTCCTGGCTCCACAACTTGGCGCGGAAGTTCAGGTCGCAACTGACCCGCACGCCCCGATCTTGAGCAGCGGCCGCGAGTTTCGTGACGGCGTCCGCCGCGCGCCCGCCCAGTGCCGGGGTGATCCCGGTGAAGTGGAACCACGACGCTCCGTCGAAGATCGCCTCGGGATCGAGTTCGTCGGGGTCGATCAGAGCGACCGACGATCCGGCGCGGTCGTAGACGACCTTGGACGGCCGCTGGCTCGCTCCGGTTTCCAGGAAATAGGTGCCCAGGCGGGGGCCGCCCCGCAGCACCTGCGAGGTGTCGACTCCGAAGCGGCGCAGATGGTTGACCGCCGCCTGTCCGATGTCGTGCGCGGGCACCTTGCTCACAAATGCGGCGTCGATCCCGAACTGGGCGAGGCTCGCGGCGACATTCGCCTCGCCGCCGCCAAAGGTGACATCGAAGGCTGAGGCCTGCACGAACCGCTGGAAACCGGGCGTCGACAGGCGGAGCATGATCTCCCCAAAGGTCACAACGCGCGGGGGAGGGGTGCTATCCATGACCGAGTCCTTCGCTGGAGGTTCTGCTTATGCGTTCCGGGCCCGCTCGATCGACGAGCGAAGCGATGAGACGAGTTCGGTGATCACCGCGCCGTCCCGGTCGGCGATCGCCTTCTTGTTGAGCAGGGCGCTGCCGATCCCCACCGCGACGGCGCCGGCGCGGATCCACTCTCCCGCATTCTCCGGCGTGACACCGCCTGTGGGCATCAGCCGCAGGTGAGGCATCGGTGCCAGAACCGCTCTGAAGAACGCTCTCCCGAGCACATCGGCAGGGAACACCTTGATGATGTCCGCCCCGGCTTCGTGAGCCCTGTGGACCTCCGTTGGGGTGAAGCACCCCGGCATCGCGGGCACTCCGCGATCCGCGGCAACCCGCAGCACCTCGGGCTCGAAGACGGGGCTGACGACATATGCGGCCCCGGCGTCGATCGCGTGCTCCGCGTCGCGCGGGGTGCGCACCGATCCGACCCCGACGAGATGATCGGGTCCGATTCGATCCACGAGGCGTCGGATCTGGTCGATCGCGCCGGGCACCGTCATGGTGATCTCCAACGCGTCGAGCCCGGCATCACGCAGCGTGTCCGCCAACCACGCGAGGCGGTCGGTATCGTCGAGACGGACGACCGCAACCGCGCCCTGTGCGATCAGTGCCTGGGTGATCGAGTCTTTCGTGCGCACGGGACACATGCTCCTGCCCCCCTTGTCGGGGGTGCTTTTCATCCGGCAAAAGTCTACCCACGCTCAGATGCGATCGGGGTATCCGTGGCTCGTCGGGGACCGCCGATTGTGTGATCACGGGACGGCAGATTCCGAACCTCCAAGCTCGGTTTCCTCTTCTCCGGCAGAACACGAAAGCGAGCTCCACGCACTGGGCAAAGCGTTCTCGTTTTGCGGGTTGCGGGTCCGGACATGAGGCGTCGGGCGAACTTACAGCGTCGAAGACAGGTAGCCGCCATCCACCACGAGATCGGCGCCGGTCACGAACCCGCTCGCACGATGGCTGGCGAGGTAGACCGCCGCGCCCACGAGTTCTCCCGGATCTCCGAAGCGTGCCATCGGCGTGCGATCGAGGGCCTGCTGTCCCCGCGGGGTTGGCGTGCCGTCGGGGTTGAACAGCAGCCGCATGTTCTGTTCGGCCGGGAAGAACCCCGGGGTGATCGTGTTGACGCGCACTCCTCTGAGCGCCCACTCGCGCGCGAGGAACATGGAGAGATTCCGGAGGGCTGCCTTCGCGGCCGAGTAGGCGACACCACGCGAGACGGGCACATGGCTCGCGATGCTCGCGATGTTGATGATGCTCCCTCGCCGCGAGGGGTCGTTCTGAGCTCGATCCACCATCGCGCCGCCGAACACCTGAGCCGGGAGCAGCGCGCCCGCGACCAGATTGGTGTCGAAGTTCTCCCGCCATGCATCGAGGGGGAGATCGGTGAAGGCCTGTTCTTCCGTGACCGAGGCGCGCGGGTTGTTCCCGCCGGCGGCGCTCACGAGCACATCGCAAGGGCCCAATCTCTGTTCGATCGCCTCCCGCGCCGACTCGAGCGATGGTCTGCTGAGCGCGTCGGCGCTGACGAAGAACGCCTGCCCCCCCTGTCGATTGATCGCGGCGGCGCGGGCCTCTCCCCGATCCGCGTTTCGCCCGATCACCGCGACGCTCGCGCCGTGCGAGGCGAGGCCCTCGGCGATCGCACCGCCGAGCACGCCTGTTGCGCCGATCACCGCGGCGACCGATCCGGAGAGATCGAACAGTCCGTCATTCATGGTTGCGTCTCGCTGGTTTGCGAAGGCGTCCGATCGATCAGGTCGAGCGATGCGGGGAGCCAGGTGCTGAGGGGGGCGACCGCGGTGGTGAGCGCGAGGGCGATCACCATCGCCGCGTAAAACGGGAGCATGGGACGGGTGGCCCGGGCGATCGACACGCGGCCCACGCTGCAGCCCACAAAGAGGCAGGTCCCGACGGGGGGGGTGCAGAGACCGATGCAGAGATTCAGGATCATCACCACGCCGAAGTGCGCCGGGTGGAGGCCGATCGCGTCGGAGACCGGCAGGAAGATAGGGGTGAAGATCAGCACCGCGGGGGTGATGTCGAGGAAGGTCCCGACGGCAAGAAGCGTGACATTGATCAGGAGAAGCAGGACGAGCGGGTTCTCGGTGAGGGAGAGCAACTGTTCGGCGAAGGCCTGTGGGATCCGGAGATAGCTCAGCACGAAGCTCAGGGCCTGGCTCGCGGCAATAAGGAACATGACTATCGCGGTCGTTCGGGTGCTGGCGTCGAGAATCCCGGGAAGGCTCCGGAGCGACAGCTTCGGACCATCCTCACGACGGGCCGCCTGCACCGCACGCTCGAAGATACCGACCACGATCGCGAAGAACACCGAGACGGCTGCGGCTTCCGTGGCGCTGAAGATCCCGCCCAGGATCCCGCCCAGTACGATCACAATCAGAGAGAGCGAGGGCAGGGCGAGCAGCACCGCTGCGATCGCCTGTCCCGTGCTCTCCGGGCGGCTGGCTTCCCGAGCAGCTGCGGCGCGGGCCGGATCGGGCCTGCGGACGATCAGAGCGGTCCCCATGAGCAGGAGCCCCAACAGGATCCCGGGGAGCACGCCCGCGAAGAACAACGCGGCGACCGAGGTCTGCGCAACCACCGCGTACACGATCATCACATTGCTCGGGGGGATCAGGAGGCCCGTTGTCGCGGCCGTCGTGCAGAGGGCGGTCGCGTAACTCCGATCCTCACCCTCGTTCTCGAGGGCGGGGATCGTGATGTTCCCGATCGAAGAGATCGCGGCGGCGGCTGATCCGGAGATCGATCCGAACAGCATGCAGGACACGACATTCACCAGACTCAGGCCGCCGGGGAGTGATCCGACCAGCACGCGGGCGGCATCGATCAGGCGCTTCGCCATCCCGCTCGCGGACATCACATTGCCGGCAAGAATGAAGAACGGGATCGCGAGGAGCGGAAAGCTGTCGACTCCCGCGGCCATCCGCTGCGCCAGCGCCGTCGTGACCTCCGCATCGGATGCGGCGAGCATCCCGACGGTCGCGGCGATCCCGACCGCGAAGGCGACAGGGACATTGAGCAGCAGGAGCGCCGCGAAGACAACGACCAGGAGCGCGACGCCCACCGTGGTCACGGACAATCTCCCGTCGGTGCGAGGAGATCGGCAGGGGTGCTGTCTTTGGGCTCGATCATCTCGCGGACAGCGGTGACCGCGATGAGCACGCCCGAGATCGGCACGGGCAGATACTGCCATGCTTTGTTGATGCCGAGCGCGGGCAGCGTCTGTGCGAAGGAAAGCCGCTCGGCGTAGAGGAGGCCACCCCCGACGATCATGACCGCGACGGCGAACAGATAGACGAACCCCGCACCGAACCGCCTGCAGAAGCGCGCAACACCCGCGTCCATGCGGGCCACGATGAGGTCGAGCCCGAGGTGAGCATGCTGGCTGTATGCCACCGCACCGCCGAGCAGCGCGAGCCAGATCAGGAGGAGCCGAGCGGCTTCCTCGGTCCAGCGCGCCTGATTGCCGAGAAGGAACCGTGTTCCGACGCCGTACAGGACATCAAGCGTCAGCAGCGCCAGGATGGACGATGCAAGCATCGCGTTCGCGCGAGCGAGAGCGGACTCGAACCGAGCCAGCGGTGACGGATCCCGTTGCTGTGCGTTGGTCGCGAACACGCGATCAGTCTCCGAGATCCTCGACGGCGTCGATCCTCGCGAGCAGATCCCCGATGCGTGTGCCCCGATACGAGGACTTCAGAGGCTCGACAACGCTCGCGAAGGCGCCGAGGTCGGGCTTGTAGACCTCGACGCCCAACTCGCGAACCGCGCTCAGCGCTTCGGCGGTCCGGCGCGCCCACAATTCACGCTGGTAGAGGGACGCCTCCGCCGCGGCTTCCTCGATGACCGCGAGCGCCGCACTCGACAGCTCTCGGCGTGTCTTGTCGCTCATGATCAGGACATCGGGGACGCGGGAGTGCTCATTGAGCGTGTAGTGCGTCGCGACCTCGTAGTGCCGGCTGCTGAAGAAACTGGGCGGGTTGTTCTCCGCGGCATCGACGAGACGGGATTGAAGCGCAGAGTACAACTCGGAATACGCCATCGGAGTGGGGGCGCCGCCGAAAGCGCTGACCATGTCCATCGCGGTCTTGCTCTCCATCACCCGGACCTTCAGGCCCTCGAGATCCTCCGGTCGATGGATCGGTCGAGAGGCGGCGTAGAACGAGCGCGCTCCGGCGTCCATGTAGCACAACCCGTACAGCCCCTTGTCCGACAGCGACCCGAGGATCTCCTGCCCGATCGGACCGTTGAGCACCGACCAGCAGTGGTCGGCGCTCCGGAACGCGTAGGGCACGCTGAACACCGCGAAGTCAGACGAGAACGACCCGAGGGGGGCGGCCGAGGCCTTGGCGAAATCGAGCGTCCCCGATTGCAATTGCTCGATCGTGACGGTCTCGTCGCCCAGCTCGCCATTGGGAAAGAGCTGGATCGTGATCTTGCCCCCGCTCCGATCGCGAACGAGCTCCGAGAAACGCTCGAGCCCGAGATGGACCGGGTGGTCGGTGTTCAGGCCGTGCGCGAGACGAAGCGTGCGGGCGCGGATCGGGGCGGTGGCCCCCGTTGTGGCGGCCTCGTTC
>DLBY01000045.1:8575-17835 GCA_002480345.1 Phycisphaerales bacterium UBA7812 | reverse complement strand
CCGCGGAACCCGATGCCGACCGCACGCGAGCCGTCGAAGTTGGGCACCAGGTCGTTCAGGCTCGCGGTCCCGAGCTCGCTCCCGAACGAGCCGGTCGTGAGGTCCCCGACGCGCGCCGCGTTCTGCACCGCGACGACCGCCCTGGTCCCGTCCGCGTTCACCGCGATCGGCCCGGAGAGATCGAAGCCCGTGTTCCACACCGCGGAGACCGTCCCGCTCGCGAGGTCGAAGACCGTCACGCGTCGGCTCGAGCCCGAGTGCGTCACCGCGGCGACCGACCCATCCCCCGAAACCCCGACGCGGAACGGGCTGTCCCCGACCGGTACGCGCGTGACCGCGCCGCTCGAGGCGTCGATGAACTGCACCTCGTCGGCGCCGAGATCCGCGTTGATCAGCCTCGTGTTGTCGATGAATACCGGGCCCCCGTACTGGACCGATTGCGCGGGCGCCTCGAAGCTGAACGACAGGCGGCTCCAGGTATCGATGTTCGGGATCGTGCGCTCGACCGTGGCGCTCGCGAGATCGATGATCGTTGTCGCGCCGTCGAAGGCCGCGTGCACCGCGGCCCGCGCCCCGTCGGGGCTGATCGAGACCGAGCAGGGCACCTGCCCGACCGGCACCGTCGCGATCTCCGCGAGCGAGTTGAGATCCACAATCGACGCGATCCCGGTATCGAGGCACGCGACCACGGCCTTCGATCCGTCGGGCGTCACATCCACGGACTGCGCGAGCCCCGAGACCGGGACCGACCCGACGAACGCGCGCGTCGCCGCGTCCCAGAGAATCAGGTTCCCGCTCTCCCGGTGCGCGACGATGATCGTCGACCCGTCGGGCGTGAACACCACATCCGACGGCGCGTCGCCCTCCGGGTCATCCCCCGTGAACACGAAGACAGGCAAAGCCGCGGCGCCGCGATCACGAAAACCAACAGGCCCCGGAATCGACCCGTGCCGGATCGCGGCCGCCCTCGCGCTCTGCACCGCGCTCATCTCGGGGAGATCGCCGTCCGGATGCACGGGAAACCCGGCTCCCACGGCGCTCGACGCGAGACCCGCGGACGCGACAAGGACAGCGATCGATTCAAACATCGTGGCGCGCATGGTGGACTCTCTCCCTCGCGGGCGCCGCGGCGGTGAACCCCCCACGCGGCGCACAGATCGTCTCGAACCGGGCCTCTCCCCCGAGACCACCGGCCGAACGCCCCCGAGTCTACCGGACAACGACGCGGTTCCCAACCCCATCCGACGCCGCCCGGGTGCCGGGGACGATCACTTCAGCACGA
Organism: Phycisphaerales bacterium UBA7812; assembly: GCA_002480345.1. Taxonomy (GTDB): domain Bacteria; phylum Planctomycetota; class Phycisphaerae; order Phycisphaerales; family UBA1924; genus UBA1926. Next base: position 16,553 of record DLBY01000045.1, on the reverse strand, counting down.
GCAGCGGGTCGCCGTCGGACTTGCTGAGCTCGAACGCGACGCCCGGCAGGAGCGCGCCGAGCCGATCCGCGAGCCTGGGCAGATAGCCCCGCTCGGTGTTGGTGTGCCCCGCGAGGAGGACCCCGAGCCCCCGCGCGTTGGCGCCGATCACCGTGTGGTGGGTCATCTCCCCAGTCACGAAGAGCTCGCAGCCCTCGTCAACCGCGGTCGAAACGAGATCGCCCCCCGACCCCGGGACGATCGCGATCCGGCGCACCTTCGTGTTCTCGTCCATCCCGTCGGGGAGCGCGAACTTGATCCGCGTCACCCCGAGGTGTGCGCGCAGACGCTGCCCGATCTGGGGCACCGTCGCGGGCTGGTCGAGCACGAGCCTTCGCCCCGTCCCGCTCGCGCGCATGGGCTTGGGCTGCAACTCGTAGACATCGAACGCGGGCTCCTCGTAGGGATGGAACTGGCGCAGCGTCTCGACCGCGAGCGGCAGCGCGTGCCGGCTGCAGACCATCTCGAGTCGCACTTCCTCGACCTCCTCGAGCCGACCGGATTCGCCCACCGCGGGGTCGGTCCCGTCGGTCCCGAAGAAGGTGCCGGTCCCGGCGCTCGCGAAGGAGCAGACCTCGTAGGCACCGATCTGCCCCGCGCCCGCTGTCGCGAGCGCGCCGCGCAGCTGGTCGAGCGCGTCGCGCGGAACGAACACCACCAGCTTCATCTGCTGGCTCGTCTCCCGCACGGGCTGGGGCACCAGCGCGCGCACATCCGCGGTCAGCGCATCGTCGCCCGGGTTCTTCGAGGCCTTCACCGCGACGCACTCCGTCAGCCAGTCGGTCACCCCGCCCGGCGCCGCGTCCAGCGCCGTGTGCGGGCTGTAGACCGCGATGCCCGCCTCGATCGCGCGGCGCACGATCCGCTCCGTCGCGGTCGCGGAGGTGATGCGGTCCAGCGGCTTCCAGATCGGGGGGTGATACGCGACGATCGCCGAGGCGCGCAGCCCGATCGCCTCGTCGAGCACGCGCTCGGTCAGGTCGATCGTCAGCAGCACGGGGCCCTCGAGCTCCCGCTCCGGATCGCCCACATGCAGGCCCACCCGGTCCCAGTCCTCCGCGCCCGAGAGCGGCGCGACCGCGTCCATCGCGCGCACCAGCCCGTCCACCGTCGCGGGGAACCCCTTGGTCGTTGCATCACCCATGCCCAACTCTATCGCCCGCCGGCCCCCGCCGTGCGCCCGGTACGATCTCCCGATGCCGCCCTCGATCACGCTCCGCGCCCATGCCAAGCTGAACCTCGCGCTCGCGGTGGATCGAGCGATCGCGAGCGGGCCGCGCACCGGCATGCACCCCATCGCCTCGTGGATGGTGCCGATCGCGCTCGCCGACGAGGTAACGGTCGTGCGCACGGATCGCGACGCGATGCTCGACATCCGCTGGGCGGACGGGCGATCCGTCGCGTGGGCGCCGGAAAAAGACCTCGCCGCCCGCGCTCATCGAGCGCTGGAAGCCGAGGCGGGCGCCCGTCTGGGTGCCCGGATCATCATCCGCAAGGCGATCCCCGACGGGGGCGGGCTGGGCGGGGGGTCCTCCGATGCCGCGGCGGTCCTGCGGGCGCTGAACGAACTCTTTGATCTGGGCCTGAGTGCCGATCGCCTGCGCGCGATCGCGTCGACGCTGGGGTCGGACATCCCGTTTTTCATCCCCGATCCCCCGGACGCGACGCTGCGGGGTGCGCTGGTCACGGGGGTGGGGGAGCGGATCGAGCCCGCCCCGATCCGGGAGGCGATCCCCGTGCTGCTCGTGTTCCCGCCCTTCGGGTGCCCAACGGCAGAAGTTTATCGGGCGTTCGATGAGCGCCCGCCCCCGTCTTTTCGTGATGACGAGGTCTCGACGCTGGCGCGCGCCGGTGTGCCCGATCCGGATCGGCTGTTCAACGACCTCGCGGGCCCCGCGATCACGGTGCAACCCGGTCTGGGCCCGATTCTCGAGCGGCTCCGGGACGGGTTGAACCGCCCGGTGCATGTGTCCGGGAGCGGGAGCACGCTGTTCTGTCTCGGCGCGACGGCCGAGGAAGCGGGGCCTTTCCTTCCGGAAGGGTGCGTCGCGCAGGGGTCGTCCGTGCTATCTTCCTGACCCCGCATTTTCGGCTTTGCGCACCGCGGGGCGGGTCCCGAGGATCTGTGCGCCCAACTATTTCCGGGGATCAACCGAGCGGGTTTCGCGCGGCGGGGGTCCCGCTGGATCGAACGGACCGCGAGGGTGAAAGGCCGAGCCATGGCGAAGACCGACGAGACGACACCGTTCCTCGGCATCGATCTGGGCGGGACGAATGTCCAGATCGGGGTGGTGAACGGCGCTGGAGATGTCCTGAGCCGCGCCAAGCGGAAGACGATCGCCGAGGAAGGGCGCGACGCGGTGCTGGGGCGCATCGTGGACGGCGTGAAGGAAGCCTGCGATATCGCGGGCGTCCCGCTCGAGAAGATCCACGCGGTGGGCATGGGGGCGCCCGGGCCCGTCGACCCCGGGACGGGCATCGTCCTCGAGGCGGTCAACCTGCGCTGGACCAACGAGCCCATCGCCCAGTTGCTCGGCGACACGCTGGGCAAGCCCGTGTATCTCGATAACGATGTGAATGTCGCGGTCTACGGCGAGTGGAAGGCGGGCGCGGGGCGGGGCGCGACCCATCTCATGGGCGCCTGGGTCGGCACGGGCGTGGGCGGCGGGCTCGTGCTCGACAACAAGATCTACTACGGGCACCACCTCACCGCGGGCGAGGTCGGGCACATGATCCTCATGCCCCACAGCCCCCCGGGTCTGCGCTCCGTCGAGCACAACTGCTCCCGCACCGCGATGTGCAACCGCGTGCGGCAGCTCATCGAGGCGGGGCGCGATTCGATCGTGCCCGAGCTCGTGGACGGCAAGCTCCACAAGATCAAGAGCAAGACGATCGCGGAGGCCTACGCGAAGGACGACAAGCTGGTCGTCGATGTCGTGCACGACGCGGCCTGGCGCCTGGGCACCATGCTCGCGGGCATCACCACCCTGCTGAGCCTCGAGAAGATCATCCTTGGGGGCGGGCTCACCGAGGCGATCGGCGAAAAGTGGGTCGAACGCGTCCGCAGCGCGGTGCACATCCACGCCTTCCCCGAGGTCTGCAAGTCCGTCGAGGTCGTCGCGAGCGAGCTCGAGGACAACGCGGGTGTCATCGGGGCGGCGCTGATCGCGCAGGAACGCTGCGACTGAGGGCGCACGAAAAAGCCGGTGAGGGAAACCCTCGCCGGCTCTCGCGTGTCTGGTGCAGGCGTCTGCTGCGTTCGGTCAGATTTGGCGCCCGTGCTGGTATGCTCAGCGCCCGGGCCGTGCCCGCGAGCGGGTCACAGCACCTCGTCGATCATCGCGTCCAAGGCGAGTTCGAACTTCTCGGGTGTGTCGTAGGTGCCTTGGGCGATCTCGTTGCGGACGCGCTCGACCAGGTCGGAGCGGATTTCGGGCATGGCGTTCATTTTCGCGAGGAAACGGGCCGCGTCGGAGACTTCCACGCGGTCATCCCCGCGCCGGGCGCGGGCGGGCTTGCGGACCTCGACCGCGTCGCCCTTGAGGTCGGGGGCGGGGATCCGCCCGATGGCGCCTGCGTCGATGGGTGTCAGATTCGTCATTCTTGCTGCACTCCTGCCCCGGGAAGGTTCCCGGTCATCGCGGCTCGTGGGCCGATTCGAAGCGGGGGTGAAACCGGTTGCGGTGTTCGCTTTCCGGACCTGATTCGGCGGGTTGGCCGAACCGTCCCGCTGAGATGGAGTATCGACAGAAAACCCCCCTCACCTACAAATTCGTCAGATCCGGTCAAGATTGAATAACCCATTGTGAAACAGAAGTTTGTGATCGATAACACGAGGCTGGACGAGGAAAATTTCTATGCATGTTAGGGTATTTCAGGCCGCCTCTTCCGGTCCTACACCGGTATCGGGGAGCAGGACACCCCAATGGATACCGTTCAAGAACCGATCAGGCTTGTCTCGCCTCCTCCTCACTTTGGGGGTTTTGTCGCTTGTATTGGGGACAGGCTGTTCATCAACCACAACATCCAGTGGTACGGACGATGATCGCATCGAGGAGGGTCGGCGTGTGTTTGCGGACGATCCCGCGCCGCAAGCGGATGTCGAGGCCGCTCCCGCGCCGGGTGAGGCGGTCTACGCGATCCGGCTCGCGGATGTGCCCCGCGAGCTGGTCGCGAGGCCCGAGATCGCGGTCGCGAGCCTGGAGGAAACGGTGGGACAGGGCGTGCGGGTGATCCGCCCCGATCCGGACCGCCCGCCCATGCTCGTCTACGGGCGCTACGCGGATCCGCTCTCGGCGCGGGCCCGCGCCGATGCGCAGCGGATCCGCGACCTGGTCGTGGATGGCAAACGACCCTTCGCGGGCGCGGTGCTCGTGCGCGAGAGCGACCCGACGCCCACCACGGGCCGACTCGCGCGGTACGACCTCCGCAACGCCAAGAAGCTGTTCGGCGCCGACGCGGTATACACCCTCCAGATCGGGGTGTACGCGCGGGAGGACGATCGCAGGCCCACGCGCGAGGACCTCGCGTCGTTCCGATCGTCTGCTGAGCAGGCGGTCGAGGATCTCCGGCGCGCGGGGGATCAGGCCTTCTTCTACCACGGCCCCAACGGCAGCATGGTCACGGTCGGGGTCTTCAGCGAGGACGACATCGACCTGACGGTGGTCCCGGAGATCGAGAGCCCCCGCCTCCGGGAGGTGCGCGCCAGGCATCCCCACAACCTGTTGAACGGGTTGGGCGTGCGCGAGACCCGCCGGGGGAGCGACGAGGAAACGCTGCAGGCGAGCCGCCTCGTGCTGATCCCGGATTGATCCTCGTCCGGTCGTCCGCCGACGCGGGTCATCCCTCGTAGGGCATCACACCGCTGAGGAAGAGGGGCTCGATCTCGATGACGCGCCACGCGCCGTCGGGGTTGCGTCTCCAGGCGAGGCGGAACCAGGTGAAGGTGCCCCCCGCGGATTCGGAATCGACGCGGAGGTAGACCTGCGTGCGCGCGGCGTTCGGCCCGTCGAGGACGCCCTGCCGCTCGATGATGCCGTAGTCGCGGACGCGGTAGGCGCCGCCCGTGGTCGTGCGCACGGTGGTGAGGATCGCAGGCTTGCCCATCCCGTTGGTGATCGCGGACAGGCGGCGCGCACGGAGGCGGACATCGTCGGCGAGCAGCGACTCGAGTGCGTCCAGGTCCGCGTCCGCAACGGCGCGGACCAGCGCATCCTGCTGAGCCAGCAGGCGCTCGCGCTCGGTCTCGACGAGCGTGCCGGTCGCGACCAGGCCCCCAGCGACGACGAGCAGACCGAGGCAGGCGCCCAGCGCGGCCTTCGTCTTCCCCGCGTTCCGCAAGCCCACGAACAGCACGACGCCCAGCAACGCGAGGGCGATCGCGGGGAGCAGCGGTTGCTCGAACACAAACTTCTGGAACGCGGATGGTTCGGGGAGCGCGGGGACATCGGGGTTGATGAAGTTGCCGAGCTGGGCGAGCGTCAGGGGCATGGGGAAAGCGGGCTCCGTGTGAGGATCGCGGATTCTGGGGGGGTCCGCGGGGTCTGGCCGATGCTACCCCGTGCGCCGTCGTTCCATTGTGCCGTCCCGGGGTCTGTCCGGGCGCGGCGGGGACGCGGTTGCGAGGCGACGCGGAAACCACGGAGGCCGCCCCATGATCATGGACGATCTTTCGCTGACCACGCCTTCATCGGGCGGCGGGGGCGAGGTGTTCGAGAAGAACATGCTGGTGCTCTCGATGACGAGCCCCGCCGCGGCGGCGCGGATCCGTGCCGCGGCGCCGTCGGGCGATGTCGAATGGATCGACTCGGACGAGGCGAGCCCGGGCCTGGTGCTGCTCGACCCCGCGGTCGCGGCGGATCCGTTCGGGCTCACCCCCGCGACCGAGCGGACGGGGCGCGTGCTCGCGAGCCGTCGCCGTCCTCTCGCGGAGGCGGAGAAACTCGCGTCGTCGGTCGATCTTTCGAGCGCGGCGGCGGCGTGCGTGCACGGCTTCGGCGCGGGGTACCACTGCGGGGCGCTCGCGGAGCGGCTGGGGAAGATGGGGGCGCTGGTCTGCTTCGAGCCTGATGTCGCGCTGCTGCGCGCCGTGTTCGAGCGGGTGGATCACACGCCCTGGATGAACAAGACGAACTTCGTGCTCGTGACCCAGTCCGACGATCCGTCCGCGATCACCGCGGCGATCCGGGGGGTCGAGGCGATCCTGGGTCTGGGGGTGCGCGTGGTGGAGCACCCCCAGAGCCGGGCGCGGCTGGGCGGGCTGTCGTCGAAGTTCGGCGAGTCGTTCACGCGCGCGATGCAGTCGATGCGGACGAGCGTGATGACGACGCTGGTGCGCGCGCAGGCGTCGTTGCAGAATGTCCTGATGAACGCGGATCACTACGCCCGCTCCCCGGGGGTGGGGGATCTGGAGGGCGTGTGCCGGGGCGTGCCGGCGGTCGTGGTCTCCGCGGGCCCGAGCCTGGAGCGGAACCTGCACCTGCTCGCCGAGCCCGGGGTGCGCGACCGGGTGGTGATCATCGCGGCGCAGACGATGCTCAAGCCTTTGCTCAAGGGGGGCATCCGCCCGCACTTCGTGTGTGCGCTGGACTACCACGAGCTCAGCAAGCGGTTCTACGAGGGGCTGAGCGCCGCGGATGTCGAGGGGGTGACGCTGGTCGTCGAGCCCAAGGCGAACCCCGCGATCCTCGACGCATTCCCGGGCGCGATCCGGTGCGTGAAGGACGGCACGCTCGACGCGGCGCTGGGGGAGGACCTCGCGGGCGAGAAGGCGGGCGTGCGTCCCGGCGCGACGGTGGCGCACCTGTGCGCGTACCTCGCGCGTCACCTGGGGTGCGACCCGCTGATCCTGATCGGGCAGGACCTGGGCTTCACCGACGGGCAGTACTACGCGTCGGGGGCCTCGATCCACGAGGTCTGGGCGGGCGAGCTGGGCCCGATGCGGACGCTCGAGATGTTCGAGTGGGAGCGGATCGTGCGCGCAAGGTCCATGCTGCGCAAGGGCGAGGATGTCCTGGGCAGGCCCATCTACACCGACGAGCAGATGGCGGCGTACCTGAGCCAGTTCGAGGTGGACTTCGCGGAAGACGAGGCGAAGGGCCTCATGGTCATCGACGCGACGGAGGGGGGCGTGCGTAAGCGCCACACCGCGCCGATGACGCTCGCGGAGGCGCTGGACGCGACGGCGCGGGGCGCGCCGGTGCCGGTCGAGCGGCTCGGATGCCCCGCGGCGACGGACGATCCGGCGCGCCGCGATCGCGTCGCGGCGAGGCTCGAGACGCTGTCGAGGCAGGCGATGCGGGTCGAGTCGCTGAGCCGGAAGGCGTCGGGCATCCTCGCGAAGATGCTCGACCCGAAGGCGACCGCTGCGCGGATCGACCGCCTGATCGGGGATGTCTACAAGGTGCGCGACGAAGTGCGCGAGCTCGAGCCGTGCTACGGGATGGTCCAGCACATCAACCAGACGGGGGCGCTGCGCCGGTTCAAGGCGGACCGGGCGATCGAGATGGAGACGCTCGACGAGCGCGGCAAGCAACGTCGGCAGATCGAGCGGGACATCGACAATGTGAACTGGACGGGCGATGCGGCGCTCGAGCTGTCCGACCTGTTGCGCGACGCGGCGGCGGCGATCCGGGGCGAACGCGCCAAGGCGACGCGCGACCCGGTTCCCCGCGAGGTCGAGGCGGGCGTGCGCGCGGTGCGCGTCGGCGCGGTCCTCTTCGCGGATCCCGGGATCAGCGGGCTGGGGCTGCCCCGCCCCGACGCGGCGGCGGTGCTCGGCGCGTCCCCGATCGCGCTGACGGCGCAGCGGCTGCTGCGCACGGAGTCGATCGACACGATCGTGTTCGCGTCGGGCGATCCCGGCTGGCTCCGCGCGCAGATGGGCGACGCGGCGGACGATCCGCGCATCCGCATCGAGGGGGTGGACGCCGAGCGGCTC
>DLBY01000045.1:0-8238 GCA_002480345.1 Phycisphaerales bacterium UBA7812 | reverse complement strand
TCGCCTGCGGTCGGGCCCGGCTGATGAACCCCGACGCGTGGCGCGGCGCGCTCGGTGGGCTCTCGTGCTACGACGAATCGCTCGACCCGTCGCTCGCGCTGGAGATCATGGAGCGGTGCGGGCTCGACGGCGCGGTCTTCGCGGGCGCGGACTGGTGCCTGATCGACCCGGCGCTCGTCGATGCCGTTGCGACGCGGTTCCGGGAGCGTCCCGACACGGTGCGGCTCTCGCTGACGCAGGCGGCGCCGGGCCTCGCGGGCCTGCTGCTCGACAGGCGGTCGATCACCGATATCTCGGGGGGCATGGCGCACGCGGCGAATTTCGCGACGGTGGGCGGGGCGCTGTCCTACCTGCCGGTCGCGCCGCAGGCGGACCCGATCGCGAAGGCGTTCTGTGTGCCGGTTCCGCACACGGTGCGCGACGCGGGGAGACGCCTGATTCCCGACACCAGCGAGGGCGTGGAACTCATCCGGGGCGTGCTCGAAAGGCTCGGGTCGGGGTGGATCGACGCGGACGCGGCATCGATCGTCGGCGCGGTCGAGACCGGAACGCGAGCCTCGCCCAGGCATCTCGAACTCGAGCTCTGCACCGGGCGTCTCGCGAGCGGTCTGTTCGGCGCGTGGCTGCGCGGCGACGGGGACTGCGAGCGACCCGTCATGGAGACCGACGACGCGGTGCGCCTCGTCGAGGGGTTCGCGCACACGCGACCCGACAGTGTGCTCACCCTGCACGGGGTGGGCGATCCGTTGATGCACCCGGGGGTGTTCGATGTCATCGGCGCGGCGCGGGCCGCGGGCGTGGGGCTCGTTCACCTGCGGACCGATGCGCTGAGCGAGGCGTTTGACCCATCCCGGCTCGCGTCGTCGGGGCTGGATGTGCTGAGTGTTGATGTGCTCGCGGCGTCTCGCGAGGTTTACCAGACGATGACGGGCGTGGATCGTTTCGAGGTTGTCAAGTCGCGTGTGGAGGCGGTGCTCGCGGAACGCGGGAGCGTCGCGGGTCTGCCCGGCTTGTGGGTCGTGCCGCGGATCACGCGGTGCGACGCGGTGTACGAAGAGATCGAGCGGTTCTACGACGGCTGGCTGATGGGCTGCTGCAGCGCGGTGATTGACTCGATCCCCGCGGGCGCGGTGCTGCCCGGAACGGCGCGGATCCGCGCGCTTCCGCTGCCCGCGCTGGCGCGGGAGCGGCTGACGCGCGAACTCGTGCGCGTGCGCAGCGACGGCGCGGTGGTCGATGCGTTCGGGCGGGCGACGGACGCGGGCGTGTGGGCGCGGGGGATCGCGGGGGCGGTCGACGCGGCGGCGTAGGCCCTCAGGCGTCGGGCGGCACCCCGATGTCCTCGTCCCACAGGTCGGGGCGTTCGCGGATGAACCTCGTCATCAGGTCGATGCACCGCGGGTCGTGCAGGACTTCGACCTGCACGCCCTCGGCAGCCATCCAGTCCTCGCGGCCCATGAAGGTCGTGTGCTCCCCGATGATGATGCGCGGGATGCGGTGCAGGATCGCGGTCCCGGTGCACATCGCGCAGGGGGAGAGGGTGCTCGCGAGGGTGAGGGTGTGCCAGTCTCGGCGGCGTCCCGCGGCGCGGATGCAGACGGTCTCGGCGTGCGCGGTGGTGTCCCCGTCCTGCACGCGCCGGTTGTGCCCCCGCGCGACGATGACGCCCTCGGGGGTGGCGAGGACCGAGCCGATGGGGATGCCCCCCTCGCGGAGGGATTTCTCCGCCTGCTCGAGGGCGGTGTCGAGGAGTGCGTGGGTCGTGTCGTCGGGCATGGTCGGCAGGATAAGGCGAGGGGGTGGATCGGGGTGCGCCCCGACGGGCGTCGGTAGACTTGGGGCATGACTGGTCACGGCTTCGCGAATCTGGTGGTGTTCGATCATCCGCTCATCAGCCACAAGCTGAGCTACCTGCGTGAATCGGACACGGGGTTCCGCCCCTTCCGGGCGCTGATGGCGCAGATCGCGGGGCTGATGGTGTACGAGGTGACGCGTTCGTTCGAGACGGTGCCGGTCGAGATCGACACACCGATGGAGCGGACGAGGGCGGCGCGGATCGACCGGAAGATTACGGTGGTGCCGGTGCTGCGGGCGGGGCTGGGCATGACCGACGGGGTGCTCGACCTGATGCCCGAGGCGCGGGTGGGGCACCTCGGGCTCGCGCGCGACGAGCGCACCTTCCAGCCCAAGGCGTATCTGAACAAGCTCCCGCGCGACCTGGACGCGGGGCCCGTCATCCTCGTCGATCCGATGCTCGCGACGGGGGGGTCCGCGGTCGCGGCGATCCGGATGCTCCGCGACGCGGGGGCGACCGACCTCCGGATGATCTGCCTCGTCGCGGCTCCCGAGGGCGTGCGCCGCCTGGAAGACGAGATGCCCGATGTCCCGGTGTACGCGGCGGCGCTGGACGATCGGTTGGACGAGAACAACTACATCCGCCCGGGGCTGGGGGACGCGGGGGACCGCCTGTTCGGGACGGTGTGAGCGCACGAAAAAGCCCGCCCCCTCGGGGACGGGCTCGGTGGATGATCAGCGGGTGGGCTGCGCGGTTACGGGCAGCCGCTGGTGAAGGACGCGACGAACGCGACGACATCCGCGAGGTCGAAAACGCCCTGCGGCGCCGCGAGATCGGCGTCGGGGAGCCCGATCTGGAACGCGGAGACGAATAGGTTGATGTCCGCGAGGTCGAGCACGCCCTCGGGGTTCGCGAGGTCCGCGGGGCAGGGGTCGGGGTAGACCACCTGGTTGGCGAGCACGACGCCCGTGGCACCGGGGCCCGACCAGCGCATGATCAGGCCCGCGCCGCCCCCGTTCTCGAAGAACTCGACGCGGACGGGGTGGGTGCCCTCGAGCATCGCGACGGTGCCGCCCGCGGTCTGCATGCCGTGCAGGCCGTCGTTGTCGACGATGAGTTCATCACCGATGTAGAGCAGGGACCCGTCGTCGGATTCGAGTTCGAGGGTGTAGAGGCCCGACGCGGGGACCTTGAGGTAGCCCTCGAAGACGGCGCCGATGTTGTCGCTCAGGGGACCGCCGACGGCGGCGCCGTTGGTCGAGGGGAAGTTGAGGTTCGGGACGATGCCCGATTGGACGGGCTGGAGCCCGGTGAAATCGGGCACGACGGCGTTGCCGCCCCCGATGTCGTACCACGCGGCCTGCAGGCCGGGCCTGGGGACGGGCACGAACTCGGGCTGGAGCAGTTCGATCATGTCGACATTGACCGTCGCGGTCTGCCCCGCGGTGGTGGTGTAGGTGAAGGCGTCGGCGCCGGACTGGTCGGGCGCAGCGGTGTAGCGGAGGAAGAAGCCCGTGGGGTCACCCGTGGGGTTGTCCCAGCCCTCGATGGTCACGGTCGCGCCGCCCGGGGTGGGGGACTCGACGGAGGCGAGGCCGACCGGTGCGCAGTCCGAGGCGTTGTCGTTGCCCAGCACGAAGATATCGACGGGCTCGCCCGGGATGGCGCGGGCGTTGTCGTCGCGCGCGGCGGGGGCGGGCTGGAGACTGCAGGGCGCGTCGACATCGAGGTAGGTCAGGATGCGTTCTTGGACGCGCGGGTGGAAGCGCAGGTCGATGTTGGGCAGCCCGCCTGCGCAGACATGGCAGTAGGACATGATGGTGCCGTTGAGGTCACCGACGCAGCCGTTGCCGCAATCGTCGATGGTGGGGGAGTAGGAATCGTGGGTGTGCCCGGTGCCGAAGTTGTGCCCGAGCTCGTGGCTCACGACGACGAGGTCCCAGTTCTGCCCGCTGTTCTGCTGGAGGGGGTAGGGGAACGAGCCGTCCATGTAGGACGAGACGCCGAAGCCCCATTGCTGGTTGCACATGACGCTGAGGTAGGCGACGCCTCCGTAGGAGGTGTTGGCGCCGGTAAACAGGTGGGTGAGGTCGCGCTCGACATGCTGCATCGCGGCGCGCCAGTGGTCGCGGACCTGGAAGAGCGGGTCGGGCTCGGTCGAGCCGTTGTACGGGTCGACATTGCTCGAGAAGGTGCGGAGGAACGGGACGACCAGGCGGACATTGACATCGCGCTGGTAGACCTCGCTGATCGCGGCCATCAGGAAGAGCGAGTATTCCGCGGCGGCTTCGGCGTTGCCCCCGAAGCGCTCCGAGGTCCACTCCCAGTCGGTGTCGATCGCGATCCGCGCGACGCGGCAGGGCGCCGTCCCGCGGTTGGCGCCGGTCGCGGCGAGCTGCGCCTCGTCGTACACGGGCTGCCCCAGCGGCGCGAACTGATCGAAGTTGCCCTCGTCGATTGCGCAGGTCGGGCGGCCCTCCGCGAGGCGGATGTCCGCGAGGTCGGTGAGCATCAGGTCGGTCGGCTCCGCGGGCGCCCCGTCCCACGGGCCCGTGGAGAGGCTGAAGGTCTTGCCGTTCGTCTCGATGAACCCGTTGGTCGCGTGGGCGCCCATGCCGACGACGACGAGCGAGTTGTCCTCGCCCGCGACCCGGCCTCGCAGGAGGGTGATCGCGGGACGCGCGTGCGGGTTGTCATCGATCAGGAAGACCGCGTCATCGGTCCAGACATCGAAGGGCTCGAGTTCGAGATCCACGCGACGGTCGTCGAGCAGCAGGCCCTGGATCAGCACGGGCTCCCCCGCGCTCAGCGTGCGGTAGCGAGCCGGCGCGAACGCGGTCGCGACCGCGTCGGCGGCAGAATCGACTTCGCGGACATCGATGTCGATCGCGACGGCGGGTGAAACACTGAGCGCCGCGGCCGCGAGGCCCCATGCGCGAGACAGAATCGTGTTCATGCAATCATCCCCTCTGCGGCAGCCGCAGTAGAACCAACACATTCCCCCACAAGACCCATGAGACCCCGGATCGACAGGACCGCGACCCCGGGGTCAGCAGTCTGCCAGAAGCGGGCGTGAAAGGCAAGGGGTTCGGTGGTCAATCGCCACAGGGGTCGGAAAAACGGTTTTTATCGGTCGTTGAGTCGGATGCTCGCGACGGTCAGGTCGTCCGCGTAGCGATCGGTTTCCGCGTGTTCGCGGAGGGCGGCGCTCAGCGCCGCGACATCGTCTGCCGGGGTGCTCGTCCCTGTGAGCACACCGATCGCGCGGTCGAACCCGAATTGCTCGCCGCGCGGGTCGGGCTGCTCGACCAATCCGTCGCTGAAGGCGAGGACGCGCGAGCCCGGGGGGAAGGGCGCGGATTCGGTGATGTACTGTGCGTCCTCCTGGATGCCCAGGAGGTGCCCGCCCTCGCAGGCGACTCGGCGGGCGGGCGCGCCCGCTTCGGCGAGGAGCCAGAGCCCGTGCCCGGCGTCCACGAAATCGAGTCGCTGGGCCTCGGGGTCGATGACGCCCAGGAAGAGGCTGAGGAACTCCCCGTCCCCGCTGCGTGCGCACGCGGATTCGTTGGTGCGCATCATCGCTTCGTGGGGGGCGTCCCCGTGCGCGAGGGCGCTGCGGAGGGCGGACTGGATGGTTGCCATCAGGATCGCGGCGCCCGCGCCCTTGCCCATGACATCGCCCAGGAAGAAGGCGAGCTTCCCGTCGGCGAGCGGGACGACATCGAACAGATCGCCCGCGACGGTGCTCCCCGGCTGGTTGACCATCGCGTACTCGAACGGGCCCAGCGTCCCGGAGGGCTCGGGCATCAGGCGGATCTGCGCCTCGCGCGCGGCGCGGATCTCCTCGAGCATGCGCGCGCTGTTCTTCTCCAGCACGATCCGCTTCAGGTTCGCGAGCGCCAGCCCGCACATCCGGCTTACGGCCTGGCAAAACGCCGCGGCGTCCTGGGCGATCGCGTCCTGCGCATCGCGGGCGTCGAGATAGATGTACGCCTCCACGCTCGTGCCGAGCATGATGGGGGCGCACAGGGCGCTGCTGATGCCCAGGCGGACGATGCTCTCCCCGTAGTTCGACCCGCTCTCGCCCGTCATGCGGACGATCTCCCCGTTGCTCGCCGCGTTGATGAGCGAGCGGGAGAAGCTGAACCCCTTGCTGGGATCCACGAAGGGCGTTTCGCCGCGCTCGAGGTCGGCGATCGACTGCGGCGTCACCGCCGCCAGCACCTGCACATCCCCCGACGCGCTGACCTGCCTGATGAACGCGGCGCGTTTGAACCCGGTCCCGCGGGTGACGGCGTCGAGGGCCCGCTCGCCCAGTTCGCGTTCGCTCGTCGCGGCGTTGATGCCCGCGGCGCACTCGATGAGCAGGTCCAGGCGCTGCTGGGCGACGGACCGCAGCTCGCGGACCGGCACCCGCTGCACGCGGTGGCTCGTGGTCGCGAGGTCGTTGGTCGTCGGGAGGCTCGTGCTCCGGTCGCGCTCGTCGATCACGCGGAGCGTCCAGGGCCCGATGCGGACCAGGTCCCCGTCCGCGAGGGGCGCGGGCTGCTCGGGCTCGAGCTTCATCCCATTGAGATAGGTCCCGTGCCGGCTCTCCAAGTCCGTCAGGAGCCAGTTCACGCCCCGGCGCAGCACGCGGCAGTGCCGGCGCGAGACGGTCTTGTCCGCGAGTTGATGGTCCACATTCGAGGACCGACCCAGCACCACAGGCTGATCGGGCGTGATCGTGATCTGATCGAGCGGGGGGCCCGCGATCGCTTCGAGCCGCAGCGTCCGCATGCGGGGCTCGGGCACGGGGCCCGCGTCGGCGGGATCGGGATAACTCGCGGCGTTCATCTGCGGAGGACCTCAGGGGCCCCGTGATCCGGGGCGTTGACCCGCTGGAGGATAGCGGGTGGGACCCTCGGCGCGTCGGCGTCCCCGCGCCGGGCTGATAGACTCGCGTGCGATGGGCGAGACGGACCCCCAACTCGACGGGCTGCTCGAAAAGGCGAAGGCGGGCGATCGTCCGGCGCTGCTGGCGCTCCTCGAGGCGTGCGCCCCGCGGGTGCGCGCGCGGATCGCGCCGAAAATCACCGCCTACCTCCGCGCCTCGCTCGACGAGGACGATGTCATGCAGGTGACCTATCTCGAGGTCGTCACCCGCTTCGAGACCTTCACCGACGGGAACGCGCACGGGTTCCTCTCCTGGATGACCCGCCTCGCGGAGAACAACCTTATCGACGCGGTGCGCATGATCGAGGCCGATAAGCGTCCCAACCCCCGCAACAGGGTCGAGACCGCGGGCAAGCGCGGCGCCGACGGGGAGGCGATGCAGTCGCTCATCGAGATGATCGGGGTGACGGTGACGACGCCGAGCGCGGCGGCCGCGGGGAACGAGATCCGCTCGGCGCTCGCATCGGTCCTCGAGCGCCTCCCCCCCGATTACGCGACGGTCATCAAGCTCTACGACCTGCAGGGGCGGTCCGCGAGCGAACTCGCGGCGGAACTGAACCGGAGCGAGGGCGCGGTCTACATGCTGCGGGCGAGGGCGCACGATCGGTTGCGTGACCTGCTCCCCAGCGAGTCGAAGTTCTTCTCGGTTGGGTAGGTGTTCTTCCCCTTTGTGAAGGGGAGGCGAGATTGGACCGGAATCGGCGCGTGAGCGGCGTTCCCGGCTTGCGTTTTCGGGAGGACCGGGGTCCGGCGTCGGCTGGGGACGCCGGGCCCGCGTGTTCGGGGTCATCGCGACCCGAGGACCCCCGGGGTTCGTCCGGGCGGTCGTTGGAGGTCGAGCCCGTGGGATACGACGGAGAGACCGACATCTTCGAGGCGTTCACGCGGGAAGGCCCGGACGGGGCGGCTGCGCCCTCCGGGGGGCGGGACCGAGACCTGATCCTCGACGCGTTCCGGCAGGCGGACGAGGTGACCGCGATCGCGGGCGGGGGACGCGGGACGGGGACGCAGCGCGACCTGCCGATTAACTATTTCCCGGGGTATGTGCTCAAGGGGGAGATCCACCGGGGCGGTCAGGGCGTGGTCTACAAGGCGGAGCAGCCCTCGACGGGGCGGACCGTCGCGATCAAGCTGATGCACCGCGGCGCGACGGGCGGGAGCGCCGGGCGCGCGAGGTTCGATCTCGAGGTGCAGGTGCTCGGTCGGCTCGAGCACCCGGGCATCGTGGGCGTGCACGACAGCGGGGTGACCGAGGACGGATCGGTCTACTACGCGATGGACTACATCGCGGGCCAGCCCCTCGACGCGATCATCCGCGAGTGGCGCCGCGACGCGGAGCGGGCGCGCGAGTCCGCGGGCGTGGACCCCGATTCGCCCTCCGCGGCGCGGACGACGGTGCTGGGCCCGCGCGTGCTGCGCGATCGCCTGGCGATGTTCGTCAAGATCTGCGAGGGCGTGAGCGCCGCGCATGTCGCGGGCGTGATCCACCGCGACCTCAAGCCCGCGAA
>DLBY01000011.1 GCA_002480345.1 Phycisphaerales bacterium UBA7812 | reverse complement strand
GTCGGTCTCTCATCAATCCTGCGTCGCCTCGCGTCGGCTGCGCATCATCGACTGCAGCTTCGACGAGGCCTCCTCGGACACCAGCGCCAACCGCATCGCGACGGGCTGCCAGCGCCCCGACGCGTCGTCGAGGACGAAGTACATCGAGGGCCCGAGGTCGGCGGTGTCGCCCCGCGTCGACGCGAGCTTCGCGGGCGCCCAGACCTCTGCGGTGCGCGCGCCGTTCCGCGCCGCTTCTGCCGCGGCGGGGAACACCGAGGAGAACGGGATGCTCATCTCGCGGACGGTCGTCGTCTCCCCCGTCTCGTCGTTGGTCGTTTCCATGACGCCCACCATGATCGGGATCGCGGTGACACCACCGGGCACGCCCGGCATGTCGGGCATGCCCATCGGGACGGCCCCCTGCCGGGTGGCATCGACGGAGCGGATGCGGGCGGCGCCCATCGCGAGCCGCGCGTCGGCGAGATAGCCCGTGAGACGATCGAAGAGCGCGCCGCCCGCGTCCGGGTTGGAGGCGCCCATGTCGGTCAGCGTGCGCACGAAGCTGTCCCGGTCCCCCGCGAGCAGGGGCTGCATGAACGCGGCCCAGGATTCGATCAGCCCCCGCCGCCGCGCGAGGGTGACGCCCTCGAGCGCGTCGTCGGTCTCCGCGTCGAGCGCGAGCTGTCCCGCGCCGTCTTCGAACGCCCGCCTCGCGGCGTCGCGATCCGGGAACTCGAATGCGTCCTGGTACGCCTGCGCGCGCTCGAGGTTGGCCTGCATCCATTCGGGGGGCGGGCCCTCGATCTCGACGCGCTGCCCGGTGCTCGGCCCTTCTGCGGGCGCCGCCGAGGGCGAAGGCTGGGCGCGCGCGGCTTGGTCCGCGGAACGGACCGTGCGGCCTGCGCCCAGCGCGTTGTATCCCAAGTAGATCGCGAGGCCCAGACCCGCGGCGGCGCCCGCGGCGGCAAGGATGATCCTGATCTTCGGGTCCATCGTGTTTCCCCCTTGCCGGCGCCCCGACCCGCGCGACGCTTTTCGCGGCGAACGGGTGCGCACCGGCGCTGCTTTTTTCGACTCGGTCCGGGATTCCGGATCGTGCGGAGCGATGCGCCCCGCCTGTGGGGATGCCGCCGGGGCTATCGTCCGTCAGGAAGTTCGCGGAATCTGCCGCGGAAGGTCCGGGAGGTCAGCATGAAGCACGATCACGCCGCGATGATGGAGGCCGCCCGCTGTGCCGTGGTGAGCGCCGCGGGCGTCTGCCGCGAGGTGCAGGGGGCGCTCGAACAGGTGCGCTCGATCACCAAGGACGACAAAAGTCCGGTGACGGTCGCGGACTTCGCGAGCCAGGCGATCGTGGCGCTCGAGCTCCGCGATCGCCTGGGGGAGATCTCGCTGGTCGCGGAGGAAGCGAGCGCGTTCCTGCGCGCCGACGAGCACCGTCCCCACCTCGAGGCGACACTCGCGGCGGCCCGCGAGGTGCGCCCCGAACTCGATGAGGATGGCCTGCTCGAGGCGATCGACCTCGGGAGCGGGGACACGAAGCACGCGGGGTTCTGGACGCTCGACCCGATCGACGGGACCAAGGGCTTCCTGCGAAACCAGCAGTACGCGATCGCGCTCGCGTTCATCGAGGACGGCACCCCGACGGTGGGGGTGATGGGCTGCCCCAACCTGCCCCGCGACATGGGCGAGCCGCTCGATGTGCCCGACTCGGAGGGCTGCCTCTATATGGCGATGCGCAACGAGGGGGTCTACGAGACCTCCGGGAGCGATGCGGCTGACAAGCCCATCCGCCTGACCCGCCTCGACCACGACGCGGGCGAAGAGATCGCGGTCTGCGCCTCGGTCGAGAAGGCGCACACCGACCTGGGCAAGGTGGGCGAGATCCTCGAGGTGCTGCGCACCGAGCACGGGGAAGCGGTGGGCGAGCCCGTGCGACTGGATAGCCAGTGCAAGTACGCGGTCGTCGCGCGGGGACAGGCGGACGCCTACCTGCGCCTCCCAACCCGCAAGGGGTACATCGAACGGATCTGGGACCACGCGGCGGGGTCGCTGATCGCGGCGGAGAGCGGCGCGGCCGTCAGCGATGTCTTCGGTCGCGAGCTCGATTTCTCCCACGGGCGCGGGCTGGAGACCAACAAGGGCATCGTCTGCGCCCCGCCCCGCCTGCACGGGCTGCTGATCGGGGCGATCGAGTCGCTGGGCATCGGGCGGTGACGCGGGGCGGCGCCGGGCCCGGATCGGCTGACCCGATGGGGCGGAATCGCCGATACTAAAGATCCATGCTCCCGGCTCTCCCCGATCCATACCAGCCCTGGGCGATGGCGATCCTGCTCCTCGGCATGGTCGCGGTGCTCGTCATCAAGCACTTCGGCACCGACATCGTGCTCATGGGCGTGCTGACGGGGTGCGTGCTGCTGGGGCTCGTGGAGCCTGCGGCGGCGGTGGGGGGATTTGCCAACCAAGGGCTGGCGACGGTCGGGCTGCTCTACATCGTCGCGGCGGGGATGAAGGAAACGGGCGCGACGACGATGCTGGTGAGCCGCCTGCTGGGTCGTCCCAAGAGCCTGCTGGAGACGCAGGCGAGGCTGACGCTGCCCGTCGCGGGGGTCAGCGCGTTCGTGAACAACACGCCGATCGTCGCGATGTTCCTGCCCACGCTCTCCGGGGTGGCGCGCCGGGGCGGGTTCCCCGCGAGCAAGCTGTTCATGCCGCTCTCGTTCGCGTCGATCCTGGGCGGGGTGTGCACGATGATCGGCACGAGCACGAACATCGTCGTCGCGGACCTTCTCAACACCGGCGCGTTCCTGCACGAGGGCGCCGCGGTGTCGATGGGCATGTTCACCCTCACCCCCGTGGGCCTCCCGCTCGCGGCGCTGGGGCTGGGCTACATGCTGCTGCTCGGGAGGCGGTTGCTGCCCGAAGGCGACGCGACCCACCCGACCGACCCGGCGCAGCGCAGGCAGTACATGGTCGCGATGCGCGTGCCCGAGGGGTCGGCTCTCGCGGGGCGGTCCATCGAGCAGGCGGGCCTCCGCAACCTGCCCGGCCTGTTCCTGGCGCGGGTCGACCGCGGGGAGCGGAGCATCGTCGCGGTGGACCCCGACGAGCGACTGCTCGCGGACGATGTGCTCAACTTCGTGGGCAATCTCGAATCCGTCGTCGACCTGCAGCGCACGCGTGGGCTGGTGCCCATCACCGACGAGCAGGGGGCGATCGGGAACCGCTCGCAGCTCACCGTGACGGAGGTCGTCGTCAGCGCGTCGAGTTCGCTGATCGGGCGGAGCATCCGCGACTGCGGCATCCGCACGCGCTACAACGCGGTCGTCGTCGCGGTCCACCGGCGCGGGCACCGACTCGCGGGCAAGATCGGCTCGATCGTCCTGCAGGCGGGCGACACGCTGCTGCTGGAGACGGACAAGGACTTCATCGCGCGGCACGGCGAGAGCCGGGATTTTTATCTCGCGACGGAGCGCGCCGAGACCGCCTCGCCCAGGCACGAGCGGGCATGGATCGCGCTGGCGATCCTCGGCCTGCTGGTCGTCGCGATCACGACGCGCGTCGTCACCCCGCTCACCGCGTCGCTCGCCGCGGCGGGGCTCACGATCCTCACCCGGTGCTGCACCGGGCCCCAGGCGCGCGCGAATGTCGACTGGCAGGTGCTCGTGACGATCGGCGCCGCGTTCGGGATCGGGCGCGCGATGGAGCAGACCGGGGCGGCCGAGTCGCTCGCGCACGGCATCGTGGGCCTCGCGGAGCCCTGGGGTCCCGTCGCGATCCTCGGGGTGATCTACCTGATGACGGTGCTGTTCACCGCGACGATGACCAACATCGCCGCCGCGGTGCTGATGTTCCCCATCGCGATGGGTGTCGCGGAGCAGGCGGGCCTGAACCCGATGCCCTTTGCGATCGTGATCGCGATCGCGGCGTCCTGCGAGTTCTCGACCCCGATCGGCTATCAGACGAACCTGATGGTCATGGGGCCGGGCGGGTACCGCTGGCGCGATTACACCCGGTTCGGCGGCCCGCTGACGCTGCTGATCGGGATCGCGTGCGTGCTGCTCACCCCGCTGGTCTACCCGCTCCGCTGAGCGGGTTCTCGGACGCGTCGCTCCATCGCGGACCGAACAGTTCGGGTCAACCCCTCGTAGGAACTCGCCGACAAATCCCATCCGGGGCGGGTCTACCCCGAAACCCGGGCGGCGCATGCCCTAAACTCCGGCTCCCGCGGGGCCACCCCGAGGGATGAGGAAACGAGCGTGAAGATTCTGGTGACAGGCGGGTCCGGGTTCATCGGTGGGTATTTCCACCGCGAGCTCAGCGCGCGCGGCCACGAGATCGTCAACCTCGACCTTGTCGAACCCAGCGGCCCCGTCGCCCAGTCCCCGTTCGTCCGGGGCGATGTCCGCGACCCGAACGCGGTCGAGCGGGCCCTCAACCACTTCGGCGAGCCGGTCGACCATGTCGTCCACCTCGCCGCGGCGCACCACGACTTCGGGATCGAGCACGATACCTATTACGATGTCAACGAGAACGGCGCCCGCGTGCTCACCGACGCGATGGACAAGGCGGGCGTGGGCGAGCTGACCTTCTACTCGACGGTCGCGATCTACGGGCACGCGCCCGAGCCCGTCACGGAAGACAGCGCCAAGGACTTCTTCAACCCCTACGGCGGCAGCAAGTGGGCGGGCGAGCAGGTCTTCATGGCGTGGACAGAGAAGGGTGCGAACGACGCGGGCAAGCAGCGCCGCTGCCTGACGATCCGCCCGACGGTGACCTTCGGGCCCAACAACTTCGCGAACATGTACTCGCTGATCCGGCAGATCCACTCGGGCAAGTACGCCCAGTTCGGGAAGGCGAGCAACATCAAGTCGCTCTCGTATGTCGAGAACATCGTCGACGCGACGCTCCACCTCTGGGACTATCCGCAGCGCGCCAACTACGACCCGTACAACTGGATCGACAAGCCCGACCTGACCAGCGCCGAGATCGCGATCACGATCCGCGAGAGCCTGGGCAAGTCCAGCAACCCGATCACCGTCCCGCTCTGGTTGGGCCTGCTCGCGGGTGTCCCGTTCGATGTCGTCATCAAGCTGACGGGCAAGAACCTGCCCATCTCGACGGCCCGCATCAAGAAGCTCTTCTGCATGCAGACCAAGTACGAGGCCGACAAGGTGCTCGCGACGGGGTACACCCCCAAGGTCCCTCTCAAAGAGGGCATCGACCGCATGGTCAAGTGGTACCTCGCGGAGGGCAAGGACCAGAACGCGGAGTGGCACCTGCCGCCCGCGACCGTCGCGACGGCGTGAGCGCCGAACGACGCCCTCCTTTGTGCGCCTCAGATCTTCTTATGAAAACAGCCTTGGCCGGGCACCAACTTCCCGGTAGGTTGTGAGATCAGGGACACCCGTGGGGGGAAACGGGGTCTTTATGCACGCACACATCACGCGTCTCTCGCTCGCCGCGCTGGTTCTGTCCGCGGGATCGACAGTCTCGGCCCAGGTGGTCGAAGTCGGTCCGGGAGAGACGCTCACCGAGGCCGACCTGTTCGCGGGGTCGTTCCTTGGTCAACCCTTCGTGCTCGAGCCGGGCACGGTCTTCAACATCAACTTCTCGGGCGAGCTGGGCACTGTCGGCGAGTCCGTCGAGTTCCGCGGACAGATCCCGCGCTTCTTCGATTTCGGCGGCTCCGCGGTCAACCTGAACCAAGGCGGCTCGATGGTCGCCGACGCGACCGGCAGCGCGCTCTCGAATGTCGTCCTCACCGCGCAACCCCAGTCCGGCGTCATCGGATCCACCCTCTTCGGCGAAGGGAGCGTCGTTGACTTCGACGCGACGAGCCTGGGAGGGCTCGTGTTCGGCAGCGGGAGCGCCGCGACGATCAATGGGGGCCTCATCGAGTCGCTCCTCGTCGGGGATGGCGCGGTTGTCCAGCTCCGCGGCGGTGTCGTCGAGGATCTCTTCTGGAGCGAGGGCGCGTCCGTCACGCTCGCGGGCGGCGAGTTCACCTACGCCGGGGCGAGTGTCGACATCATCCCGCCCGACGCGCTCCCGGGCGATGTGTTGACCGCGACGCTGAGCGACGGGAGCGTGCTCATCGAAGAGGTCCCCCTCTCGACACCGCTCGCGCCGCTGTCGCTCGCGAGCGCGACGCTCCCCGGGCTCGTCACCGACCCGATCGTCGTCCCGAGCGAGCTCCCCCCGGAGGGCGGGCTCCGACCCGGACAGACGCTCGTGCTGCAAGACGGGGGATTCCTGCCGCAGGGCTACCGCGTCGCGGGCGGGACGATCCTCGTCGAGGACGGCGTCGTTGGCGTGGGGCTCGTCGCCGCGAACGCCGACATCACGGTCCGGGGCGGGTCGTTCCAGTCGGTGGGGCTCGCCCCCAACATCAGACTGCTCCGCTGCACGCTCCGCGTCGAGGGCGGGTTTCTGTTCCCCCAGGTCTACGCGCGTTTCGGGACCGACATCGACATCACGGGGGGTGTCGTCGATCGACTCGACACCGACAGTGGGACGGTCCGCCTCGCGGGGGGCGTGCTCGAGCGCCTCGACCTCTCGGGCAACGCCGCCCTGATCATCGACGGGGGCACGCTCCAGCTCGCCGACGCGTACGACTCGGCCTCCGTCGAGTTCCTCGGCGGTTCGATCTCCGGCGGTATCGACTTCTTCGACGCCTCGACACTCACGATCCGCGCCGGGGAGTGGCCCGAAGCGCGGGACCTCGCGAGTGACACGCTCGTCGAAGGTGGCGCCGTGGGCGACGACGCAACGCTCCCCGAGGGGGGCTCGCTGCGGGTCGTCGGGGGCGCCGTGGGCGACGGGCTCACGGTCCGCGACCGGGGCAGCGTTGAAATCGTCGGGGGATCGATCGGCAATGCGCTCCGGATCGAGAACGGCGGCACGCTGCTGATCTCGGGCGGGTCGATCGGCTCGACACTCAACGCGATCGGCACACAGATCATCCAGAACGGCGGGCACCTGGGGTCCAACGCCGTGCTGCTGCGCGATTCGTCGATCGTCATCTCGGGGGGCACGGTGGGCGACCGCTTCGGGCTCACCGGCTCGGGGACCTCCGCGGAACTCGTCGTCCGCGCCCTCTCCCTCGACGGGGTGCCGGTCCCGATCGCTCCCGGAGAGCGGCTCGTGATCGATGAGCGAAACATCGCCCTCGACGCGGTCCTCGCGGATGGCACACCGATCGACTTCGTGCTTAACACGAATATCTTCGCTCCGGACCTCGATTACTTCTCGCCGACCTCGGTGCTGACCGCCGTCGGCGCCCCGCCCGTGCCCTGCAGCGCTGCCGATCTCGCCGCACCCTTCGCGACGCTCGACCTCGCGGACCTCGTCGCCTTCGTGGGCGCGTTCCTCGCGGGTTCCCCGACCGCGGACCTGAACGGAGACGGGCTCAACGATCTGTCGGATATCGCGGTGTTCGTCGACCTGTTCACCATCGGCTGCGGGACCTGAGCGATCCCCCTGCACCAGCGTCCGCCGCGAGGCTCGCAGCGGGACACGATCAGGGCTGCCAGCCCGGGCGGTTGCCGCCCTCGGGGTGCTGCGGGTCGCACCACAGCGGGTTGGGGCGGAACTGCCCGGGCGTCTCCCCGGTGCGGAAGGTCCACTGCTCGAACTGCTGGTCGGTGATGAATGTCGTCGATCCGTCCACGACTCCGACCGGGGCGCCCTTGCCGTGCCGCGCCGCGAGGCCCGTGTTGTTCTCGCTTGGCCAGCTCGAGCCGTCGTTCCACCCCGCGGGATCGATCGTCCCGTCGGGCAAGCGTGATTCGTTCCCCCAGAAGATGATCGAATCCCCCCGCATCTGATCGATGGTGTAGGAATCATCCCGGGCGCCGAACGCGCGCACCGCGCCGTTCATCAGGTAGCTCGTCAGGTTCTGCGTGCCGCGCCATTCGTCTTCCGCGAAATCCTCGGGGCACCGGTACATCATCGCGACATCCGAGTTCGCGCCGACCGATTCCTGCCTCGCCCACATCCGGATCCGGCTGAAGATCTCGTTGAAATTCGGATCGTTCTGGGTCCACCGCCCGCTGAAGCTCACCGTGGGCTGCGGGCCGTCGAGGTAGTCCCAGAGCACGCCCGACTCGGGCCCCTTGCGCGGATAGAGGGGGTGCTCACCCGTGATCGCCCGGTTTCCCAGGGCGATATCCCAGAGGATCGGGTGGAGCAGCCAGCCCCGCCGATAGGTGCCGTCGGCGTAGCGGGCCTGCGCCGGCCCGCCCTCGCCCCAGTTCGGGTCCGGGATCGCGTCGCGCCAATCGTTGCCGTACATGTGGCTCGCCTGCATCAGCGTGCGATGGTTCGTCGTGCAGACGACGCGTCGCGCCGACCCACGCGCCGCCGACAACGCGGGCAGCAGAATCCCGATCAGCAACGCGATGATCGCGATGACCACGAGAAGCTCGATGAGTGTAAAACCACAGCGACGCATGATGCCGGCCTCCCTTGCTGCGGAGTCCGCCTCGGACCCGCGCCAACCCCGGGAGGTGGACCATACCAGAATTCAATGATTTTTACCAAACCAATACCCTGATCTTGCCATAAATCAGGGCTTTGTTACCACCCTTAGGGGGGATCGGCGTCGCAAACGAGAGGGATACGAGCCGGGGATGGGTGGTCACGCCGCTCGGCGGGCGTTGTTGCCGAGCCACTTTTCGCAGAGGTCCCGCAGCGCCTCGCGCTTGATGGGCTTGGACGCGTAGTCGTCGAACCCGCGCGCGAGCAGTTGCTTGCGGATGCCCGAGGTGGTGTGCGCCGTCAGCGCGACGATCGGCAGATCCGGGAAGGGGCCGCGCAAACGCTTCATCGCGGTCTCCCCGTCGCAGCGGGGCATGTCGAGATCCATGAGCACGATGTCGAAGGGCTCACCCTCCGCGTCGGCGCGTTCGATCTTCTGGATCGCGACGAGGCCGTCCTCCGCCTCCTCGCACGCGAGGCCCATCTTCTGCAGGAAGACCCGCAGCAGGCGTCGGTTGTCCACCGAGTCGTCGGTGATCAGGACGCGACCGCGCAGCGCGGGCGCTGTCTCGCGCTCCTCGTCCGCCGAGCGGGCCGATTCGAGACGCCTGGACCATCGCGCTTCCGCGGGGACCGTGACCGCGCACTCCGCGGTGAACACCGAGCCCTCACCCTCGACGCTCGACACACGCAGGGATCCGCCCATCAATTCGCAGAGCGAGCGGGAGATTGTCAGGCCCAGCCCGGTGCCCCCGAACCGGCGCGTCGTGCCGGGCTCCGCCTGCCGGAAGGGCTCGAAGACCTGCTCGCACTGCTCGGGCGACATCCCGATCCCGGTGTCGGCGACCTCGAGGATCAGGCGTCCGGCACCCCCGTCTTCCTCCGTGTTGACGCGGATCCAGACCGACCCCCGCTCGGTGAACTTCACCGCGTTGCTCACCAGGTTGAGCAGGACCTGGCGGATCCGCGTCGGGTCGGCGATCACCCGGTCCGGGATGGGTCCCGTGGCGCTGCAGGTGAGCTCGACGCCGCGCTCCTCCGCCCTGGGACGCATGAGCATCGCAACATCGTTCACGATCGTCCCGATGCAGCAGGGCACGCGCTCGATCATCAGCCGCTGCGATTCGATCTTGGAGAGGTCGAGGACATCGTCGATGACGGTCGCGAGATGCTCCCCGTTCCGGCTGACGATCCCCGCGTATTCCTCGCGCACGCGCGCGTCGAGCGCGTCGTCCGCGAGCAGGCCCGAATAGCCCATGATCGCGTTGAGCGGCGTGCGGATCTCG
>DLBY01000036.1 GCA_002480345.1 Phycisphaerales bacterium UBA7812 | reverse complement strand
GGGCCGTGTTTCGCGATCGCCTCGGCGCTCGCCGCGCACGGCATCGCCGGCAGTGCCGCAACGCCGAAGGGAGCCGCCGCATGAACGACGCGATGTCCTTCACCCCCGCGCCCCGCCGGCGCCGGCGCATCGCCTCACAACGGCGCGTGCTCTGGACCGGGATCAACCTCGCGACGGCGCTCGCGGGCGCGATCGGTGCGTTGGGCGCACGCTTCACACTGCTCTCCGACGGGAGCGCCACCGCGGAGGCGCTGCAGGCCGCGCGAGCACGCCTCGATGAGGTCATCGCCGAGCAGCAGGCGATCGGGTCCGAACTCGAGAAGGTCGAAGCCAGGCTCGGGGCCTACGAGCGGGCCACGGTCCACCCCGACTGGAGCATCCTGCTCGCGTATATCTCCCGCGTCGGCGCAGGCACGATCACGCTCGACGGCTTCGTGCTCGAGCCGGTCGACGGAGAATCGGAACGCCACAAGGCGTACACCGTCGGGCTGAACGGACGAACCTCGAGCCAGAACAGCGTCACAGAGTTCGTCCTCGCCCTCGAGCAATCAAAGGTGTTCAGCAGCACCGAGCTCATCCGGAGCGGGCGGGGCACCAGCGGCTCGTTCACCTTCGCGATCCGGTGCACACTCGGAAGGCCCGCAACCGACCGGGACGAGGGGGAAGCCGAATGAGCGACACACGGAACCTGTTGATGAAAATCGACGCGGCCGGCGGGGCGATCGCGCTCGCGGTGCTCACCGGCATCGCGGTGATCGCCGTGGGGCCCGTGATCACGGAGCGGGAGCACGCGAGGCAGCGGACCGTCGAACTCGCGTCCATCCAGCAGGAAACCCGCGTCGCGATGGACGCCGTGCGGGACGCCTCACGACGCCTCGTCCAACAGCGGGAGGAAGCCGCCTCGCTCCCCGTGCAGCTCCGCCACCGGAGCGAGCTCAACGCCCGCCTCGCAGAATTGGTCGCGCGGGCTCAGGCCGACGAGCTCGACCTGCTCTCGATCCTGCCCGGCGAAGCCGCGGGGGACGATCGGTACGCGCGGACGCCGATCAACATGTCGCTGCGTGGAGACTTCGCGTCGTTCGTCCGATACCTGCACTCGCTCCATCAGTCATCCCGCGATCTCGAACTCACCAACATCGAGATCCGCCGCACGGATCAGAGCGCCGCGGTCCAGGCCCAGATCCGCGCAGAGTGGATCACCCTCACAGACTGACCGGTCGCGCGGATCTCTCCCCGAAGCGGGTTGCCCCACCCCACCGACGAATCGCATCGTCCGTGGCATGGGGATGCTCAATCGCAAGGTACTGCTCCTGGGGGTCGCCGGGCTGGGCGGGATCGCCCTGCTCGTCGATCAGACGCTGCTCAGCAAGGCCGCCGCGGGCGTCGCCGAGCTGGGCTCGGTCGTCCAGGAAGTCAAGAAAGCACAGGCGATCGCGGGATCACTCGAGAGCGGAGGCCCCGACGCGTTGCACGGCCTGCTCGATGCGCTCGCCGCCGATGAGGGGGTGACCCCGGGCGAGGCGAGCCCGGGTCTGTTCGGCGAGCTGCTCTCGATGAGCGTCGCCGTCGACGCCGAGGCGATCTCCCCGCAAGCCGACCGCCCGACCGGCCCTGACCGGATGACGACCGAGGTCCCGCCGGTAGCGACGCACCGCGTCTCGATGGTGATGACCGGCGCCGGGGGCGGCGTCGCCCTCATCGACGGCCACCCCCTGCGAGCGGGCGAATCGCGCGACGGGCTCACACTCCTCGAGGTCCGCGACGACGGGGTCTCGGTCCGAAAAGGAACCCAGACCCACTTCATCGCCCTTGATTAACCGGTTGTGCGGTTCGCCGAACGCCGTTTTCAATCTCGGCGCTGCTTGTTTCCGTGCAACCCCTCATGGCGCCCCCGGATTGTGCCGAACCAGACTCCAAATCGGTTCTTTTCCCACTTGGAGAACGAGTCATGAGTCACGGTACCGCCATCAAGCGTCGCGGGTTCAGCCTGGTTGAACTCGTCATCGTCGTCGTCATCCTGGGCATCATCGGCGCCATCGCCATCCCGCGCATGAGCCGAGGCGCCTCCGGCGCGGGCGAGAGCGCCCTGATCGCCGACCTCGCGGCCCTCCGTAACGCGATCGAGCTCTACGCCGCCGAGCACGACGGCACCTATCCCACCGCTGCGGCCGTCGTCGCCCAGCTCACCCAATACACCGACGCCGACGGCGACGCCCAGGCGACCGCCGACGCGACCCATGTCTACGGGCCCTACCTCCACAGCATCCCGACGCTGAAGGTCAAGGGCTCGCGCAAGGGCTCGAACGGCATCGCCGCCGCCGACGCCGCCGGCATCGGCTGGATCTACACCGAGGCGACCGGCACCATCAAGGCCAACTCGACCGAGACAAGCTCCGACGGGTCGACCACCTACGACGAGTTCTGATCCCGCTCCCGGAGCGCACGCGGATGATCACCGCGCACCCATCTGATTCTCCACGGGCTCGGCGAGGCTTCACCCTCGCCGAGCTTGTTGTTGTCATGGTCGTCATCGCGACGCTCGCCGCGATCGCCGTCCCCAGGTTCGCCTCCGCGGGCGCGTCGTACCGGGCGCGGGGCAGCGCCGAGCGCATCGCCGACGCGATCCGCGACGCCGCGAGCACCGCCCGCGCCCGCTCCTCCATGGTGCGGGTCCGCCTGAACGCGGGCGCCGACAACTTCAACGCCGCGGTGCTCTCCCCGCTCGAGTACATCGCGCTGTTCAGCACGACCGACCGACCATTCGAGGCGGACCTCACCCGGACCGACTTCGCGGACGCGTCCTCGGCCCTCGACATCGACGGGTTCGGCAACTTCAGCACCTCCGCGGTCTTCGCGCTCAAGGTGGGCGACCAGACCCGCTGCGTGATCGTCGACGCCGTCGAGGGCTCGATCCGGACCGGCACAATCGCGGACGCCGCGGCCTTCAAAGCGGGGTCGAACTACCGATGATCGACGCGACCTCGACAGCCCGCCCGCGCCCGAGGCCCCGCGCCTTCACCCTCGTCGAGATGGTCGTCGCGATCGCGCTCACCGCGATCATCGCCTCCGCGCTGATGTCGGGCTTCCTGCTCAGCCTCCGCGCGATCCCCGCGACCGACGACCCGGGCATGACCGCCTACGAGATCGACCGCGCTTTCGAGCACCTGCTCACCGACGCGTCCCTCGCGAGCGAGATCGCCGTGAGCAACGGAAAGGTCTCGATGCTCGTCCCCGACCAGACCGGGGACGACACCCCCGACCGCGTCACCTACCAGGTCGAGGACGACCAGGCCGCGGTCACATCCCTGCTCCGCACGCTCAACAACGCCGACCCGACCCGCCTCGTCCCCAGGCTCGCTTCGTGCGCCTTCACGCTCGAGCAGAACATGGGCACCGGCACCCACCTCATCATCGTCATCAAGGCGGAGACCGGTCGCATCCACCGCGCCGCCTTCGAACTCGTCGCGAGGCCCTATGTCCGCTAAACGAGCAACAACAACACCGCGTTCTCCGCGCAACGCGACCGCCCAACACCCGCGCGGGCTCAGCCTCCTCGAGGTCGTCCTGTCGATGGGCATCGTCGGCGCCCTCATGCCCGCGATCTTCGCGCTCGTCGGCGCCTCCGCCGAGCGCGGGCTCATCGCCCAGCGCGAGGCCCAGGCGACCTGGCTCGCCCACGACCTGCTCGCCGAGATCGGCGCCCAGCCCTGCAACGGTGACGAACCGGGCCTCGTCGCCGGCATCACCGAGACGCTCGACGAACTGCTGGGCGGGCTCACCCAGGGCGGCTCCCGCGCCGGATACACCACCGTCTTCGACTACGCGGAGTGGGACTCCTATCCCCCCGTCGATCGCAACGGGGACCCCCTGCCGGGCTTCGAAGGCTGGTACCGCGCCGCCCGAGTGATCCCATTCGACCCCTTTACCAAGGCTCTCCGTACCAACAACACCAACGCCGCGATGATCACCGTCACCGTCATGGGGCCCGGCGGCATCCGGAAGGACATCACCATGTTCCGGACCGCCGCGATGGATCTGCTGCGTGACACCACCGACAACCCGAGCGACACCAAGGACGGCGTGCTGACCGATCTGCTCAAGGAGCTCGGGTTATGACACGCGCGCGTTCCCACCGACGCCTCGATCGCCGCGGAGGCATCTATCCCCTGGTCCTCATCGTCGCGGGCGCTGCGGCATCCGCCTCGCTCGCGGGGCTCGCGATGCGCCGCGCCGCCGCCGACCGCCAGACGCTGTCCGCGAATCTCGCCGAGGCTCGGGTCGTTGCCAGGTCCGCGATCGAGTGCGGCGTCCAACTCATCGCGGAAACCGAGAACTGGCGGTCCAAATTCGGCGTTGACGAATCCTGGAGCGGCTCGATCGGCGACCACACGGTCGTCGTGTCGGTCACCGACGAGACCGACAGCGACCTCGACAACGACGACACCGACCCGTTCACCATCACCGCGACCGCGACCGTGGGCGGCGCCCGCGCCACCGCCCGCGCCACCGCGACGCTCCGCCCCGACACCGAATACCGGGGACGCGTCCTCGCCCTCGACCCCGTGGGCTACTGGCCCCTCGACGACGCGAGCGGCACACGCACCGCCGCACGCCTCGCGGGCGACACCAACGGAGGGTATTCCACACCCTTCGTCTCGGACCGCGAGACCGGGTACGACGCCCTGCCCGCGCCCCTCTTCGACACAACGGGCACCGTCGCGTTCGTCCCCCATCACGCCGCGCTGCTCCTCGACGACGGCACCGTCATGTGCCACTTCTATGTCGACGAGGACCGGTTCTTCGATCACCAGACGATCCTCGCAAAGGACATTCGTGGCGATGACGGCCCCGGGAGTCTGCGTCTGTACATCTCGAACCCCGGCGTCACGCTCCGGGTCCGTCTCGAATCCGAGAGCGGAACCGTCGACGAGGCACTCAAGAGCGTGACACTCGATGAGTGGCACCACATCGCGGTCACCTTCGGACGCAAGGGCCTCCGCATCTGTCTGAACGGCCAGGAAGTCTTCAAAGACACAGACTTCGACACCGGGCTGGGCCCCAACGCGGGCGATTCGGGCAACACGCACAACCTCACCGCGGGGCTCTGGTACGACGGGGATTCGTTCGAAGACCCGCTGATGGGCTCCGTCCGCGACATCGTCTTCATTGACAGGCAACTCTCCCACCGCGAGGTCGAGGAACTCCTCTACAACAAGGAAAACGCCTTCTGCATCGAGCCCGACGCGTGGGAGTGGATCGTGCAGTGAGAGCCCGGGCAGCACGCCCGCGAGCCCGCCGCGTCGATCGCCCGCGACCGACCAGGCGAAGGCCCGCCTCACGCCGCGAGGGTGTCCTCGCCCGTCGCGGGCTGCTCGTTGACCCGCTCGCTCCCGTGCTTCTCGAGCAGCTCGTCGAAGGGCGTCAGGTCGAGCGACAGGAAGACGCGGACCAGGTCGGGGTCGAACTGCGTCCCGGCGCACCGCTGGATCTCCGCGAGCACTTCTTCCCGCGTCCGCGCGCTCCGGTAGGCGCGGTTACTGCTCATCGCGTCGAAGGTGTCCGCGATCGCGAGCGCGCGCGCCATCGGATGGATCGCCTCGCCCTTGAGGCCGTCGGGATACCCCCGCCCGCTCCAGTGCTCGTGGTGGTGCAGCACCCCCGGGAGCAGGTCGCGGACCGACGGGATGGGCTTGAGGATGTCGTGCCCGATCCGCGGGTGACGCTTGATGAGCGCGAACTCCTCGTCGGTCAGCCTCGCGGGTTTGCACAGCACCGCGTCGGGCACCCCGATCTTCCCGATATCGTGCAGCGTGCCCGCCAGCTCGTACCGCTCCGCGACCTCCTCCCCTAAGCCGGCGCCCCGCGCGATCATCCCCGCGAGCAGCGCCACCCGCTCGGAGTGACCACGCGTGTACCGGTCCTTCGCATCTAGCGAACTGGACAACGCCTGCAGCGTGCCCATGAAGGTCGCGTTCTGCTCCGCGTAGAGCTTGATCGTCTCGAGCAGCGACGAGATGCAGGCCGCGACCGCGTCGAGCAGCTGCGTGTCGAAACTCGACACATCCCCGCCCTCGTCGTTCTTGCCCACCATGAGCAGACGCCCGACGACGCGCGCGCGCAGCCGGATGGGCTGGATCACCACCGCGAGCCCGTCGTTCTCCTCGGGGGTCACGATGACGGGCTCCTCCCCCCGCCCCCACGCCTTGAGCGTCTCGACCGCCTCGTGGTCGTACCGCCGCTCGGGCTCGTGGTCGTTCGCGGTGAACACGCGCCCCGCGAGGTCGCCCAGCAGGTCGGTATCGCGCCCGAACACCGCCGCGACCCATGCGCACTCGAGCGTCTCGACCATGTTCCGCAAGGACTCATCGACGATCTGCACCGCCGACGAGATGTCGCCCAGCGAGCGCACGAGGCGGTACACCATCGCCATGTTCTCGTACGACTGGCCCAGGTACCCGCAGTACTCCGCCATCGTCTGGTCCGCCTCGCCGATCGCGAGGAGATCCCGGGCCATCAGCGAGATCGCGCGCACGGCGCCCTCCGCCTCCGAATCCGAGAGCCTCGTTTCGGGAACGAACAGCACCGCGTGCTCCCGGCGCCGGTTGGGCACCCACACCGCGAACGCGCGCCCGCCGGGCGTCACGCCCTCCGTGAGCCCCTCGGGATTGATCTCCAGCCCGCCTACGCACGCGCCGAACGCATCGGTCCCGGGGTCATCCAGCGGACGCACCTCGACCCCGAGCAGCGCGCCCCGCCGACGCAGCTCCGCGAGGTTCTCGAGAATCCGGTCGTTCCGCTTGTCGCGCATCAGGCCGCCTCCGCCGCCGGGGGGTGATCCCCGCTGGGCGATCCGGTCGACTGCAACGCCTCCGCGACGCGCTTGACCATCTCGTGCGAACTGAACGGCTTGGCGACCAGCTGGATGATGTTCGTGCGCTCGATCGTGTCCGCGTCCGCCCGATGCCCCCGGCTCGTGAGCATGATGATCGGGATCGACGAGGTCCGCTGGTCCTCCGCGAGCTGGCTCGCGAGCCCGATCCCATCCAGCCTGGGCATCTGGAGGTCCGATATGATCAGGTCAGGCGGCGTTTCGACGATCCGCTCGAATGCCTCGACGCCGTCACGCGCGATATCGACGGTGTAGCCCTCTCGTTCGAGCCTCCGCCCCAGAATCTGCGCAACATGCAACTCGTCGTCCACCAGAAAGATCGAACCGGGCATCGGATCCTCCGCTCGCAGAACTCGAACACAGCGTCGATATCGGGGCGATCGCTGCGTTGCTTTGGGAGGGGTGCGGATTCTGCCGATGCAAGGCGGAGCGAACGACGCCCGACCCGACCCCGGATGCCAACCAGCGTCCGATACCCCGCGACGGAGACGCCCCGCATGACGGCGACCGATTCCCGCGACACCCCGAGCCCCTTGGCGCGCGCGCTGGCCGAGCAGGCCGCCGCTCAGCTCGACGACCTCCGCAGAGCCCGAGGGCTCGACGGCTCGACTTTCTCGGCCCTCGCGGCGCGCGCGCGGGAGATCCGCGACAGGCTCGACGCCTGGGATGTCGGGCCCGCGACGACCGAGTCGATCGCGCAGCACGGATCGGTCCTGCGCGCCGTCGCGGCGCTGCTCGATAACCCGCGGGCCGACGCGATCCCGCCCAGCAACGACGCGATCTACAACGCGGTGCTCGA
>DLBY01000044.1:12162-26383 GCA_002480345.1 Phycisphaerales bacterium UBA7812 | reverse complement strand
CCCCAGGCGCGCCCCCGTGTTGTGGATCGCGAACCGGTCCGTCGAGCCGGCGACCAGCAGCGTCTCGATGTCGCCCTCGACCCCGCCGCTCAGGATCAGATGCATCCTGGCGAAATCGCGCGAGATCAGCGACAGGAACTCCGGCGATGGAGCCGCCGAGTCGACCGTTGCACCGCCCGCGGACGCGCCGCTCATCGGATCACCCGCGGCAGGAGTTCCGGCAGCCCGTCGTCCACCCGGGCCTCCTCGAGGAACGGGCGGCCGTAGTGCTTCAGATCGTCGAACGATTCGTGGCGCATCACAGTCGGCTTGATGAAGGCGTAGAAGCGCGACCGCGAGCTCGACTGCGAGCGGCTCTTGAAGAGCTCCCCGACGCCCGGGATCGCCCCGAGCAGCGGAACGCGCGTCTCGGCCTCCGCCTCCGACTCGATCTCGATCCCCCCCACCACGATCGTGTAGCCGTCCGGGATCGTCGCGCGGCTCGAGATGGTGTTCTGCTGACGCGGCGGCGGCAGCGCCGGATCCGCCGATTCGCCCACGAACGAGCTCAGCGAGACCGAGTACTGGAGCACGATGTGGTCGCCCTCCGCGATCTGTGGCGTGACGTTCACCTGCGTGCCCGCCGCGGAGCTGCCGCCGAACGAAGTCGTGGCGACGGTGTCGGACGCGTTGGTGCTCAGGAAGGGCTCCTCGACCGTCGAGTTGATCGTGCCGCTCTCGTTGTTGTTGACGAGCACGCGGGGCATGCTCAGCGCCCGCCCGTCGCTGATGTTCTCCAGAGCCCGGATCACGACGCTGAAGTCCCCGGGGTCGAGGACGACCGCCGTCGCGCCGCTCCCGCTCCCGAGCACGCCCGAGCCGCCATCGGAGAGCCCCAGATCGCTGATCCCGAACAGCGAGGTGAGGCCGACGATCGTCCCCGCGTCATCCAGCAGCCGCTGCAGTTCGATGCCGAAGTCGCGGCTCTGCCCGTCCGAGAGGCTCACCATCAGCACCTCGAGCATGACCTGGGGCTGGCGGACGTCCAGCTCCTCGACCAGCACCCCGATCCGATCGAGATCGCGCGGCTCGCCGATCGCGAGCAGGCGGCTCGTCCCCCGGTCGACAGCGATCCGGACCCCTTCATCAGAAGCATCGCCGAACCCGTCTTCTCCCGATCGATTCCGGCTCATCGAGCCGGCACCCGCCTGAGCTGACGGCTCCCCGGCGAGGCGGCCGCGGGCCGCGAGCCCGCTCTCGAACATGCCCGCGTCCACGAGGTTGCGGATCAGGGACGCGATCTCCTCCGCGTCTCGGTTCCGCACCGGGAACGCGCGGAGGGGGCGCCGCGCGCCAGGCGGGACGGACTCCAGACGCTCGAGCAGCGCCGCGATCCGCTCGTGCTGCGCCGGCGCCGCGGTCACCTGGAGCGTCGACGTCAGCCCGTCTTCGACGATCTCGAGCCCGTTGGGCTCCTCGCCGAACGACGATTTGATGAGATCGGCGACGGCGCTCGTGCCGAACCCGGAGGGGGTGTACAGCCTCGTTTCGAGGCGGGCGTTCTCGTCGAGCCGCCCGACGAGCGAGCGGAGGTCGGCACGCTCGCGTGCCGTCCCGACGACGATCACGCTCCGCCCGTCCGGGCCCTCGAAGAGCCGCCCCCCCTGCTCGCCGCCTCCGGCCGTCGAGCCGCCGCGGATCGTGCCGACCAGCTGGATCAGCTCCGCCGGGGCGAGCGAATCGACCCCGACGAACTCCATCGACGACACCGCATCGGGGGTGTCGAGCACCGCCGCGAGCTCGACGACCCGGCGCACGACCGGCGTGCGGTCCGCGATGCGGATCACCCCGGGCTCTGGCGTCCGCGACGCCTCGCCGCCCGACGACGAGAGCATCGGCTCGATCTCCGCGAGGAAGTCATCGGGCGCCATGTGCTCGAGCGACAGCCCCACCGACACGAACCCCGGGATCGGGGCATACAACGATGCGAAGTCGGCGTCGGCGACCGCGAGCCGCGCGGCGTCCTGGAGCTTGACGACGCTCAGCAGCGGCGAGTCGGTCCCCCGGCGGAGCGTGGTGAGCCCCCGCGCGGCCAGCAGTTCGTTGGTCAGCGCCCAGAGCTGGTCGCCCTCGAGTTCCTTGGCGAGGCGGAGCGTCGCGTTGCCCCGCAGGAGCGTCGCGTCGTACTCGATTGAGACCTCGGCGAGGTCGGCGGAGAGGTCGACGAGCCGGGCGAGCGGGATGTCGCCGGCGGGCAGGATCGCCGCCGCCTGTGGCTGCGCCAAGGACACCCCGGCAAAAAGTGTAGACAACCCGGTTATGATCATGGGAAGAGGGTACCGATCGCTCACCAATAAACAACGGGCTGATACACGACCTTTTCTGAGTGATAATGCCTTTTGCGTTGAACACTGCATGAGAGACTTCACCAATCCCGCCGCGCGTTCCACGCTACGCCATCCGCCCCGTTCGAATTCGTCCGGACCCTACCTTGCAAGACGCCACAAACGCCAATGCCAAGACCCTACGTATCGACTGCTAATCCCTGAAAGGACACGGCGCACATCACTACCGAAGACCAACTAGAGAATCAGGGTTATTTGGGAATCCCTACGAGATAGGCCGCACCAGATCGCCATCGTGAATACTACGCTTTCTTCGATATAATTTACACTCAAATCTTTTGGACTTAGCAGTAGCGAGGCTTCCACCGAACTCGGCTGTCTTCCTGCCCGCCCAAACACGATATAGCCGGGAATCTCGCACTACCGTCCCATCCGAGGGTATGCCACGACGTCCAAATCAACACACTGCTCTTTGACCAATAACATTAGCTCGCCATCTACAACAATGCCGCTGTGGGAATCGATGAACCCCGCACGCTGCCCCGCACGCACTCGCGCCACTCGCGGCACCATACTGACTGGCTCCTCGCGGTACTTTCTTGATTTACAATATTTACATACCCGGACCTCTAATTCTTGAGATACATCATCATACTCAAATGAACACGACAAATTCTGCGGCACATAGGCCGTGAGGTAATCATCGTAAGAGTCTCCGCTCACCACATCTAGGCACTGCCCCAGCACCGCATCGTCGATAAACCCACCGATGATGCGCCAAAGCCTGCGAGAAACTACCGTTGCCAGCGGAAGATACAACATCGATACTTTGGGCTTCCGATCGAACGGGACATCAATCGGCTCTCCGTAATACGGCGGCCTAAGACCCCCACACCCGCGTCCACAGCAGCGCTTGTCATGGAGAAGCGTGTGACGCAGCCAACCGTCTTGGACGCTTCCTAGGACCAAATCGCCCGGATCCAGATAGTAGAGATTATCGCCATCGTCTTCTAGCTCGCCGACCGACATCCAGAACCCCTTCCTTGTACAGGCCCGCATTCAGAGAAAGCCGAGTCCTACCAGTCACATCAAAATCTGGCGTGACTTCCTTGTCAAATCGCCTCCCTGCATTCATTAGAGCTCTCCTGGCCTTATTAACTTCTTCGGTAGACACATCGCCCTGCGTTAGCCTTGTCACCCATCGATTCTTTCCGCGAGAATGCGGGCTCGGTAATCCAGCATTTTTAAATTCCTCTCTGAGAATTTTGTGATAGGCGCGATGTTGCCTCCGTGGCAACCCGACACGATTAGCGGCATCGTCAATACCGAGCAAAAACTTCGGAATGACATGATGACTGTCTATTTTAGCGAGAATTCCCCCTACACCAACGGCTGTGAGTACAGCATCTGGAGTGTCCCAATCGAGAATAAGCTCCATCGCAAGCAGCTGATCAGCACCATAACTGGAAAGCTCCGCGTTAATGTAATCAGAAGCCGCCATTCCTCCTTCCAGTGCCTGATCGTTGTAATCTTCATAGATACTGATCGTTTCTCCGGACGGCAAAAGCAAGCCAGGGAGGGAAAACAAGCCAGACTGATCAGTCACGTTCGCCGGATCGTGTCCGTACGCCGCGTAAAGGTTCCCACCGTCCCCGAACCACGCCTCGCTCGAGAATGCCGAGGGCGCCGTCCAGCCCAGCTTGCCTTGGGCCGCCAGGCCCGCCAGGGTCTGGCCCGTCCCGTTCGGGTCGTGCTGGAAGAACCGGCCCAGGTGCGGGTCGTACGTCCGGTTGCGGTTGTGGTAGACCGTGGTGCGCCCGACCCGCAGCGGGTTGGCGCGGTACTGGAGCGTCGTCCCGGGCTCGGCCAGCGCCTCAGCGAACAGGCCGTGGTGGCCCACCCCGATGCGGAAGTCGTGGTAGAGCCCGCCGTTCTGCCCGTTCTGCCATGACGGCGCGTCGGTGATGCCTGGCATCTCGTCGACCGCGAGCAGGCGCCCGAAGGGCGACCAGCTGTACTGCTCGACGACCTCGCCCTCGTCGCTCGTGAATCCGAGCGTGGTGCCGTTCGACGCGTCTTGCATCGGGTAGGCGATCCGGTCGAACCAGTCGACCACCGCGTGCAATTCGTCGGTCCGGGCGCCCGGGTGGGCGGCGTAGAAGTACTCGTTCTCAATGCGGACCTCGGGCGTGCCGACCTGCACGGGAGTGAGCTCCCACGGCGCGACGGCGTGGACCGGGTCGACGACGATCTCCTCGATGCGCCGGTTGCCGTCGTACCAGAAGGTCTGGATCCGGTAGTCCGTGTTACCCCAGAGGTCGTCCCACGGCGTCACCCGGGTGATCAGGCGGCCGAACGCGTCGTAGGCGAAGGCCATGACGAGCTGGTCGGTGCCGACGATCTCTGTGTCCTCGATCGCGACGAGGCGATTGAAGGCGTCGTAGTGGTACTCGAACCGGGCGTCCTGCGCGAGGTTGCCCGCTGCGTCGTACTGATAGCTGGTTGTGGGCTGCGTGCCCGCGTTGTCGGTCAGGCTCGTGAGCTTGTTGCGCTCGTCCGTGGCAGCGGTGTACGCGAGGACGGGGGCGTTGTTGTTGAGGCCCTCGAAGAACTCGCTGAAGCCCGGCTCGCCGCCCGGGCCGCCGACGCGGTTGCCGAGCCGGTCGATGTTGTACGCGAACGTGTGGGGGTTGGCGTCGGTGAGCGTGACATCGGCGTCGAGGGCGCCGGTCAGGGAAGAGAGCGTGCCGCGCTGGGCGCCGGTCAACCTCCCGAACGTGTCGTACTCGTAGAGCAGGCTGCGGATGTTGTCCCGGTCGCCCGGCGAGGTCACGTCCGCCTGACGGAGGCGCGTGAAGATGCGCCGTCCTGCCTCGTCGTGCGTATGAATCGCCTTGAGGATCGGGTCGGGCGCCCACACGAGATCGCATCCGCGGCTCGTGACGTCCTGGAATGAGAGTTGGCCGAACCGGCCGTAGTCTCGCCGCTCGCGAAGGACACCGGCGACGGTGCCGCTCGGGTCGCAGGGACGCTCGCCGATGAGTGCCTCCACGAGCCTGCCCTCGCCGTGGTAGGCGTACTCCGCGATCAGGCCGAGCTCGGACGCCGCGGGACCGTAGGTGCTGGTCACCCTGTGAACGCGATCGAGTAGGTCGTCGAGCCCGTTGGCCGGGCCGTAGTCATAGGACACGACTCGGGCGCGCTGATCCTCCGGAGTACCGTTCACGAGTTCAGTCACGAACGGTCCGCCGTCCCACGTACCGACGAACACTGGGCGTTCGGGGTAGGTGATCGAGTTCAGGCGCGTGGTGTTCGACCCGGCGCCGAGAGCCGCAGCACCGACGCTCCAGTCGTACGACACGCGACGAGCGCCGAGGAAGCTCAGCACGGGGTTGCTGAAGTCCTCGGAAAGAATGTTGCCCCAGCTGTCGAGCGTGAGCGTCGACGTCGAGGACACCGTTTGGGGATCCGCACGCGACGTTGTCTGCGCCGAGCGGAGACGCCCGAGGGTGTCGTATGAGAGACTGATGTTCCCGACCGGCGCGAACACGGCCGAACCGGCGAGCAGCGTGTCGGCTTCCATCGCGCCGTTGGATGCGATGACTTCGACACCGACCGTGTTACCGGCCGCGTCATGGCGGTAGGCGAGCGTGACGCCGCGCGCGTCGCGCCGCCCCGCGAGGGTCCCGTCCGGTCGGTAGTAGTACCGATACGCCGGGGACGTGGATGGCGTCCCGTCGGCGGGGTTGGGCATGTAGACGGCGCTGACGAGGTCGTTCCTCGTGCTGACCGTGAGCACCCCGCCGTCGTTCAGGCCGGGCGGCGTGTTCGCGTCGATGATCGGCGCGCCGTACTCGATGCGCGTGATCTGGAGCGAGCCGTCGGCCGCACCCCAGTTGATCGTCGGCTCGACGCTCGGGTCGAACGGGTCACCGAAGTGCTCCGGCAGTACCGTCGCGACGTCGGTCAACCGGCTGCCCTCGTACTGGTACGCCATGCCGTGCGGCGGGTGGGCGATCGTCTCCGTCACGTTCTGGGCGGACTGGGATGCGGGGATCGTCTCGTACCCGAACGTGAGCGTGAGCTCGGGCTGCCCAAAGGCCGAGTGGTCGGTCCACTCCGTGGTGTACGAGATCCCGAGCTCGGTGCCGTCGGTGTAGCACTCCTGCGTGCGCAGGACCGAACGCTGCTTGCCGTTCGCATCGAAGTCGTAGAACGAGAAGACGGCGACAGCACGCCCGGCGGCGTCGAACCAAGGGTCGCCCAGGTTGCTGGGATCGCCCGGGTAGGTGTAGCCGTCGAGCCACTGCGTGGCAGTGACATCCTGGCCGCCGCTCACCTTGTTGTACGTCCGGTCGGGGGCAGACGTCGGACGCGCCGGGAGGCCCGCGACGCTCGCACGGAAGGCGTCGATATCGGACACCGTCGACGACGGGACGATGCTCCCGAAATCCGCCATCGCGATCACGCGCCTGTTGGTGTCGTACCAGTTGTAGACGACCGAGACTTCTACGTTCTGCGGCTGCTGAGCCGCGAGCTGCGCGAGATCGAGCGGCTCGCCGGTGGTCGGGTCTACGCCGTCGAGGCGGCGCCACGTGTATGTTTCGTCGATCGTGTTCTCACCGTTCTGGTCGAAGACGTTCACAGTCCTGGAGATCTCGAACCCGCCAGGATGCGACGGGCGCTCGACGAGGCGCTGGGATCTGATGAGTCGCCCCTGCGCGTCGTAGAGGCTCTTGGTGATGACCTGCCCGGTCTGGGACCAGATCGGTCGTCCCTCGTGGTCGTGGTAGGTGCGCGTCGCGATGTACTCAGGGGTTGCGCTCGACACGTCGTACTGACGCGTCTCCTGCACCTGCCCCGCGGCGTTGTAAAGGGTCTCGGTCAGGCTGACGATGTTCGTGCTCGCCAGGATGTCTGCGGCTGAGGGAAGCGCGTCCTCCGGCGCGATGTCCGCGGACGGGGCCCCGGCCGCGGCGCCGTCGAACACGGCGCTGAACCGCACCCGGTCCGCGTTGTCGAGCCACTGGATCGTCTCGCGGAACGGCGTCCCGGGGGCGTCGAGCTCCGACTCCTTCGTGCTCACCCGGCGCATCCGCCAGTCGTAGCCGTAGGACTCGAGGACGCCCGAGGTCGTCTCCGCGCCGGCGCCCGGCGTCCACGCCGAGGCGGAGGCGGAATCGCCGCTGGGCTCGTTCCAGTCGCCGTTCATCCAGTGCGGCGTGTACTGCTGCGGCGACACCGCGTTGAACATCCACTTCTTGACAGGTAAGAACGCGTCGTTCGAACCGGTGCCGTAGGCGAGCCGCTCCGTGAGGACCATGTCGTCGACGTCAGGCAAGTTGACGCCGCGCCACACCGGGTTGGTGTCTTGCGTGCCGCGGAAGGTCTTGTGCAGCCTGCCCAACCAGTCGTAGGTGTGCCGGGTCACGTCACCGTCGGCGTTCTGGGAACGGAGCACGTTGCCCCACCCGTCCTTGAACACATAGCTCGAGAGCGTCTCGCCCGGAAGGTCCGGCGAGGTCACCTCGATCCCGCTGACCCGCCCGGAGCTGTCGTAGGAGGGCGTAAGCGTCGAGGTTAGGTGCCGCAGCTGTACACATGATTCCCCAACGACATCATTCAGAATGGTCCCCAGATTGTGTATCTCAGGGAACGGGATCCCGTCGAACACGGTCCCGTCGTAGTCGTACTGCTCGATTGATTCCGCCGACGCGCCCGCGAACTTCATGCGGGAGCCCCTCTC
Source organism: Phycisphaerales bacterium UBA7812 (assembly GCA_002480345.1). Taxonomy (GTDB): domain Bacteria; phylum Planctomycetota; class Phycisphaerae; order Phycisphaerales; family UBA1924; genus UBA1926. The sequence goes on along the minus strand of DLBY01000044.1, from coordinate 18,313 downwards.
CATCTGCGGATCTCCATTCTCGTCGAAGGTGACCCCGGCTGCCTCGAGCTGCTCGATCACACCGAGCACCTCGCGCCAGTCCGTGATCGTGCGCACCCCGTTCGGCTCGACCAGCATGGTCCGACCGAAGTCGTTGTAGGTGCTGTAGGTCACGAGATTCAGCGGGTCGGACGCGGGATCCGCCGCTCGCGTGTACGGCGCAAGGAGAGCCATGTGCACTTGGGGGATCTCGGGATGGTCGGTGAAGTCCGGATCGGTTGCAGTCCCAACTCGCAGGTTGGGCACGATCATCTGCACGTCACCACCGCTACTCCTTGACCCACTGAGATCGATGTCAACGACCTCAAAAATCGTCCTGCCCTGCGAGTCGTAGCTGGTGTAGTCGATGTAGACCTGGTCGTCGGACGAGGCGCCGGGGTTCGCCGGGTCCGCGAGAAGGCCGCGGACGCGCCAGATCAGACGGCCCCGGTCGTCGCCGTCGGTGCCATAGATCTCGGTCTGGAACGGGCGCAGAAGCCCCGAGGTCGGCGAGACCTCGATCCCCGCTTCCATCGTCGTTCGGCGGGAGACGATCTTCTCTTCGTCTTCCCCGGTGCCGCTCGTGACATATACGGTATCTACCTCGGACTCGCTCAATATCTCCCCGGTCGTGTAGCCGTAGACGGTCTCCTTCATGACGCCGTCGTCCTGGTCGTACTCCATTGAACGCAGTCTGGTGCGGGACGCGGGGTCCTGCTGCGTTCCCGCCCCCTTCTGGACCTCGATGTTCGCAACGAGCAGCGACGGCGGCTCCGCCAAACTCGGGTTCAGTTCGACGAGATCCGGATCGACACGCCCGTCGGCATCGAAGATGCCCGTGCGGACGCCCTCGACATAGTTGTACACGGTAATCAGACCATTGTCCGCACCGAGGTCGGCCGGGTCGCGGAGCGCCGCAGCCCACCCGCGGCTCCGCTCCTCGACCAGGCGGCCCTCCAGGTCGTAGACATAGCTCCGCTGGAGCACGCCATCGGTCGACTGGAGCGAACCCGGGAGCCAGCGCTGGTCGAGCAGGAGGCGGCCGGCCGCGTTCAGCCCAACGATCCGCCGAGATGTCCAGCCATCGAAGCCGGCGCGCACGTCATCGATCGAGTCAAACTCATCGACCACGGTCCACCACATGATCTCGTCTAGGGGAACCTGCCCAGGTGCGGGGGCCGACACCTCGTTCGAATCGGAGAAATCGTACGCGCCGTAAGACGCGACATCACTACTATCTTCCGCATCACCGCGCGTGAATCGGTACGGGTACCGGTACAGCGCGCGGGTGCAGCGAGCGTTCGAATGAACGCCGGTGAGCATCGGGAGGATGACCTCAGGACCGGGGTAATTCGCAAAGTCAGGAGATTGACCCCCGCCGTTCCTCCAGGCGTCCGAATCGGGCGTGCGAATGAACCGATAGACGCGCCGGTAGACCGCGTTGTCGCCAGCGCCCTCGCCATAAATTGCGGCCCCACCCGGCAGGAACCCAACCTTCTTATTCGGCGCAAGGGTCGCGGCCGAGGCGCTGTCCCCCTCGTACTGCTTGCCGAGGTAGTTCGCTCGGATGTCCGCGTGCTGCCCGTCCTCCCAGAACGACTTCCAGGATGCAAGGACCGGCATCTCGACGGGCTCCGTATCCAGGTTCTCCCTGAACCATCGCGTAGCGGGCACGGTCCCCTTTTCCCAGAGCGGGTGAACATATCCCTCGGGAGACTCGGGAGCGGTAAGGGGGAACTCCTGGTTCCATCCGTAGAACGTCCGGTCCGCCAGATAGTGGATCGCAAGTGTGCGGTGCCCGATTCGGATCGGATCACCGGCCGGATCAATCACCGGTTCCGGAGCCACAAGCGGCTCCTCGAACGGCATGACGCCGATGGTGTCGGGCCTTCCGACAGACGCGTGGTTCACTGTCCAGGCGACGCCGTCCCAGTCCGCCGCAGAGATCACGCCGTTGACGTACTCGGATTCCGTCTGCGAATCCGTGGCGAACCAACTCGCACCTGAGCCGATTCCGAGCAACCCCTGCTGAGACCTCCAGCCCGCGATCATGCGATCGACTGTCTGTGGGCCGAAGCGGTACTTGAGCCGCTTGGGCTGCAAGTACGCCTCTAACTCGTAATACCAACCGATATTTGAGGCATAGCCGGACGGGAATTCCGAGGTCTGGTTGTTCACACGCAGCATCGGCCTGTTGCCGTTTGTCTTGCCGCCAACATCTTGGTATCGATACATCCAGTACCGATCGATGGAGTCGAAGCCGCTGGGGTCATCGGCGTTGATTCGCCGCTTGGCCTGGACACGCAGTAGCTGGTACGCCTCCACACGCTCGATGTTGAGATTGCTCCCATCGGGATGGTTCTGAAGATCGCCCAGCGATGCCGCGTAGTACGATTCACTTTCGAGGTAGTGCGGCTCGGTCTGCTCGACGGTGTAATCGGACTCGTACGAGAAAGCGTGCGGTTCCGAGTAGCTGTACTGGAGGATGTGCGACCAGTCCTTGGGAAGCGCCGTCCACGTCGACGCGTCGCCGCCCTCACCCGCGGGTCCGATCTCCGCGTCCTGGTAGTCGAACGGCGTCGCGTGCGTGCCGCAGCGCGGCTTCATAAACAGGCCGCCCGACCCCTTGTGGTGGTGAAGATCCACGAACGGTGTGTCGCCCGGCTGCTCCGCGTCACCCACCCGGCATGCGTCGAGGATCACCGGCCGGTTCGGCGCATCGGGGGCGCCCTCGTACACCACGATCGAATGCAGCGCGGGCTCGACCGACGCGGAGTCCCAGAAGTGGGACTCGTTCAGGATCTCCTCGGGCGTCAGCGTGCTCGGGTCCGGCCCGTACTGGTCGTCGTCCCCCGGGAACCGGCTATTGAGACCCACCGGGTCAAGGAACGTGCGGTAGGTGTACAGAAGCGTCCAGGCCGGGTCGTCCTGTGGCGCCGCACCCGCGGGGTACAGGCGGACCTCCTTGATCATGCCCTTGCGGTACCCCATCTGCATGAACCGGTGGATCAGTTCGTTCCCGGTAAAGTCGCCGGCGGTCCCTGTCGTGCCGGTCGGCACCGGGTGCACCCGGGGCTGGTGCTCCTGGTCGTAGGTCATCTCGATGCGGTTGCCCGCTCGGTCGCGGATCACGTCGACGAGCCCGTAGTACGGCACCCCCGCGGCACCGAGGCCATCGAGCAATTGATCAGGAACCGACGGGCTCCCCGCCTTGAGCTGCTCGAGTGTCTCGTGGCCCACCTCCTCGAGCATGGCATGAAACACAGCATCGTCGAGCGCGTTGGTGGTGATCGGCTGTTGCCGGACGACATCCTCGTAGTAGGGCTCGATCTCATAGGTGATATCACCACCGAAGAGGCGCACGTAGAAGCGCGTCGGGGGATCCGTCCAGATCTTCAGCGTGTCGTCCCAGGTGCCACCGTCATACGTCAGATCGGCGTCGAACCACGCCGGCGCGACATACCGCGGATTGCCACCCGGAATCTCCATCATCTCGAAGGGGATCGAATGATGAGCGTCCGGGATGAAGTAGCAGCGCCGAGGCCCGAAGGGCGCGATCTCGCCGCCGCCGTACTCCGCGTCGATGAGGAAGAGCGGGTTCTCGCTCATCATCCAGTTCGAGCCGTGCCAGTTCCACCACGTGTCCATCTCCCGGACAAACCTGTGGGTCTCCCCGTCGCGGAATCGACCATCGCTCGGCGCCGAGGCGAAACGCGGGAGCTCCGAGTAGGTGCGCACGTGACGGAACACGGCGCTGCCGAAGGGCAGCTCCAGGTCGACCTCGCGGAGCAGGGGCTGCCCCGTCAACAGATCGAGCGACTCGCCCTCGACGACCCGCTCCGCGTACATCGCCGACGACGCCGAGCCGATGCTCTGCAGCGGCACGAGCGGCGACGTGGACGCCGCCGGCGAGTTCGCGAGCGGCGGGAAATCACCGGGGCTGATGCCCCAGGACGGCTCGATCCCCCGCGGCCAACGCCCGTCGTGTGCCCGCGCACCCTCAATCCCGATGTTCTGCGCGCTCGGGACGTTCCCGTTCATGCGATAGGTCGCGTTCAGCGATGGACCGAAGACCTGGGCGAGAAGGGCCCCGTTTCCGAGGAATGCGTCGACGTTGCCACCGGAGACGTCGAACCCCCGAGCGCTCAGGAACGCCGTCCATTCGCACGCGTCCGCCCAGAGCGATGGCGCCAGGAGCCGCTGACGCTGGCTAAAGCCCGTGTTGGCGTTGGGGTCGGTAGGGTCCAAGTTGTTGCCGCTCTGCTCGATCACCGGCGTGCCCGGCGCGCTGTCGAGCGCAAACGACGCGTGGGGATCGACCACCCAGTGCGGCGGCCCACTCCCCGGCTCCACCGAGGGCGAAGTTGCCCAGAAGGGGTTCGATGCCCCGGGGAAGTCGTAGAAGCGAGGTACACCAGCGGCATTACTCGCCGCGAACGCGGCTTCCATGTAGGTGGATCGATGGATGCGCTCCGCGAGGATGTCCGAGAGATCCTGGATCCTGCGGAGCGGGCCCTCGTTGGCGGGAGCGATGCTCGACAGGCTGTTCACCGCCTCAGGGAGCGGCTTGTAATTGTGCCAAGGGGCATCGCTGATGCACGGCGGAGAGGACGCCCCGACAATGGAGAACGTACCCAGAACAACTGCAGCCGCCGCGACCGGACTCTTTTTCATCGAGAACTTCCTCCGCACAAACCTGGCGGGAAGGTAAGCATTCACAACTAGATCTGCAAGCCCCGAAACAGGTACCTCCGAAGAACTTTTGTCGCCGCGAACTACAACACGCTTATTCGCAGAGGTTTGCATTGCGTCGCCTATGCTAGCGAGATGCCCTGCCACAGAGTTGTGCACGAGGGCGCGACGCGGCCTGCTTCACCGAGACGCACTCGCCGCAACGCGGCCACTTCGATCCATCAACCACCGGCCTGTTCGCCCATCTTCAATAGACCATATTTGCGAATCCGCAACTCTTCAAATTCCTGCAATCTCCATCTAACAATGCCTTGTTGACGCAGTATGTCAATTTCTATTGCTATTTATTTACATTTCACCAAGCCCACATGACTACGCACAGATCTACATCGAATTGGCGCGCACCCCAACCGCGCCACCACAAACCCGCGAGACTGCATGAGCAGACCAAGTTCGGCCAAAACCCCTTCAATTTCTGCTCCAACTCGCCCATCCGCCCACGCCCACAAGGAACTGACCGCAACGCCATTGCACTCGGAACCCCAGAATCCAGTGACCCGATCCAGAATCATGAACAACCCACCTTGTCACCTCGCAACACGACTCCTGGCATTGTAGATGTTTATAATTTTGCCATTTAAAAACTAATCGAAACTTGTTCCAAGTAAAAAATTGACAGCACGTCTAATTTCGGCAGAAATACCAATAAAACTGCGCTCCGGGAACTCCTCCGGCTGGCGCCCCTTCCGCCCAACTCTTCATCGTGACCGACGGGCAAGCGACCGAACTGCTTGGATCTACCCCGGCATGCCGCACGCGAGGGACCAATCCGATTTTCAAACTGGTCCGTAACAGTAACCAATGCAATACATTGATTTGAGTTTCTGGCCTCCCAAAATACTCGTTTTTGGGTTCCCGCTTGGTTCAGTGGCAGGATCACGGATGCACCCCGCCAAGACGACGAGCCAGGCACGGTGCGTCCATGCCGTTGAACCGCTCGCCACGCGCGAAAGCCACTCGGCACCCGGGGGGACCAACTATGCCTGCATCGAGAGGCTCGCCAGCAATAGGCCGCAGCGATGTCGCGATGCAAGCCCGGTGCGCAAAGGACGCAAAGCCGCGCCTCCTCCGGACTGATTGCCTGGATCACCGTGCCGTGCGATCCGTTGGCACCGCCGGGACCTACCGACGAGATAGGCGGCCGTCGGGAAGACCAGAGGCCCCCCACCGCTTCGCCGGCACGTCACTCGATCCAGACACGTGACCGCGGAGTTGTGATTCCATGAGCACTCGAATGCCCACGACCCGGGCGCTAAACGAAATCGCGACATGAAATCAGCCGGGATCATCGATCTGCCCCTTTGAAACGGTTCCGATCGGGGAGCTTGGCAGGCCCGTGTCCAAAGGATGCGGGCCTGTTTGTTTACTGGGGCGGGGTCGG
>DLBY01000044.1:11102-11860 GCA_002480345.1 Phycisphaerales bacterium UBA7812 | reverse complement strand
GTTTGTTTACTGGGGCGGGGTCGGGGCGGATGGCTCGGCATAGACGGTTCCCGCGCGAGCTTCTCGAACGCCTCGCGTTGGCCCGCGGCCCGGCGCACGCGTGCCACGATGAGCGTGAGGGACCGATCGCCGACGAAGCCGGCAGGAGCAGGCCCGTGCATCGGGAAGCCCATCACCGACGAGCGGCTTGAACGGCCGGACAGCGGAACGCTGTAGCGAAGCAGCAGCTATCGAATCACGAGGCACTCGACACCGGCCGCATCAGCGAAGTCTTGGAGCATCTCGGTCGTCACGGTGTAGCTGAATCCGGTGTGGTGCGCACCGCCCGCGCGGATCCATTCCTCAAGCCCGGTGCTGAAATCGGGCTTGGGGATCCAGACCGCGCGAGCGACAGGAAGGTTGGGGAGATCCGCATCGGGTTCAACGGCCTCGACTTCGTTGACGACGAGACGCATCGATCCGCCCATGTCGACCATCGACGCGTTGAGCGCGGGACCGGGCGGGGCATTGAAGACCAGGCGAACCGGATCTTCTTTGCCTCCGATACCGAGCGGATGGACCTCGCACTTCGGCTGCGCCGAAGCGATCGACGGACAGATCTCGAGCATGTGAGCGCCGAGGACGCGCTCTCGTCCGGGCTCCATGTGGTAGGTGTAGTCCTCCATGAAGCTCGTGCCGCCGAGCCCGCCGGTGCCCAGCCCGTGCCCCATCACCTTCATGGCGCGGACGAGGGCCGCGGTCTTCCAGTCGCCCTCGGC
>DLBY01000044.1:10589-10802 GCA_002480345.1 Phycisphaerales bacterium UBA7812 | reverse complement strand
CGCGGTCTTCCAGTCGCCCTCGGCGCCGAACCCGTAGCCGGCCGCCATGAGCCGCTGAACCGCCAAGCCGGGGAGTTGCCGGAGCCCGTGGAGATTCTCGAATGTGTCGGTGAATGCGACGGCACCGACTTCTTCGAGGAACGCCCGCAAGGCGATCTCGATCTTCGCGGCTTCGCGGAGCGACTGCCGCTTTGCCCCGTCGCTCCGCAGATC
>DLBY01000044.1:0-10257 GCA_002480345.1 Phycisphaerales bacterium UBA7812 | reverse complement strand
GAGCCGATACGCCTCGGCGTACTGATCGCACTGCCCGTCGATGTCTTTCTCGGAAATCCCATCGAGGTGCTTGGTGAGATCGCCCAGGCCGTAGCCGTCGACTCGGTAGCCGAAGATGCGCTCGGCTTCGACCTTGTCCCCGTCGGTCACCGCGACGCGACGCATGTTGTCGCCGATGCGGGCGACGACGAGATTCCGCTGATCGCGTAACGCAGCAACGGCTCGCATCCACGCATCAATCCTGCGATGCGTGGTCTCGTTCTGCCAGTGCCCGGCGATGATCTTGCGGCGGAGGCCCAGGCGCGTGCAGATATACCCGAACTCGCGGTCGCCGTGCGCCGACTGATGCAGATTCATGTAGTCCATGTCAATCCCGGACCAGGGCAGGTCTCGGGAAAGCTGGGTGTGGAGATGCAGCATCGGCTTCTGCAACGCCTGAAGACCGGGAATCCACATCTTGGCGGGGCTAAAGGTGTGCATCCAGCAGATCACGCCCGCGCACGCGGGGTCAGCGTTCGCCTCCGCGATCGTTCGGGTGATTTCCTCGCCTGTCGTGAGAATCGGTTTGGCGATAACCCGGAGTGCCAGGTTCCCCGATTCGTTCAGCCCGGCCGCGATGGCTTGGGCATGCGTCGCAACCTTGGAGAGCGCCTCGGGGCCGTAGAGGTGCTGACTCCCGACGAGCAACCAGGCACTCGCGCCCGAGTAGGCATCATCGAGGGTGCGGATCGAAGGCTGCTCCATGACGCGATTATTCGCAGAGGGATCCGGGCCCGCGGCGTTGCCGGTCGCGGGCTTCACTTCCTGCACCTGCTGATCAACGGTCGTCCCCGACGAGAGCAGCGACGAGCGAGCAGAGAACAGGAGTCGGCGCAGATCGAATTGCAGAAGAGTCGTCATCGCTGAAGCCATCCAGATTTCTTGTGCCGTCTCTGGCACAATGAAGCAGCAAATGCAGAATCGCCGGGCGTTGAATCGTGTTGTTCGATCCGCTCAACGGCATTCCCGACACGGCTCGGTTTACTCACGACCGTCACTCGAATGCCGTTCTAGACTCGCTCCGACGAAGACCAGCGGCAGAACTCCATTCCCGCCGAACGACAGGACCGACGCATTTCCGTGAGAGGTTCGATCCGGGGTGGTGCTCACGCCCGGTCCCCGCAATACCCGAGAGCCGACACCCGGAGCAGATCGCCTTCTTGTCGCCGACGGCCGGATGCCCGTCGCTATCGGACTCTCGCGGACGAAACTCATGATGGCAACCCGCTCTGTGTCCGATGCGACTTGGCTCGCTGCGGCTGCCCCCGGTAATTCAAGCAAGCTCCTCAGAGAACCAATTGAACCGGAGTGCTCGTCGCGTGCCCCCTTTTCCAAAGAGCAGCCGGATCGTCCAAGTGCACTGAACCCTGGCAAACCCGGTTCAAGACCGCTCAAAGCGTACTGGTCAGTCGAGATCCCGTCAATAAGGAAAGGCAAAATACGACAACTGTTTCGGAAAGATTCAGAGCCTCAGAACTTGCCTTGCAAGCTGCACGAGTCGGATCTGGATCGGCCGCTCGCGAAGCGTCCGTCGTCGCCGACCCGAGCCGGTCAAGTTGATTCTGAAGCAGAGCCGCCCCGGTGCGGTCCGCGATCGCGAGACATCAGGACTGGGGCCCCGCTCCGCGGAGAACCCGCTCGGTTCGAGAGGGGCTGTGGGCTTGGCGCTGATGTACTTGCGGGCGCCCAACCGGAGTCGATTCTCGCACTCGGGCTCGGGAACCGGAGCACCAAGCTCCTCAACTCTGGCACTCACGCCCGAAACTCGGAAGTTGGCTCAGGGGAGGCACCCGGGACCGCCCCGAGTGAATGTCGATCTGTGCAACGCATCCTAAAATTTTCATATCCTCAGGAGCGGATCTTGGATCTTTGACCCTGAAGGGAAGACTGCCCCCGGTGCGGGTGATTCAGAGGCAAGGAGGCGTGCCGTGTTCATGCGGATGGTCTATGACGAGAAACTCGCGCAGGCGGCATACCTGATCGGGTGCCAACGCACAGGGGAAGCGGTGGTGGTCGATCCCGAGCGGGATGTCGATCGGTACATCGACCTGGCCGAGAAGAACGGTCTCCGGATCGTCGCAACGGCTGAGACGCACATCCATGCCGATTTCATTTCGGGCTCCCGGGAACTCGCGGAGCGGGTCGGCGCGAAGGTCTATGTCTCTGATGAAGGTGACGAAGACTGGAAGTATGCGTGGCTGGACAAGAAAGAGGGGGGCGGGGCCTACGAGCACCAACTGCTGAAAGACGGGGATTCGTTCCGGATCGGCAACATCGAGTTCCTCGCCATCCACACGCCAGGCCATACACCGGAGCACATCGTCTTCCTCGTCACCGATCACGGCGCCCGTGCGACGGCGCCGATGGGCCTGCTGACGGGTGATTTCCTGTTCGTCGGGGATCTCGGGCGTCCTGACCTGCTCGAGACCGCTGCGGGGCAGATCGGGGCGATGGAGCCCTCGGCACGCCGGCTCTTCGAGACGCTGAAGACCCTCGACGGCATCCCGGACTTCGTGCAGGTCTGGCCCGCCCACGGCGCCGGGAGCGCGTGCGGCAAGGCGCTGGGTGCCGTGCCGATGAGCACCGTCGGTTATGAGAAGCGATTCAATCCGGCGATCAAAGCCGCATCGAGCGAGCAGGCGTTCGTTGACTTCATCCTGGCGGGCCAACCCGAACCGCCGATGTACTTTGCGAACATGAAGCGGGACAACAAGACCGGGCCCCGCGTGCTGGGTCGCCTCCCCTCACCTGAGCGTGTCACCGCTGCGGACCTGAGATCGCTCGACCCGGACTCGGTCGCGATCGTGGACACGCGCGCGTGGGACCAGTTCCGGGCGGGGCACATCCCGGGCTCGCTGTCCTTCCCGCTCACCAAGTCGTTCAACACCGATGCCGGTTCGATGGTCCGTGACACGGAAGACATCTACCTCGTCGTGGATCCGGAGCGACTCGAAGAGGCGATCCGCGATCTGGTCCGGATCGGTCTGGACCGCATCAAGGGCTGGTGCCCGCCTGACGAGATCACGACCTCCTCGGGGCTGAACACCATCGATGAGATCGATGTCGAGGACGCGATCGGACTGATGGAATCGCGGGACATCGGCGTGCTGGATGTTCGGCGCCGGACCGAGTTCGACGAGGGGCATCTTCCGGGGGCCCTGAGTATCGCGCATACCAGGCTCGCCGGTCGGATCGACGAGGTCCCCCGAGACACCCGGCTGCTGGTGAACTGCCGGAGCGGTGCCCGATCCGCGCGCGCATCCGCCTACCTGAAGCGGGCGGGGTGGGATGTCATCAACCTCAAGGGCGGCATGCTCGCGTGGGAGAAGGCCGCGGCAACAGTTGAGCGCTGAGACGCGTTGATGGCGTCTCCGATCCAACGCCTTCGGCCTGCTTCGCCGGAAGCGATCCGCGGAGTTCGCACATGATCCTCTACGCCGTAGCCGGCGCACTCGCTGTCGGGATCTCGCTCGGGCTCTTCGGCTCCGGCGGCTCCATCCTGACGGTTCCGATTCTCGTGTACCTCCTGCATCACCCCGAGAAGGTGGCGATCGGAGAGTCTCTCGGGATCGTCGGCGTGATCGCGATGGTCGGGAGCCTCCCCTACGCGTTTGAGCGGTTGGTGAACTGGCGCCTCGCCTTTCTGTTTGGGGTGCCGGGGATGCTGGGAACCGCATTCGGAGCATTCATCTCCGGCTCTGTCCCGGGTTCGGTGCAGTTGCTCGTTTTCTCCCTGGTCATGGGTGGGGCCGCGTTTGCAATGTGGAGACGGACACGCGCGCTCCGCGTGGGCGCGGTCGAAAATGCACAGGTCAGCGACGATACGAATGACGAGGGGCCGCCTTCGGCTCTACTCACCCTGTTCTACGGTGCCGCGGTGGGCGTTATGACCGGATTTGTGGGCGTCGGGGGAGGGTTCCTAATCGTGCCGGCACTTGTCCTGCTGGGCCGACTCCAGATGCGTCACGCCGTCGCGACGAGCCTGGTCATCATTACGATGAACGCCGGAGTGGGATTCGCCCGGTATTCCCATGACTACGAGATGATCGGCGCCACACCCGCATGGGGAACCATGCTCCTGTTCATGATCGTCGGGACCCTTGGTTCCTTTGCCGGGCGATCGCTCCAGGGGCGACTGAACCAGCGGCTCCTGCAGCGCGGCTTCGCGGTTTTTCTGGTGGTCATGTCCGTGTTCGTCTTGGTCAAGGAAACCGGCGATCTGCTTGATCGCGGTGCGACCCCACCCCACAGCGCGATCGAGGGCCACTCCTAGAGCGTGATTCGAGGGGGAATCTGGTCTGGGGTGCCGAGAGAATCAGGAGGCCCCGATCAGCAGGTGCCCGGCGAGGCCTGCGGCGAACCCGAGAACCGCGCCGAATGGTGGCGCGATCCGGTTCTCGAGTTCGGCCTGCGGCGCGATATCCTCGAAGGTGAGGAAGAGAATCCCCCCGGCGGCGACAAGCATGATCCCGCCGACAACAGCTTCGTGATCGTTGAGAAGCAGGTGCCCCGTGATGCCCGCTGCTGGACCGAGGGCAGCGAGCAGCGCCATCATGGCGAGGAGTCGCATCGGAGGAATACTCGATGACGACCGAACCTCCCGGAAGGCGTTAAAGCCCTCGGGCAGATTCTGGAGCGCGATGAGCAACGCAAGGAGGCGGGCTCGCGAGGGGTCGCCTGCGAAGACCGCGCCCATCGCGATCGCTTCGGGAATGAAGTCAGCGAGCATCGCGACAAGCTGTCCCGCGGCGCCATGCGACCGCTTGATCAACGCGTCGATGCCGAGAAACACGACGCCGCCGATCAGGAAGAGTGCGACGCTGACCAACGCCGGGAGCGACTCCGCTCCGTCGGGCACGAGCACGAGCGCCACAGCGGCGAGGAGGACCCCGCCGCCGAACGCGATCACGCTGTGCCGGAACTCCTCCTCGAGCCAGTCCGGCCTGATCCGCTCGATCATCGCGAGCGCGGCGCCCGCGGGGATCGACGCGCCGGCGAGCAGTGTCAGCAGAAGGACTTCGAGCACCGATGAGTGTAGTTTTCGTGCCCGCCGCTCGGCAGGAGCGGATCCCGGGCCGGATCGTGCTCGGGCTATGATGCTGCGTGCCAGCCCCCACGGAGCGTCAATCCATCAAGGTCGCGGCGGAACGAACCGTTCTCGCAGCGGTCCGCTTGCCCGATGACCGGTACGACCTGAACGACCCCTTCGGCGAATTGCGTGAACTCGCGGCCCAAGCCGGCGCGGTGATCGTCGGTGAGATCGAGCAGCGTCTCGATCGTCCTGTCGCGGGGACCTATATGGGGACGGGCAAGATCGAGGAACTCCGGGGGCTGTGCGAGATGGTCGAGGCCAAGACGATCATCTTCGATCATGAGCTGAGCCCCAAGCAGATCGCCGCGATCGAGCGGGCGACCGAACGCAAGGTCCTCGACCGCTCCGAGTTGATCCTCGACATCTTCGCGAGCCGCGCGACGACGCACGAGGCGAAGCTCCAGGTCGAGATCGCTCAGCTCGAGTACACCTACCCCCGTCTTCGCGCGATGTGGGACCACCTCGAACGGATCGTGGGGTCGGGGGGGATCGGCGGCGTGGGTACCCGCGGGCCCGGCGAGCAACAGCTCGAGATCGACCGCCGGCTCGTGCAGCGGCGCAAGAAGCAACTCCAGACCGAGCTCTCGCAGATCCAGGCGCGGAAACGGCGGCAGGTCCAGGCTCGGAACGCGGACCACTTCGCGGTCGGGCTGGTCGGCTACACCAACGCGGGCAAGAGCACCCTGTTCAATGCCCTGACGGCGGGCGGCGCCTACGCCGACGACCGCGTTTTCGCAACACTGATGACCCGGACACGGGAATGGGACCTGAAAACCGGGGACGGGCAGGGCGGCGTCACCGCGATGCTCAGCGACACCGTCGGCTTCGTGAGAGACCTGCCCCACCATCTCGTCGCGTCATTCCGTGCGACGCTGGAAGAAGCGACGCACGCGGACCTGTTGCTCCTCGTGCTCGATGTCGCCGACCCCGCGGCAGAACTGCACTACGACACCGTTCGCCGCACGCTCGACGAGCTCTTCGATGAGGTCCGCGCCGCGGAGCGGAAGGCCCGTGACGCGGCGGAGCGGAACGGGGGGCAGGTCGACGCGTACGAGCCCCCTCCCGTCGTCCTCCTTCTCAACAAGGCTGACCTGCTCGATGATCAGCGCGAATGCCTGATCTGGCAGACCAGGCACCCCGGCGCGATCGCGGTCTGCGCCCTCACCGATCAGGACGGTCGGCTAAGAATCGGGCACGAGGAACTCGTGACCCGAGTCCGGCGGGAAATGGACGGGGAGCCGATCGAGATGAGCCTCCGGATCCCGCTCCGGGACGCGAAGACCATCCACGCGCTGGAGAGCCGCGGCCGGGTCATCGATCGGGAATACGAAAGTGACAACGCAACGCTCCGCGTTGAGATCGGCCCCAAACTCGTCGAGCGGCTGCAAATCGGGGGGGCCCGTATCGCGATCATCGGCGAATCGGCTGAGGAGCCCTCTGGATCGGGGTGGAAACCCGCCCCGGAGGGGTTGTGACGGCATGAACAGAACGCGCCGGAGGTGGACAATCGCTCCCGGCGTGGGAAAATACCCCCTGTCCCCGGGCCTCCCAGCGGCCCGTCAGGACATGGCCACCTTAGCTCAGTTGGTAGAGCGAAGCTTTCGTAAAGCTTAGGTCGCTGGTTCGAGTCCAGTAGGTGGCTTTCTCCGTCGGTCCCCCGTCATGGCCCTGACGCTGCCCCTGTTTCGATATCCCGGTCTCTGATTGGCTTCCGCAACCTCGGTTGGAGTGTGCGGTAAGCCGATATACACTGGAATTGCCGGGATCTCGTGTTGCTCCCGGCACGGATCGAAAATGGAGGTGCCATGCGCCATAAGAAGCTCTGCACGACGCTGCCCGCCCGCCTGCTCGCGGGAAGCCTGGCCCTCGCCGCTGGGGGATTGCCGGTCGTTGTTGGTGCCGGTGCGCTCGCGGCCAGCGTTGACGCTGCCGTTGCTCAAATGAGTGATGAGGATCCCGTTGTCATCCGCATGAAGCAGCAGACCCTCGCACGGCTTATGAAGCCCGTTTCGGTCGAATTGGACGGCCAACGGCTCGAGGATGTCGTTCAGTTCATCGCGGATGTCACCCAGGCGGACATCACGCCGCTCTGGATCGACGACCGCAATCTCGAGGGCCTCGACAAGGACACGCCCATCACCGCGAGCATCAAGAAGATGAGCGCGCTGAGCATGCTCGAAGTCGTCCTCGACAAGGCTGCGGCATCGTCGGGTGCGTTCGAAGAGGCAACCTGGCAGTTCAGCAAGTACGGCACCTTCGAGTTCGGCCCCAAGAGCCGGCTGAACCGACGCAAAGGCGTTGAGCTCTACGACATCAACGACCTCCTGATCACGATCCCGGATTACACCAACGCGCCGCAGTTCGATCTGAACACCGTGTTCCAGCAGGCGGGGCAGCAGGGCGGCGGGGGCGGCGGGCAATCGCCCTTCCAGCTCCAGCAGCAGCAACAGCAGGATGTCGACCGCGACGCGATGGTCCAGGAGATCATCGACCTGATCATCACAACGGTCGAGCCCGAGCAGTGGGTCGATAACGGCGGTGAGGCCGCAACGATCCGCGAATTCAGGGGCAACCTGTTCATCAACGCCCCCGACTACATCCATCGGCAGATCTTCGGCTACCGGTGGTGGCCGGGCCGGGCCCAGCGCGTCAGCTATGTGGACAACAGGCGGTATGTCACCCTGGACGGCTCGTTTGACATCTCCGATTTCGTGCTCACCAACGAACTCGATGTCGAAGCGGCCCCCTGAGTCGGGGCTCGATCCTGCTGAAGTCTCGCATTGACCCGGCTACGCTCTCTCCGCTGCGATTCCCCGCCCGGAGGCCCACGCGTGCCGCGCCAGAACCGTTCTCGCCGACCGATCGACGCTGCGCCGACGCCGGCGCAGATCAAGATCCACCAGATCAAGACCCGGGTCGCCCCCCTGCTGCTGGCCGGCCAGCATGAACTCGCGGCCAGCCTGCTCGAGGAGGTTTTGCCCCTCGACCGGCGTGACCCGATGCTGCACAAAATGCTGGGCGGCGCCTATCTCGGCGTGCAGAACACCCCCAAGGCGATCCTGCACCTCCGCCGAGCCGCGGAACTCGGGCTCGAGGAACCCGAGACTCTTCTCAGCTTGGCGTCTGCTTACAAGGAAACCGGTGACATCCGGGGCTCGCTCCGAGTCGTCGAGCGTGTGCTCAACACGATGCCGGAGGATGCACGCGCGGTTCGCTTCAAGGCGTTTCTGCTGCGAACGCTGGGCGAGAGCGAGAAGGCGCTCGACTGGATCGACGCGATGCGCGAGAAAATGGGAGCCCACCCCGAGACAACGATCCTGCGGGCTCAGCTGCTGGTCAGGTTCAAGCGATTCGACGAGGCCGAGCGGGAACTGACCGGTCTTCTGGACGATGAGAGCTTGCTCGAGAACCACCGACGCGATGCGCTCTTCGATCTCGGGACGCTCTACGACAAAACGCAGCGGTACGACGAGGCCTTTGACGCCATCGACCGGGCGAACCGCATGCTCCCCGAGACGGAAGTGATCACGCCCGACCAGTTCCGCGAGCGGTGGACGCCCGAGGCGATCGCGGCGATCCCGACGGGCACCGAGACGGCGGACCGCCCGGTCTTCGTCGTCGGCATGCCTCGCTCGGGAACAACGCTCACCGAGCAAATCATCGCGGCACACCCCAACGCGGCCACGGTCGGCGAATCTCCGTGGATGAACAACCTCTGCCGGGGCCTCCTTCCGGAGCACCTTTCCAGCGACCGACTCGACGAGATCGCGGCGACCTATCTGCGGGAGACAGACACGCTTCTGCAGCGTCTCGGGGGGAACCGGAAATCGAAGAAGGCGCCGCCGACACTCCGTGTCGTTGACAAGATGCCCGAGAACTACTACTTCCTGCCGATGATTGCGAGGAGTCTCCCCGGGGCCGCGATCATTCACTGCACGCGCGACCCGCGCGACACGGGTCTGTCCTGCTTTTTCCAGAATTTCGGCACCCGTCTGGGCTGGACCCGCCGTCTCAAAACCATCGCTCAACAGATCGGTCTTTATCACGCCGCGATGGAGATCTGGCGCGAGCACCTTGGTGTTGAGATCCTCGAGAGCAATTACGAGAGCCTCACCGGCGATCCGCGCCCGCGCGTGGAGGCGATGCTCCACCATGTCGGCCTGCCCTTCGACGAAGCCTGCATGGCCCACCATCGCAACAAGGCGACGGTCCAGACCGCCAGCGTCGACCAAGTGCGCAACCCGATCTACACGAGCAGCCAACAGCGCTGGAAACACTACGAGAAGTACTTGGGACCGCTGATCGAGGAAATCTGAGGCGTCGCCTCATCGAATGCGGCGTTGCCTCGCCGCCATCGGCGTCACGAGTTCTCTGCGACCTGATCCACGCCGGGGCATGTGCACATGATGTTCCGATCCCCGTACGGGTTATCCACCCGTCCGACACTCGGCCAGAACTTGTGAGCCCTCGCGTAGTCGTTCGGGTACCCCGCGACGCTTCGGGGATACGGCCGTTCCCACTCGTCCGCGCTCACCATCTCGACGGTGTGCGGTGCGTTCTTCAGCGGGTTGTCGTCGCGCGGCCAATCCCCCGATTCAACGCGTTTGATCTCGTCGGCGATCTGGATCAGCGCATCACAGAGTGCATCGAGCGTGTCCTTGCTCTCGCTCTCCGTTGGCTCGATCATCAGCGTCCCCGGAACGGGCCACGACATCGTCGGCGCGTGGAATCCGTAGTCCATCAGACGCTTGGCGATGTCGTCGATCTCGATGCCTGCCGATTTCTTGAACGGTCGGCAGTCGATGACAAACTCGTGCGCGCAGTGCCCGTTCTCCCCGCTGAACAGCACGGGATAATGATCCTTGAGCCGGAGCGCCATGTAGTTGGCGCTCAGGATCGCGATCTCGGTGGCACGCGTCAGACCGGCACCGCCCATCAGCGCGATATACATCCACGAGATCGGCAGGATGCTGGGGCTGCCGAACGGCGCGGCGGAAACCTGGTTCGCGTCCCCTTCCGCATCCAGGGCGTGCCCCGGGAGGAAAGGCCGGAGATGGGCTCTCACGCCGATCGGGCCCATACCGGGCCCCCCACCGCCGTGCGGGATGCAGAAGGTCTTGTGCAGG
>DLBY01000075.1:7328-19036 GCA_002480345.1 Phycisphaerales bacterium UBA7812 | reverse complement strand
GGGGGGTGACCCGCAGGCCGGATTCGCGGGCGCGGGCCCCCACCGCCGCGGCGTCTTCGATCATGCGAACTGCGGCATCGCCTTGAGCTTCCGCGGCGTCGAGCGTCTTCCGAGCCACGGCGACACCGACCTGGCTCCGCAGATCCGCGGAGAAGGTCGATCCGAACGCACTGGACAAGGCCGACAGCATCACCATGGGCATCGGCGTGCCGCCTGACCCACTTCGGGAGGACACCCAAGTTTCTGGAAAATCGTGGGTTCGGCGCGGACAACATCCCGGCGTCCGCGTTCGAATCGGTCAGGCCGAACCCCAAATCGAGGTGGGCGCCACCGGCCGGATCCCCGCCTTCCACTCGGAGGAGGCTTGGCGTTCGCCCGGCTGGGCGGGAGGCTCCCGTGGGGTCAGAAAGGTTCGAACATACACCGATCGGACGCGGACGCCGGGATGTCAATCACGCTGCGCAGTCTACCCGACACGGTTGCACACACAGCGGGCGGAAATCCGAATTCGTGCGAGTTTCCTCATCGGATGCCGGCGCGATCCGACTTGCAAGATCCCCGCCGCTCCCGGATCGCCGGATCGGAAACCGGCATTTTTCTGCCGTCGATCGGCACCGGGAGCGATCCGTGTTGGTATCCTCCCCCGGCGATGCCACAGGTCCGTCCGCCCGACCAGGGGAGGCGAGCGGCGGTCCCCGGCGCGTTCCCCACAGAACGCCCGGTCTCGTGGCGACACTCGTGATGGGGTGGGATGGCCCCGACACCGATTCGTGAACACCGCATCGCCGGCACGGATCCTCAGAGGAGTTCAGCATGCAGGCCCGCGTGACCCGTACCCGTATCGTTGCCGCCGCGCTCTCGGCCGCGTCTCTGCTGCTCGTCGCGGGCTGCTCGAGCACCGGCATCAGCGCCCTTCGCGCGAATCCGACACCCGAGCTGCTCACCTCTGTCGAATCACCGACCGAGGCCGCGAACTCCTACGCGATCCAGAAGAACCTCAACCTGCGGATGATGCTCGATGACGCGGCCCGCGTGATCTACATCGATCGCCCGAGCCGCCTGAACCCGGCGCCTATCCCGGACTGATCCTCGCGCGGCGAGGGCCGCCCCGACATGCCGCGTGGTTCGCCCGTCTTCCCCGCTGCGGCCCCTTGCACACGGGTGTGCTGCCGGGACCCGGAGCCTGCGCGCCGGCTGGCACAGGCGGAACATTCATGAGCGCACAAAGCCGGGCTCCCCTCGCGGGAGCCCGGTTTTCTTTCGTCCGTGTTTTCAGGGCCGAAAGACCCGCGACGGGTCATTTCGCGGTGTACTGGCCGCGCGAGACCTTCTTGAATCGCGGGTCCTTGATCAGCGTCTGGTTGACGATGGTTCGGAAACTCGCCGAAGTCGTCTGGTAGCCCGCACGCTGAACCTCATCGGCCGCCTGCGTGACGCTCATCGTCGTGTTCTTCAGTAGTTTCAACAGTGCTTCGCTCAGGCTCGACTCGTTCTGCGGCCGCCGGCGGGGGCGCCCGCCCGCGGTCATCCCGAACGCGCCGGCGCCGCCCAGCGACTGGATCTCATCCTCGACCTCGCGGATCTGCTGATGCAGGCGGTCGCGCTTGTTGACCAGCCGCTTCATCTCGCGCTCACGGCGCTGCATCTCGCGCTGGAGCTCATCAAAGGACAGATCGTCGAGCGCCGGAGCGCTCGGCGGCTTGGGGGTCGATTTGCGGGTCTTCTTGGTTGTCTTCTTCTTAGCCATACTCGGTGCTCCTCTTGATCCGCCGCGAACGCGAGACCGATCGTCCCGCTCCGGTCCGCGGCCCGGATGCGCACCTCTCTTCCATGAACGCAACACTCTAGGCCCGGAGCATCGTCACTTCGAAGACTTCTATGTATAAATTTTACGCCGAATCCAGAAGGTAGACAGCCGTCAATCTCAATAAGTCAGCGTCCGACAACCGATCGAACTCCAAACTAAACTGGCCCCGATCGGCGAACACGCTCGCCGGGATTGCTCAGGAATCCGCCGACGGATCGAACCCGATCCGGCTCATCAGGTCGTCGAAATGATCCAGATCGAAGAAGCGGATCTGCACCACGCCCTTGCCCGAGCGGTCGACACGGAGCGCCACCTTGGTGCCCAGGTGCTCCCCAAGGCGCTTCTCGAGGGCGCGGGTCTCGACCTGGTCGTCCCCCCCACCCTTGCCCGTTTGAGACCCCCCACCGTCCGCGGCTCGGATCCGACGGGACTCCTCCTCGAGCCGGCGCACGCTCCACCCCTCGCGGCTTGCCTTCGCGGCGGCGTCGATTCGCCCACGACCGGGCGGAAACGAGAGGAGCGCCTTGCCGTGACCCAATCCCAGCAGCCCGGACGCGAGGATGTCCCGGATCGGCTCCTCCAAGTCCGCGAGCCGAAGCAGGTTGGAAACCGACGAACGATCGAGCCCGACGCGCTCGGCGACCGTTGCCTGGGTGAATCCGAAGCTCTCGATGAGCCCCCGGATCGCGTCTCCCCGCTCGATCGGGTTCAGATCCTCCCGCTGGAGATTCTCGATCAGCGCGGTCTCGGCCGCGACCTGCTCGTTCGCGTCCGTGACGATCGCCGGGATCTCCGTCAGACCCGCGAGCCGCGCCGCACGCCACCGCCGCTCTCCGGCAATAAGCTCGAACCGATCCGCGCCGTGGGGCCGAACCGTGATCGGCTGGATCACCCCCACCGATCGGATCGACGCCGCGAGCGATTCGAGAGCGCCCGCTTCGAACTGCTTCCGGGGCTGGTGCGTGCCGGGCACGATCGCATCGACCGCGAGACGATGGATGCCACCCCCTGCTGTCGCGGACCCGGCTGGCTCAGCCTTTGTCGCAGCATCGTGAGGCTTCACCGAAGAGTCCGATAACTCTGGCAATGATACGGCTTCACCATTGGTGTGCCTTGTTGTAAGTTCATTTTTTTCAGGTGTTTGCGTCGAAGGTGCCGCAACCTCAACCGGACGCGGTTTTACTGGTGACGGAGAAGTATCGAGGATCGCACTGAGTCCCTTGCCGAGTCTTTTCTTCGGTTGCTTACGCGCCGTGCTCATCATTCGGCCTCCATGCCCTGCAGGTTTGAGTGCGAAGTGTACCGCACCCGGCGCGCATCGGCAGCGTGTAGGCCAGCACCATGCAGCCGATTCAACCAGCCGATCAGGCAGGGCGTGTTCCACGGGGAACATCGTCGCCGTCGGTCGAGGGGTCAATCGTCGGAAGTACGATCGGTTACTGATCGATGATCGCGATCTCGTCCGCGTCGGTCGTCAGGGCGATGGGGGCCCCCACCGCCGGGACTGCGGTGAGACCGCGTCGGCCGTGGACCATCGCGAGGATGATCCGCCCGTCGACCTCGGCCTCGACATGCGTGGACTCACCCAGGAAGACCGTCGAGCGGACGGTGCCGCGGATTGCGGCGCCGTGGTCGAGTCCGACAATGCGCCACGACTCGGGGCGGACGGAGATCATCACGCGGTCACCCACGCTCGCGTCGCGGTGGGGGAGCGGCAGGCTCCCGAAGGGTGTTTCCACGAGGAACCCCCCATCGCGCTCGTGCGCGCTGCCCTCGATGATGTTGGTTTCACCCAGGAACTCGGCGACGAATCGGTTGTGGGGGCGGTAGTAGCCGTCCGCGGGCGAGGCGACCTGCTCGACGCGGCCCGCGCGGAGGATCGCGAGCCGATCGGCGATGCTCATCGCCTCCTTCTGGTCGTGCGTGACATAGACGGTGGTGATCCCGGCTTCCTTGCAACTGCGGCGGATCTCGTTCCGCAGCTCGTTTCGGAGTTTGGCGTCAAGGTTCGAGAGCGGCTCATCGAGCAGCAGCACATCGGGCTTGATCACCAGCGCCCGCGCGAGCGCCACACGCTGCTGCTGCCCGCCCGAGAGCTGCGTGGGCTTGCGGTCAGCGTAAGGCGTCATCTGAACGGACTCGAGGGCCTCGCCCACCCGCTTTTTTTGTTCTGTTTTTGTAAGGTTACGGATCTTCAGTCCGAACGCGACATTGTCCGCGACGGTCATGTGCGGCCACAGCGCGTAGGACTGGAAGACCATGCCCGTGTTGCGTTTGTTCGCGGGTGTGGTGGTGACTTCTCGATCGTTGAAATAGATCCGCCCCTGGGAGGGATCGATGAACCCGGCGATCATGCGCAGCAGAGTGGTCTTGCCGCAACCCGAGGGTCCGAGCAGGAAGAAAAGCTCGCCGGGCTCGATCTCGATGGAGACCTGATCAACCGCGGTGGTTGTCCCGCCGTCGTGCCCCTTGAAGGTCTTGGTCAGGTTCTCGATTCGGATCGTGCAGGTCATGGCGGGACAGGGTATTGCCCCTGTCTCTTCCGGGTCCGTCCGGCGCGGCTCACGATGCGAGGTTCCCCATCTCCGCTCCGCCCCCAGAATCAGAACGCACGAGCAGCCGCGAGGAGCGGGGGGCGCTCGATCCGTCTCGCTGGATCGAGCGGCACGGCGCCGCGATGTTCGCGTATGCGCGCCTGCGCCTGCCCAGCGCCGAGTCGGCGGAAGAAGCGGTGCAGGCGGCGCTCGCCGCGGCGTGGCGCTCGCGCGATTCGTTCGAACGCCGCTCGAGTGAACGGACCTGGTTGATGGGGATCCTGCGTCACAAGGTGCTGGATCTGCTCGCGCAGCGTCGCCGATCGCGTTCGAGACACGGTGCTCCCGATTCAACCGGAGACAGTGGGGGGGACCTGTTTGTGCGCGGGGGTTTCGCGCAGCCGCAACGCCCCTGGGGACGCGCACCGGATGACGCGGAACTCCGCGAGGCGATCCGTGAGGCCCTGGCAGAGTTACCGGACGCGATGCGGTCCGCGCTCGTGCTCCGCGAAGTCGACGGGCTTTCCGGTCGCGAGGTGTGCGAGGTTCTGGGTGTCAGCGAGACCAATCTGTGGACACTCGTCCATCGGGGCAAGGCCCGCGTCCGGGCGTCGCTCGCCCGTCGGTTCGGCAATGATTGGGAGCACGGTCCGTAAGCAAGGTGTCGTCTGCCATGTGGTTGCGCTCGATCTGGTACATCCTGACACTCCGCTGTGAAGAGGCGGATCGGCTGCGCGCCGTGAACGACCCCGCCTCGCTCAAGCGGCACCAGCGCATCGCGGAACGCGTGCACCGGCGTCTGTGCAAGAGCTGCCGGCACGCGGCGCGGCAGCTTGAGCGCATCGACCGAGGCCTGCGCGAGTTGCGCAGCGACGGCCCGACCACCCATCCGGAGTGGGACGCCTCGCGCGCGGCGCGCCTCGACGCGTCGCTCCGACGCGAGATCGAGCGAGACTGAAAAAACTCCGGCGGCGCTGCAAGGTCGGGGCGGGCCCGCCCGACCCACTCGTGCCCCCGATGGTCGGGGGCGAGAGAGACATCAGCACGAAGGGATCGAAGACATGAAGACCAGCGCGATCGGTCTGTCCATTCTCGCAGGGTTCGCCGCGGCATCGACCGCCTCGACCATCTCCGTCACCATCGAGAACCTCGGACCCGCGGGCGGGTTCAGCTTCACCCCCCTCTGGCTCGGCGCCCACGACGGCTCGTTCGACGCCTTCGATCTCGGCGCCGCGGGCGGCGCCGGCATCACCGCGATCGCGGAAGGCGGGGACACGAGCGTGCTCTCCGCGGCCTTCGCGGGCTCGGGCGTCGATGCGACCATCGCACAGGACACCGGCGCGCCGGTGTTCAGCCCGGGCGAATCGCAGACCGCGATGTTCAATGTGGGCGACGCGATGACGAACCGCTACCTCTCGTTCGCGTCGATGGTCGTGCCCAGCAACGACCTGTTCTTCGGGAACGACAACGCGACGGCGTACGAGCTGTTCGACACCAACGGCGATTTCGTGGGCCCCTTCGAGATCCTCGTTTTCGGGCGCGACATCTACGACAACGGGAGCGAGGTCAACGACGCGAACGGGGACGCGGCCTTCAGCGTCCTGGGCGGCTCGCGCACCGCTGAGAACGGCGTGGTGACCCGGTTCTTCGATGACCCCGGCGCCTCGTCGTACCTCGCGTCGTTCCTGGGCACCGGCACCGCGGACGGGAACACGATCGGCGCGACCTTCGATGAGGGCACGCTGATCGCGCGGATCACGATCGTCCCGGCCCCCGCCGGCGCGGGCGTGCTCGCGCTCGCGGGGATCGCCGCGACGCGCCGGCGTCGCTGATCCACCACGAACGAGGTCCCCCACGAGACCCCGCGCCGCCGACCCGCGGGCGGGGTTTTTGTATGCCTTTGCCATACGGCTCGATTCCCTCGGCTCCCAGCGGGTACGCTCGGGGGATGCACCCCGAATCGCGCCTGGATGCCCTGCGGACGAACCGCGTGCGGAGCGACCGCGACCGCTCGATCGCCGAGACGGTCGCGCGGGCGCGGGAGAAGTACGCGCGCATCGTGCGGGACGGGGACGATGTCGCCGGCGCGTGGGATCGGACTGTCCCCGAACGCTTCCGCGGCACCGCGGCGGTGGTGGGGTGCAAGGGGGGCGTGCTGACGATCCGATGCCGCTCCGCGTCCGACCGCTACGCGCTCGACCGCTGGCTGCGCGCCGGGGGCGAGCAGGCGGTGCGCGACGCGGCCCGCGCAGCGGTCAAGCGTGTGAAGCTCGTGCTGCGTTGAGCGCGTTTCCAGCAGCGATCAGGGGCACCCCGCGGTGAACGCGCCGACGAAGGCGTTGATGTCCGCGAGGTCGAGGAACGAGTCCCCGTTCAGATCGCCCAGCGGGCTGCCGCTGCTGAACAGCGAAACAAAGGTGTTGATGTCGGAAAGGTCCAGCACGCCGAAGGGCGAAGCGAGGTCCGCGACGCTGCACGGGAGCGTGCGCGCAAAGACGCGGTTGCGACCGCTGATGATCTCGCAGGGATAGCCGAGGATCGCGACATTCGCGAAGTTCCCGACGATGATCTCGTTGGGGCTCACGACGAGGTCGTACTCCGTCCCGCGCGGCGGGAGCGGAACGCCCTGGGCGAACGCGAGATTGAGCGTGCCGTCGACCGCGGTGCCGCCGAGGCTGACGACGCTGTTGTGGCCGTCCTCGGTGATCAGCACCCGGAGCGATGATGCCGGGCCGCTCTGGAGCGAATCAACGACCAACTCGCGCGATTGCGACTGCGGCGTGGGGCTGGGGAGGATCTGCCCGTTGTTGAACAGCGGAGCACGGATCTCACCGAAGCCCGAGAGCGCGCCGGTGTTGGTGAACGATCCGTTGGGGATCTCGACGATGCCCCGTTGGAGCTCGAAATCGCCCGCGTTGCTGATGCCGTTGGCATTGTCGGACCGGAGGAACCCCGGGTCGATGTCGAAGGACCGCCGGACGAAGATCCGCCCGCCGGGCCCGTTCGTGATGCCACCCGAGACGACGAACCCGTCGAGGCCGAAGACATTGAGCAGCCCGTTGTTCGTCAGGTTCATCACGAACCCCCCGGGCACAAGAGTGGGCGGGATGAGCCTCAGTTCGCCGTTGTTGGTGAACTGCCCGAGCAGGCGGTTGTTGAAGATGAGCGGGCCCGAGAGCACGCCGTCGCCGTCCGAGTACCTGAACTCGCCCTCGTTGATGACCTCGGAGATCCGCGCGTCGAGCGAGGACCCGTCGCCGAAGCTGAACCGTGCGCCCTCGCCGATGAGCAACTGCTGGCTCTGGATCAGGCCGTCCTGGACTCTGAACTCGCTGGATGTCGACGCGCTCTCCCGCACATCGATCAGCCCGGCGATGAGCGTCCCACCGCTCATTGAGAGATCGGCGTTGAATGCTGGATCACCGCCGACCCGGAATTCGTCCGCATCGACGACACCCGCCGTGAAGAGCATGTCCCCGTCGCCGAGCGCACCGATGTTGAACGACCCGGCGTTGAGCCCGCCTCCGTTCATGAAGACGCGACCTTCACCGGCGGGGTCATCGCCCACCTCGACCTCGGTGGTGCTGACAGTCCCTCCGGACAAGAACATCTGGCCGACCCCGCCGGGGGCGCTGCCGATCAGGAGGGTGTTGCATTCCAGCGTGCCGCCCTGCACATCGAGGAACTGCTGCTCGCCGTCGGGGTTGGTCTCGCCCACCACGATCGTGCCGGACTGGACGAGTCCGTTGTTGAGTTCGAACCCGGCGGTGCCGCCGGCGCCGATGAAGAGCGTGGATGCAAAGAACGATCCGCCGAACACGGTGACGGTCCCGTCGGCATCCGCCTTGCCGACGCGCGCGAAGCCCGCGTCCACGGTGCCGTCGAACTGTTGCAGGGAGCCGGTCGAACCGGCCGCTGCGCCCACATCGAGTGTGTTCGGAAAGAGCGTCCCCCCGGTGATGGTCGCCTGCGCCGTTCCCTGGGCGGCGTCACCGATCCCGACCGTCGTCGCGAAGACCTGACCGCCGCCCACTTCGAGCAGCCCGCTGCCGCCCAGGCCGACCCGAATATTTGGAGCGCTCAACGATCCGCCTTCCACGATGAGCTCGCCGTCGGTGCCCGCGTCCTGGGCGATGTGCACCCGCGCCGCGCTGAGCGAACCCCCGGTGACGAGCACACGCCCGAAGCCCGGCTCCTCGCCCACGGTCTCCTCGAAGTCGCCGATGGTCAGCGTCCCGGTGATGTCGAGATCGCCCCCGGTGCCCACATTGAGCTGGGGTCGGAGGCCCCCCGATTCGCCGGCGAATCCGACGGTGCACTCACCGGCGGTCGCGGACCCGCCGAAGAACCGCGCAAAGCCCCGTCCGCCGTAGCCCACATAGAACTCGCCGATGTCGAGCGTGCCATCGGTCATGATCAGATCGGCGGGTCCACCCGGCGCGCCTGAGGTGCTGTCGATCGAGAGGTAGACCTCGTCGAAGTCCGCCGAGCCCCCGTTGATCTCAACGGTGCCCTCACCTTCCGAGAAACCCACATACAGGGTGTTGAACGATGAGATGGGGCCCACCGAGCCGGTCCCTGAGATCTCGAGCAGACCCTCTCCGCCCAACTGACCGACATAGATCGAATTCGCGTTGAGGCTGCCGCCGCTGACCTTGAGATCGTTGCGGAGCGTGCCGTTGCCCACGAGGATGGTCGCGCTGCGAAGCAGCCCCGCCGACTGGCTCAGCAGCGTCCGGCCCTGACCCGACCCGGTGCCCGCGAGGATCGTGATCGCCTGGACCGGCAGCCCGAGTTGCCCATCGAACAGGCAGGTCGAGCGCGTCGTGAATCGGACCAGGTCACCGTCTTGAGGAATGCCACCTCCCGCGGGTCCGCCCTCGCTGAGCGACCAGTTCCCCGCGTCATCCCAGAACCCGATCAGCGGGGCGACCCAGTAGCGATCGCTCGATCCTCCGGCAGTCGCGGCGCCCGCCGCGAATACCAACAGCCACGACGACGCGATCGATCGGACCGGCATGATGTTCCCTCTTCCCCACGAATGATCAATTTGATCGGATTTTGATTGGTTTTTGCCCCCGCTCGGCCTGTCAGTGTAACCAGAACGAGGGTATTTTCCGCGGCCTCTTTTCGCAAGCGGAGCGAAGCGGGCAGCCTCACGACCCGTGAACTCTTCTGAAAAACCGTGGCGTGCCAGCGGCATTCCCGCAACCAGCGCCCGATTCGACCGGTATGGTGGGTATCACATACTTTGTTTCACATAGTATAAATGAGCAGCCGATGTCCATGCTCGGGAGGACGACACGATGAAGATCGAGCGGGAACTGATGCGGGGCGCGGGGCCGACCGCGGTGCTGCGCCTGCTGAGCGGGCGCGAGATGTACGGCTACGAGCTCGTCGAGGCGCTCAGCGCCAAGACCGAGGGCGTCCTCGCGATGGGGCAGTCGACGCTCTACCCCATGCTCTACAACCTGGAGGCGAAGGGAGAGATCGAGGCGGAATGGAGGCAGGGCGATTCGGGCCGCGACCGCAAGTACTACCGCCTGACGGGCAAGGGCAAGAAGAGGCTGGAGCGCGACACCGAGGCCTGGCGGGCGCTGATGAAGGCGATGACCTCGCTGGGCGTGCTCGAGCCCGCGACGGTCCGGGCGCTGGTGACAGGAACGAACGGTGGGGGGGTGCCGGCATGAGCGGGCGTTCGGACAACAGCGCGGGGGCTGACGCCCCGAGCCGCGGGCGCGACCGCCTGCGCGCACTGCTGCACACCAACCTGTTCTCCCTTGGCGATGTGATCGGC
This sequence comes from Phycisphaerales bacterium UBA7812, assembly GCA_002480345.1. Lineage (GTDB taxonomy): Bacteria > Planctomycetota > Phycisphaerae > Phycisphaerales > UBA1924 > UBA1926. The sequence goes on along the minus strand of DLBY01000075.1, from coordinate 8,898 downwards.
TGGATCCGCGGGCGCGAGCCTTGGTGGCCCGCGGTGATCGAGCGGGCGGGCCTCCCGGCGGCGGTGGACGAGCGCGTGCGCACGATCGTCAAGAAAACACGCCTGTGGAACAACGAGCGGTGCGAGGTCGCCCGGGAACTGTGCAACCATGCGCACGAAGCCCTCGACGCGGGGCGGGAGCCGAACTCCATCGCCGAATCACTGGGCGAGCCGAAGACGGTCGCCCGGCTCATCCGCCGATCGATGAAGCGGAAGCGCCCGCTGACCTGGCAGATCCGCGCGTGGACGCTGCGAGGCATGGGGATCACCGCGTGCGCGCTGCTCCTGATCGCGGGGTTCATGGCGGCGCGGTTCTACATCGGTGCGCCCAGCGTGACACGGAACTTCCTCGCGGAACTGAACGCCCCGCTGGAGCGGTACGACGACGACGAGAAGGCCTGGCCCCTGCTGAAGCAGGCGTGGGCGAGCGTGGGACCCAAGCAGGCGCGGGCGCAGGACGCGATGAACGAGCGCGCAAGCATGTACCAGATCGCGAACGGGCAACGGGACGACTATGACCCTCGATTGATACAAACGGGCATCGAACTGCTGCCTCGTGTGCCGACGGACCACCCGGACTACGACGCCACGCTCGCGCTCTACCAAGACATCGGGCCCGAGCTCGACCTGATGCGCAAGGCGGCGCGCCGGCCCGTGATCGGGCGTCTGTTCTCGACCAAGCAGCAGGAACTCCCCGAGGAGTTGTACAACGACCCCGAAGCCCGGGGCTGGCTCGGGGACCCGATCCCCGACAGCGACGACCCCGCGGAGCAGGACATGCTCATTGGCGTGCTGCTGCCCAGCCTGGGCCCGCAGCGGTCGTTCGCCCGCTGGTTCGCCTTCGAGGCGCAACAGCGGATCGCGGAGGGCGACGCGCCGAGGGCTGTCGATTCAATCGAGACGATTCTCCGGCTGGGCGACCAGGTGGAGCAGGATAACTTCCTGATCGGTTACCTCGTCGCGATGGCGCTCGAGGACCTCGCGATCCAAGCGGTGTCGGACATGCTCGCCGGGCACCGGGACGCGTTCGCCGACGAGGACCTCGTGCGCTTGGCGCACCTGCTCGGGCAACCCCGCCTCCAGCGCATCCCGCTCGAGGGCGAGGAAATGGTCATGCAGGATTTCCTGCAGCGCACATTTACGGACGACGGCAACGGGGACGGGCATTTCACCAACGAGGGCCTTGAGATGCTGCGCCAGCTCGAGTGGCTCAGCGCGACCATCAGCGACGGCGTCGTCGAGTCCTCAGCGATGGCGGTGCAGGTCGCGCTCATCGGCTCACGGGCCGACCAGCAGCGGATGGCGGACCGTGCCTTCGCGTTGCTCCGCGAAGAAGAAGGAGCGGGGTATGAGCTGTACCGCAGCGCAACGCCCAGGTCGGACATGTTCGTCGAGACGCTCGACGAGCACCGCTATCGCCCGCTCCGGATCATGCTGCCGGCACTAAGCAATGTCGTGATCAAGAAGCTCGAGCGCCGGGCGCGGGTCGAGGCGTGCCTGGCCGCGATCGGCGCGGAGCTCTACCGGCGGG
>DLBY01000075.1:6535-7006 GCA_002480345.1 Phycisphaerales bacterium UBA7812 | reverse complement strand
GGACACCGGCGGGTGGCCGGGCTCGATCAGCGAGCTCGTGCCGCGCTACCTGCCCTTCGTGCCCGAGGACCCGGTGACGGGTGACCCGCTGAAGATCAATCCGGGCGAGCGGGTCGTCACGGTCTATTCCGTCGGGCGCGACGGGGACGATGACGGGGGCGCGATGGACCCGACGAAAGAGGCCGACATGCGCCCGCGCACCGCGGTGACGATCTACGACCAGACCGCGGACCGCATCGTCGTGATGCCCTACGCGGAGGTCCAGCCCGTCGAGGACGGGGACTGGGTGCTGTTCCCGCGCCCGGAGTGAAGATGCGGAAGTGAGGACGGATCGGTCGCGGTTCGCGTTCAGGGGCAGCCCGCGAGGAACGCGCCCACGAACAGGTTGATGTCCGTCAGGTCGAAGATCCCGTTGTTGTCGAGGTCGCCCGCGCTGTCCTGCGTCGTGAAGGCCGCGACGAACGCGTTGAT
>DLBY01000075.1:490-6235 GCA_002480345.1 Phycisphaerales bacterium UBA7812 | reverse complement strand
CCGCGACGAACGCGTTGATGTCCGACAGATCGAGCACGCCGAACGGTTCGGACAGGTCCGCGTCGTTGCACGCCGGCGCCGCGTTCTCGATGCCCGCCCAGAACCCGCCTGTCAGCGTGTAGACCCCGCCCGAGAGCGGCCCGCTCGCGTCGGGCTGCCCGATCGTGCCCGAGAGCGTGTAGGCGCCGCCGGCACTCGTGCCGCCGCCCCCGTCGATGGTGGACCAGGAGATGGAATACTGGGGACCCGCGAGGGCGAGCGAAGCGCCGATCGCGAGCGTGAGCGTGGTCGTGCGAAGCGTGGTCATTCGGTCTTCTCCCTCTGAGCCCGCGGCGCGAGTGCGCTCACGAGCGTCTCGAGACGCTCGAGCCTCTCGCGCAGGGCGTTATTCTCGGCGCGGAGCTCTCGGATTTCTTCCGCGTGCCGCCGGTCGGCACGGTCTTTCTCGGTGCGCAGTTCTTTGATCGCCTCGACGATCATCGCCTCGTATCCCTGCGGCTCGATGTACAGGTAGCCGTCCTCGTTCTCGTGCACCCATTGCGGGAAGACCTGCGCGACCTGCTGGGCGATCCAGCCCCGCTGCTCGCCGGGCGTGTAGGACACATGGTCGGGGTCGCGGTACTCGTAGGTCACGCCCTCGAGGCGCACGAGGCGGTCGAGCACGCCGGGCATGGGGGCGATGTTCTTCTTGAGGCGCTCGTCGGAGAACACCGCCCAGAGCCCGCCCCCGGTCTTCGCGGCGCTCCCGTTGACGGTGAGGTTGAACCCCGCCGCGGCGGTGCCGATCCCGACGAGCGAGCCCTGGAAGTTCGTGCTCTCGATGTTCACGATGCCCGAACCCGAGTCGATATTGACATTGTTGGTCGCGTCGATCTCGACGATGTTCGTTGAATTCAGGTCAAAGAGGGCCGTCGCGATCTCGACCTCGGTCCCCGCGTCGAGATCCATCCGCAGCGCCGCTTCCATATCGACGCTCGACGCAGCCTGCACGAAGAAGTTCCGGTCGGCGAACACAAAGAAATCCATCGGGCGGAAGGTGAAGTCGAACGGGTTGCTGAATGTGAAGTTGCTGTCGGCCTCGAACAGCCGCGTCGACAGCTTCATCGACGGGCTCCCGTCCGCCTCGGCGATCAGCAGACCACGGTCGCTCTCCTCACCCACCTCGATATGCACGGGCTGATCCGGGACCGCGACCCCGATCCCGAGATCCCCCGCGACATACGCGTCCCCCGCGGGCACCGCGGTGTTGTTCGCGCCGATCGACACGCCGCCGTTCGCGTTGACCCGGAGCCGGGTCGTCGGCCCGACCTGGACCCGCAGCGCCGATTCGCCGAGGTTCGATGAGACATGCAGCCGGTCGCTGGGCGAGCTCTGCCCCACCCCGACGAGCCCCGTTCCCCCGGTGCCCCCGAGCAGAACATCGCCGCCCTCGACATTGAGGTTCAGCGTCGCGGGCTGCCCGTTGCTGCGGGCCATGATCTCGTTGTTGTCCAGCGCGATGTTCAGCGAAGATGTGCTCCCGAAGACGGCGTAGCCGTTCTGCCCCGCCGCCGACGCATCCGATCCGCTGACCACATGGAAATTCACCAGGGGATCGCCCGCGCCCGCGATCTCGAGCCTCGACGACGACATCCGCAGCACATCCGCCGCGGGGGTCCGCAGGATCCCGGCGCTGACGCGCTCGAGCCCGTCGCGGTCGAACGCGAGCATCGAGGGCACGACGCCCGATGTCTGCACGGAGAAGACCGTGCCGTTGAGCGCGAGCCCCGACCCGGCGGCATAGGTCGTGTTGTTGTCGATCCCGTCGGCAAACGGCGCCGGGATATCCGTCAGCCCCAGCCAGCTCGTCGTCCCGGGCGGGCCGACCGGCCCCACCGGGCCCTCCGGACCGACTGGCCCCTGCGGGCCCGCGACGCCCTGAGGGCCTTGCGGTCCAGCGGGCCCCTGTGGACCGTCCGGGCCCTGAGGCCCCTCGGGCCCCGCGGGGCCCTCGTTGCCCGCGAGCGCGAACTTCGCGTAGGGCGCAGGCGCCACACGCTGGCGCGGCGAGAGCGTCGTGTACGCCCCGCCGTCCCCGGGCGTGCGCACATCGATCTCGATCCAGACCTCATCGCCGATGAACACCAGCGGGCCGAAGTCGAGGTCCAGATCGAACAGGCCGCCCGCGACGCTCGCCGTCAGCAGCACCTCCGATCCGACCTGCACCCCGCCCGCCGCGCTGTCGTACGCGCGCACGCGGAATTCCGCGCTCCCGCTGTACGCCTCGCCCGCGGCCTCGAGGCGGCCCTGGTAGACGAAGCCCGGCGCGACGGGCGCGAACGCCCGCGCACCGCCCGCCGCGGCGGCCAGGGCGAGGACGCAGGAAATCCCGCGCGCAAGAAGCCATTTGCGATGCATGCCGATCCCCTTCCCTCTCTGGTGTGCAGCAGTGTGCGCACGCGATCGCCGAATCGGCGAGGGACCGCAGCGTATCCGAAACCCCCTCTTGCTCCAAGCGCAAGGCTCGAACATCGCGCCGCAACGATCCCCGATCAGCGCGGTATTCTCGGACGCATGGCGTTGGCCCTCGGCATCTTCTGGCTCGTCATCGGCGCGATCCCCGCGGCGCTGCTCATCATGGTCCTCGTCCGAGGGCTCACCCTCCCGCGAGGCCTGAACGCCGGCGCGCCGAGCGTCTGCGGACGCTGCCGACACGAAATCGCGCCGGTCTCCGCACAGACACCCATGCTCGAGCGCTGCCCCGAGTGCGGCACGCCCTACACCGTGGGGGGCGTCCTCACCCTCGCGCTCGCGAAGAAGACCCGCCCCGGGCTGGTCACGCTCATCCTCACCTGGACCATGATCGCGGGCACCGTCACGCTCATCGGCGCCGGCATCGCCCAGTCCGTTTCCTATGCGGCGAACTACTCGAGCGGCATGCAGCAGTCGTTCTCCCAGTCGATCGGCGCCGTCCGTTCCGACGGCGGCGCACCCACCACCCAGCCCGGCTACAGCGTCCGGTTCGACGCGGACCTCCGGCACCAGTGGTCGAGCGCGACAGGCGGGACAATCGCCCTGACCATCCGCCCCGACGCGGGGCCCTCCACGCGCGCCGAGATCGACGCGGCGGCGGGCTCGTGGGTCCTCCCCGCAACCGGCGCTGCGGGCGACGCGTTCGACACCGCCGCCGCGGAGCGCGCGCTCACCGCTGCCGGGATCGACACGACGACCGCTTGGGCGCGGTACGAAGCCGACATCCTCGCGGGCGCCGTGGAGTATCTCCGGCGCGACCCGGGCACAGCCGTCCACGATGTGCTGGGCAACGCGGGCCCCGGCGCCACCTCGATCACCACGAGCCCGACGGGCGTGCTCGGCGCGACGGTGACGACGACCACCACCGTCGGCCCGTCGGGCTCGAGCACCAGCGTCACCCGGTCGATCACCTGGGCGCCGGGTCACCTCACCGCGACGGCGCAGTCGGGCGATTCATCCTCCGCCCTCTCGTTCGCGTTCGAGAGCAACACCGTTGATCAGTTCCACAGCGGCTCCCCCAGCCTGCACGCCTACGACGGCTCCATCCGCGTGGGCTTTCTCGATGAAGGGACCGGGCCCGTGCTCGGGACGATCACCATTTCCGTGCGCCCGCCCGAGGGCTGGCCCGTCGAGATGGTGTACGAGCCCGGGCGCGCGCACGCGGCGATCACCCGCGCCGGGGAATCGAGCGAGGCGTCCCCCTCGTCCCACCCCGAGGCGATCGCGCTGCTCGCCGACACCGCGGGCCTCACCACGCCCTCGGGAAGCCCGGACCCGGGTCTCGAGGATCTCCTCGATCTGATCGTCGAACTCGAGGTCAACCCCACCGCCTACGACACCGTCAGCGCCTACGGCGCGTCGGGCGGGGGCAGCGCGATCGCCGCGACCCCGCCGGGCGACGGCAACCCGGACGGCGGGTTCGTCACCGTCGCGCCCGCGAGCAACCAGTTCAACTATGCCCCGAGCGGCGCGATGGTGCCGATCCCCATGATCGTCGTCCTGGGGATCGGCATCCTCTTGTGGATGGTCGGCATCGTGCTGATCGTGCTGCGCCGCTTCAGCCTCTATCCCGAGGCGGTCGTCGTCACCGGCAACCCCGCGAGCTCCGCGTCGTAGAACGCCTCGTCCTCATCCGTGAACACCTCGTGAGGCTTCGGTGGACGGTCCCCCGCCGCGTGCTGGTTGGTGCTCTCCAGGTTGCCGGTGAGCCGGCTCAGGTAGCTCTGCAGCCTCGTCGTGTTCGATCTTGGAAGGGCCGGATCGCGCACGACGGGCGCCTCCCCGATGAACGACGCGATCTCCTCGATCAGGGTGTGCGTGTCGCGCACGATGCGCTCGAAGTCGACGACCAGCACCCCGGGCTGCGCGCGCCACGCGCTGACATGCTCGCCCCACACCCGCACGCGCGAACGCCCCCGGTCATCGGTCTGTCGGATGAACTCGGAGAACGGCACACGCGCCGCGGGGTCGAACACCCGGCGCCAGGTCCACATCGAGCACATCACCTTCTTCCCGTCGCGCCACACATAGATGGTCTTCGCCTTCGCGAGCAGGCCCTCGAGGAACGGTCGTCTCGCGGGGTCGACCGCGTCGTAGCCGGGCTCGCTGTGCGTCTTGAGCAGCGGACGCCGCGCCTTGCTGAGGATGCGCAGCGCCTCGCGCTCGCCGCACGCGACGGGGTGTCCCGCTTCGAAGCGATCGAGGTTGAGGTAGGAATCGTGCGGGTTCTCGAGCGGGAGCATCCGCGGCATGCACGCCGGGAAGTTCCGCCTGATCAGGTCGAGCGTGAGATGGGTGCCCGAGCGCCGATGGCTCGCGACAAGGACGGGCCCTCCCACGCCATCCAGTGAGGGTGCGGGGCGTTCGAGGACGCGCGATTCGATCCGGACCGCCGCGTCCCCAGCCGTCTTGACGATGTCGTGCACGAGCCGGCGCATGGGATGGAGGGTACCCGCGCCGGGCGAGCGCGAGGGGCTCAGTAGTCCGCGCCGCGCACGCCCTCGGGGGTGTTGTTGAGGCGCTCGCTGCCCCCCTCGCGGAGGATGTTCGCGACACCCTCCGTCGCGTCGAGCGGGTTGTGGGTGCTCGCGTGCCCATCGGGGAACGCCATGGGGGTGGGCGCGTCCCAGTGCCCCTCCCGCAGGGCGGGTTCCCTGGGCAGGTACGCGAGGTGCGCGTCGTAGAGCAGGACCTTCTGGGTGGGGAAAACGACCTCGTGGGCGCGCACGCCCCGGATCAGCCCGTCGGTCTCCGCCGGGGGTGCGTCGCCCCAGAGCGTCGGGTCCGCGAGGAAGCCGTGCGTCAGCCTCCAGGAGACGGAGGATTCGGGCCCCGGCCCGTCGCCCCCGAAATCGAAGTCCTCGTTCTCGGGCAGATCGGTGTCCATCCCGGGGCTGACCCAGGTCGGGTAGCCCTCCTCCCAGGGCACCACCGACGAGACGAGGCTGGGCCAGGCCCAGCCCAGCATGAACAGGTCGTTGGTCGCGACGATCGTGCCCTGCGGGTACCACTCGATGGTCAGGAACCGCATGCCCCCCATCCCGCCCAGCGGGTCGGCGCCGGGCTCGACGAACGGGTAGCTGTCCTGGTTCTGGTCGAGGTACATCTGCATCGCGGCCGCGTTGGACTTCGCGTTCGCGAGCGCCTGCGTGCGGTAGGCGCTCACACGCGCCTTCCCGAGCGCGGGGAGCAGGATGCCGATCAGCAGCGCGATGATCGCGATGACGACCAGCA
>DLBY01000075.1:0-187 GCA_002480345.1 Phycisphaerales bacterium UBA7812 | reverse complement strand
TCGCGATGACGACCAGCAGTTCGACGAGCGTGAAGCCGCGCGGTGTGCGCATGATCCGGTTCCTTTCTCTCGCCCGTCGCGCGGGCGTCGGTCTCTCATCAATCCTGCGTCGCCTCGCGTCGGCTGCGCATCATCGACTGCAGCTTCGACGAGGCCTCCTCGGACACCAGCGCCAACCGCATCGCGA
>DLBY01000172.1:21517-26885 GCA_002480345.1 Phycisphaerales bacterium UBA7812 | reverse complement strand
GGAACGAGCCTGCCTGGATCTGCCCCGACCGGATCGCGACGCGGTCGCCCGACGCGAACTGCCGGGAGATGCGGGCCGCGATCGCCTTGCCCGTCACCGCGGGGTTGCTGGAATCGCGGTTGGGGACCGCCATGTAGACATAGAGCCCCGCGTCGTCGCGGAGCACCGCGTCCTTGTGGATCGTCAGAACGGGCTCGACCGACCCCGTCGGCACCTGCGCCGTCACGCTCATGCCGGGCTTGAGACCCGCGGTCTCCCCGTCCACCGACAGGCGGACCGGGAACATCCGGCTCAGCGAATCTCCCAGCGGGATGACCGAGATCACGCGCGCCACGGTGTTCGCCCGCTCGCCCAGCCCGGGGACGAGCAGCGGGATCGACCCGAGGTCTTCGTTCAGGTATCCGACGAGGTGCTCGGGGACATCGATGCGAACCTCGAGCTCGGTCATGCTGACGATCTCGACGATCGTGTCGCCCGGCGTGACCCACTCACCGGTCTCGGTCGATTTGCGGACGATCCGACCATCGAAGGGCGCGCGGATCGTCATATCCCGCAGGCGACGCTCCGCCAGCGACCGCTCCGCTTCGCGGGCCGCGACCATCGCCTGGGCCTGCACGAGCAGCGCCTCGGTCGTGCGCACATTGTCGTCCGCGGCGTCGATCTCGCTCGCGGTCGTGCCGCCTCGCCCTTCGAGCAACTGCAGACGCTCGAGGTCGCGCGAGAAGCGGGCGAGTTCCGCCTCGCGCTGCGCGACCTCCCCCTTCGCGGCGAGCACATCCGCCTCCGCCTTGCGCACATCCAGCGCCGCCATCTCGTCGTCGAGGTGCGCGATGACCTCGCCCTGCTTGACCGCGTCGCCCTCGTTGACGGGGAGCTCGACCACGAACCCCTCCACCTGCGAGGCGAGCAGGCTCCGGCGCAGCGACACGATCTCGCCGGTCACCGAGCGCGGGACCATCAGCGATTCCATCCGCGCCGCGTCCAGACGCACCGTCGCGGGGGGCGGGCCCTGCGCCGCGGAGGGCGCGATCAGGACCGCGAGCGCCGCGATGCACGGGATGAGGCGGGACCGGTTGAACCCGATTCGGCTGCGCCGATCTCTCCGGACTGTCATGCGTTCTCTCCGTTGCCTGTGCGTGGGTCCAGTGCGCCCTCGGGGTCGGCGATCAGCGCCGATTCGAGGCGGGCGATGTTCTCGATCAGCCTCGCGAGGTCCCGCTCCAGCCGGTCCGTTTCCTTGTCGCTGAAACCGTCGAGGAAGGGCGGGCAGAACGCGGCGGCGAGCTGTTTGGTCGTCGCGTAGGCCTTCCACCCCGCGTCGGTCAGGCCCACGAAGGTGGAACGCCCGTGCCCCGGGAGGTTGAAGCGGCAGACCAGCCCGTCGTCCTCCATCGCGGCGACCATCCGCGAGGAGTTCTGGGCGCTCAGGTTCACGCGCTCCGCGATCTGGTTGATCGTGCTGGGCTCGTCGCTCTTCCCGATGGCGCACAGGAACATCCATCGCGAACTGGTCAGCCCGTGCCGGGAGGCCATCCGGTCGCCCACCCGCATCATCATGTGGTGCAGTTCGAAGAGGCTCCGGACGATGGGCGATTCGTAGTCCTCGCACCCGTCGGGCCTCGGCGCGACGGCGCGGGGAATCGCCCCGCCCTTCGCGTGCTCGGGCATCGACAGACGGGATGGTGGGGTGGAGGTCATGCGGTGCTCGCTGGTGCGGGTTCCGGTCTCCATGACCGGCCCGTTGCGGAGCGATTCAACGCGGGGATCCCCTTCGATTCAACATGTTGACAAATTAATCCGCAACATGTTGACTTGCGGGTGCATACGCCGGGCGTGCCCGCCCCTGAGAACGCGCGAAAGAACGGATGCACACACCCTAGCCGAGCGGTTGCATCGGGAGCGCGGAGCGTTGCTCCGGAGTCACCGGTTATTGAATCACGGGGCGCCGGGGCTCGGTCGTGTAGACATTGCCCTCGAGGGTGGAGGGGTCGCCGTCCTCGCCCGCGGAGTAGATATAAGGCACCCCGCCCACGGCGGAGCCGCCGTCGGAGTCCCCGATCGCGGGGCCGGGCCCGGACCAGTTCTCTCGATCGGCGTCGGTCAGGAAGTTGCGGCGAATGGTGCGGATCGGGAAGTCCGTGGGAACCGTCGGGTTGTACCCCGCGGGGGCGCGGTTCGCCTCGAGCCAGTAGTCGAAGGGCCCGAGCGAGCCGTCGTTGATCGGCGCGACGCCGGTCCCCGGGTTCCCAATAGGCCGGAGATTGCCCTGGTTATCCTGCTGGGTGACGAGCCCGTCCCACGCGGGGTGGACAAACCGGAGGGGCCTGCCCCAGGCATCGAGGATCGTGCGCAATTCGGGCTGCGAGCCCGGATTCCGGATCGTGGCGTTCGGATCAACGGGATCCGCGTCCCCGTCCCAGCGGGTGAGCAACTGCGGATCGACGCTGCCCAGGGTGTCGGTCAGACCGACATCCTCGAGCGCGCGCATGAACAGGCCCATCGAGTTGATCCGGGTCCGGTCCTCTTCGCCCGGCGTGAGATCGACCGCGTCCGCGAGGGGATAGGCCGCGAAGTCCTGCCCGTCGAACGCCGGCGCGATCTGCGGCGCGAACGCCGAGACGAACGCGGGGGGGACATTCCCGACATCGTTGACATAGGTGGTCACCGCGGCGTCGATCGCGCGGATCGCGTCGCGGGTCTGGCGCGTCTTGCCCCCGCTGATCGCGTTCGCGCCCACGGTGGTGACGATCGTGATCAGGATGCTGATGACCGCGATGACCACGAGCAGCTCGATGAGCGTGAACGCGCGACCGCCCGCGGTCCGGCGCCAAGCGACTCGGCTCGTCGGTGTCTTGCTCACGCTCGTGCCCACGCGGTGGCTCCTCGTGTGTCCGCCAGCTCAGCGGGTTCGTGGTCCGCCCTGTTCCAGTCCCTGAATCCGGGCGTGCGCCCGTCGCGGCAACGCCCGGTGTCTTTCGACTCGGAACGCGGGGCGTGCCGAAGGCTCACGCATCCATCGCCCGGATGCTCTCCGCGTTGCACTATACGGGCGATCGGTCCCGGATGATGCGACTCTCAGAAAACCGCTTTGTTCACCCGTGTCCCGGCCCGAACAAGCGGGCCGGGACCGATGATCTGTCCAGAACGCCGTTCAGGGGTTCTGATCGCCGTTCTGATCGGATTCTGATTGGCTCTTCGGGCTCGGCTGGGCCGCGGGCGGGGGCATCATCGCGAAACCGGGCCCGACGATCGAACTGCCCGGGATCATCCCGCTTCCGGCCCGCGCCGCAGGCGGTCGCTGCGCGGGAGGCCGCGGCGCCGGGGCCTGACTTCCCTGTGCCTGACCTCCCTGGGGCGGCGCCATGCGGGGTCCGCCCGCGGCACCACCCGCGCCCATCTGGGCACCAAGGGCCGCGGCGGGGGAGATCCGCGCTTTGAAGATGTAATCGGTGACCTTGTCGCGGACCCCCTCGAGCATCTGGTTGAACAGCTGGGCGCCCTCGCGCTTGTACTGGATCTTGGGATCGACCTGGCTGAAGGCGCGGAACCCGATGACATCGCGGAGCTTGTCCATCTCGTAGAGGTGGTCCTTCCACGCGGTGTCGAGGGTCTCGAGCAGGATGGTGCGCTCGAAGTAGAGCAGTTCGCTGCGGAGCAGATTCTCGACGCGCGCCCGGATCGCGTCGTCGCGCTCGTCGTCCTCGAGGAACCGCATGCGCGGCGTGACCCCCGAGCCCAGGCGCTCGGTGAGGAACGCGTCGAGCTCGTCGTCGCCCTCGACCGCGAGGGCCTCGTCGATGGTCTTGTTCAGGCGGTCCTCCTCGACGAACTCGCGCTGCGCCTCGCGGAAGCGTTCCGCGATCTTCTGGGGAGGCGTCTTCTTGATCTCGTCCTCGGTCATCTCGATGCCGAAACGGTTCCGCGCCCAGTTGCGCAGCTCGGCGAACGCCTGCTGGGGGTTCTGCCGCGCGAGCATCATGGTGAGCTCCATCATGAACTCGACGGGATACTCGACCTCGCGCTTGTTGTAGAGCTCGCGTGCCTTCTCGAGGATCGGGTCGCGCGGGTTGCGGGCGTCGTCGTCGCGGGCGGCGATGATCTCAGCGGGATCCACCTCGAACGCGAACTTGCGCTTGACCCACGCCGCCAGCTCATGGGCGCCGTAGTCGCGGTCCACGAACTCGGTGAGCCCCTCGAGGTCCGCGTTGTCGATCTGATCGAACGCCGCGACCTCCAGGGCGTTCTGGACCTCGCGCCGCTCGCGGGCGCCCCCCTCGCGGAGCTCCGCGGGGTCGATCTCGATGCCGAAGCGGTTCTTCGCCCAGCGGGTGAGGCCCGCGGAATCGAAGTCGACGCTGATCTCAGATCCCTCCATCGGCATGTACTCGCCGATGGTGATGTCGATCATGTGCGTCGCCTCTTCCTTCGCGATCTTGCGGATCGCGACATCCATCTCGTCGCGGTCTTTGCCCCGCAGGCGTTCGGGCGGGATCGAGACATCGAGCTTCTGGCGTGCGAACTCCGCGGCGCAGAGCGCGGGGTACTCGACATCGAGCATCTCCGCGATCGCGTCGTCGATCGCGTCCTCGATGTACTCGAAGATCAGGCCCTTGACATCCCGGCCCTCGAGCACGCGCTGGCGCAGCCCGTAGAAGTGCTGGCGCTGGTGCTCCATGACCTCGTCGTACTCGAGGATGTTCTTGCGGATCTGGAAGTTCCGCTCCTCGACCTTGCGCTGGGCACGCTCGACATTCTTGGACAGCCAGGGGTGCTCGATCGCGTCCCCTTCCTTCATGCCCATCCGCGCGAGGAGCTTCTGGGTGGTCTCGCCCGCGAACATCTTCATCAGGTCGTCTTCGAGCGAGACATAGAACCGGCTCGACCCCCGGTCGCCCTGGCGCCCCGAGCGCCCGCGGAGCTGGTTGTCGATGCGTCGGCTCTCGTGCCGCTCGGTGCCGATCACATGCAGCCCGCCCAGCGCCTCGACGCCCTCGAACCACCCGACCCGGTGCAGCTTCATCCGGCCCGTCGCGTCGAGCTCGTCCTTGAGCGTCTCCGCGTCCGCGGCCTCGATCTGCTTGTCGCTGAGCCAGGTGAAGCCCGCGGCCCAGTGGCGCAGCAGCGCCAGCTCGAGCTCCGCGAAGTCCATCTCCTCGATGTCCTTCTTCTTGAGCCCGTGCTCTTTCATCCAGTCCTTGAGCTCGGTCTGGGCGACCTTGCGGAAGATGTTCTCGCGCACCTCGTCGTCGGTGGAGTCGGTGGTCAGACCCCGGCTCGCGACGCTGCGCCGGAGCCAGTGGTCGAGCAGCTGCTCGCGGGAGATGCTCGCGAGCTTGATGTCGGTGCCGCGGCCCGCCATGTTGGTGGC
>DLBY01000172.1:19782-21216 GCA_002480345.1 Phycisphaerales bacterium UBA7812 | reverse complement strand
GCGGCCCGCCATGTTGGTGGCGATCATCACGGCGCCGAGGTGCCCCGCGTCCTCGACGACATTCGCCTCCTGCTCGTGCTGCTTGGCGTTGAGCACCTTGTGCTCGATCCGGTGCTTGCGCGTCAGCATCTGGCTGAGCATCTCGCTCTTCTCGACGCTGGTGGTGCCCACGAGGACGGGGCGCCCGATGTCGTGGAAGTGCTTGATCTCGTCGACGATCGCTTCCCACTTGTCCTTCTCGCGGAGGAACATGAGGTCGTCGTGGTCGGTCCGGATCATCGGGCGGTTGGTGGGGATCGTCACGACATCGAGGTGGTAGATGTCGTGGAACTCCTGGGCCTCGGTGTCCGCGGTGCCGGTCATACCCGCGAGGCGCTTGTACATCTTGAAGAAGTTCTGGATGGTCACCGTCGCGACGGTCTGCGTCTCCTGCTTGATCGGGACGCTCTCCTTCGCCTCCACCGCCTGGTGCAGGCCATCGGACCACTGGCGCCCGATCATCGGGCGCCCGGTGTTGGTGTCGACGATCACGATGCTGGGCTCGGTCTTGCCCGACATCCGATCGGGGACATTCATCACGATGTAGTCCTTGTCGCGCGTGTAGACCGCGTGGGCGCGGAGCGCCTGCTCGACGAGGTGGGGCAGGTCCTGGTTCTCGTCGACATAGAACGAGCCCACGCCCGCGGCGCGCTGCGCCTCCGCGATGCCCTCGTGGGTCATCGTTGCGCTCTTGCGCTCCATCTTGATCTCGTAGTACTGCGTGTGCTGGTCGCGCTCACGCTCGAGCTCGGGGAGACGCTTCTTCTCGGCCTCCAGCTTCGCCTGCAGCTCGGGGACCGTCGAGCGGTCGCGGACCTGGCGGATATCGCCCTCGTAGCCCTTGATCCGCTCCTTGCACGCGGTGACCTGGTCCTCGATGTCCTGCCAGGGACGCTGCTTGTCGACGAGGTGCTTGGCGAGCCTGTCGGCGATGTCGTACCGCGGCTTCTCGTCGTGCGCCGGGCCCGAGATGATCAGCGGCGTGCGCGCCTCGTCGATCAGCACGCTGTCCACCTCGTCCACGATCGCGAACTGCCGCTGGCGCTGCACCTGCTGCTCAACGGACCGCTTCATGTTGTCGCGGAGGTAGTCGAACCCGAATTCCGCGGTCGTGCCGTACACGACATCGCAGCGGTACATCACCCGCTTGACCTCCTCGGGCTGGGTGTGCATCGGGTGGATCGCCCCGACGGTGATCCCCAGCCCCCGGAAGAACGGGTACACCCAGTCGCGGTCGCGCTGCACCAGGTAGTCGTTCACGGTGACGACATGCACCTGGTTGCGCTCGATCACCGCGAGCAACGCCGCGAGCGGCGCGACGATCGTCTTGCCCTCGCCCGTCTTCATCTCCGCGATCTTGCCCTGGCTGAGCACCATGCCGCCGATCAGCTGCAC
>DLBY01000172.1:6539-19476 GCA_002480345.1 Phycisphaerales bacterium UBA7812 | reverse complement strand
ACCATGCCGCCGATCAGCTGCACATCGAACGGACGCGCCCGGAACGGGGGGCGGCTCTCGGGGTAGACCTCGCGCACCGCCTCGTAGACCTCGACGGGGATGTCCATCCACAGCCACGCGGGCTGGGGCTCGGTGTTGCCCAGCAGGTCACCCTCGGGCGCGCGCGGCTCGGCGGCGTCCATCGCGGCGCGCGTCTGGTCATAGAGCTCACGCGCCGTCCCGCTCAGGACGGAGGGGTCGAAGCCGTAGTCGGGGCTGAACGCCCGGCGGATGCCGACATGCCGGTCCATCGCTTCGCGGGCGAGGGCGAACGCCTCGACGAGCAATTCGTCGGTCTTCGCGCCGTCGTCGTGCCGCTGGCGGAGTTCCGCGACCAGATCGCGGAGTTCCTGGTCGGTTTTCACCCGCATCCGGGGCTCGAGTTCGTTGATCTGCTCGACGCGGGTCGTGTAGCGCTTCACGAAGCGCTCGTTGCGCGTGCCGAAGATCTTGTTCAGCAGCGGGCCGACGACGGGGATTTCTGTGGATGCCATGGAATGATCCTCCATGCCCCGAATAGGGGATGGCTTGGTCTGGTGTTGGGGTTGGGTGACGCGATCGCGGCGCCGGGTCAGCGGCGCGCAGCGATGGGAGAAAGAAAAGGAGCCGGCGTGTTCAGCACGCGGGCGGGGGAAGATTGAGCAGGGCGTCTCGCAGCAGGCGGGGACGCAGCCGATCGCGGCTCTCGACCACGCCGAGGGTGCGGTGCGGCGGCGCGACCGACGCGGGCGAGCGCGTCGGCAATTCGAACCGGATCCCGGTCGCGAGGCCCGCCTGGGTCTGCACCGGCAGGAGGCGATCGGCGATGAGCCGCGCCTGCAGCGCGACGCGGGCGGAATGCGAGACATCCCCGACGCCCCGCGCCGACGCCTGCGCCGACACCGAGATGAGCATCATCAGCAGGACCGAGGCACGCAGGGCGGCTCGGCTCGCGGGGTCTCGGGATGGCGCGGAATCGGCCATGACTGCGGAAGTATCGGCTCACTTTGGCACAGAAGCAAGCAATCCGTACCGTCGGGGCCCACGCGGGCCGCGAGGCCCGATAGGATTCTGGATCGTCCTCGGGTGGTCACCCGATAACCTCAGGGCGTGAGGCGGGGCCGCACGGTCTTCCGTGGCAACCGCCCAGATCCATCTGTTCCGCCGGGCGGAGATCGCCCGCGCAGCGAGAGTGCCAGCGCCATGATCGTGACCCGAGAAGCACTTCCGTCCACGCGCGAATCGCTGACCCACAAGTTCAGCGTCGCGAACATCGAGGGATACCTGACCATCGGGCTCTACGAGGACGGGCGCCCGGGCGAGATCTTCATCAAGATCAGCAAGGAGGGCTCGGCGATCTCCGGGTTCTGCCAGGCCTTCTGCCGCGCGTTCAGCCTGAGCCTCCAGCACGGGCTGTCGGTGGGCGAGGCGGTCCAGCGCTTCAAGGGCATGCGGTTCGAGCCCTACGGGCAGACCAGCAACCCCGATATCCCCGAGGCGAGTTCCATCATCGATTATCTCGCCCGCTATCTCGAACTGCACTTCGCGACCGAGACCGCGGGAATCGGGCGGCTCAAGGACTGATCGCTCGCCCGCTGGCTGTGGGCAGCGAAGCTCACCGGCCCGCGACGACGCTGGGCGGCAGCAGCCCAACCAGCACCAGCACGGACCCGATCGCGAGCACCCAGAGGCGGGAGCGTTCGCCCGTGGTGAGGCGCGCCAGCAGCGAGGCGTCCTCCTCGAACGGGGGCAGCTCGATCGCGGGCGGTTCGAGCGAGACGAACACCGACGCGCTCGCGGTCGGCTCGGCGAGCGGGAGATCCACGATCTCGGCGCCCTCCCGAGCGAGGCCGAGCTGGGTCGTCGCGAGCTGGTAGATCACCGCGTCGTTCCCCTCGAGCAGCGCCCCGAGGTAGGCCTCGTGCCGGGTCAGGCGGTGCAGGCGGTGCATCTCGGTGAGCAGCACCCGATCGCGACGCCAGTGCGCCCGCTCGAGATCGCGAGCCGCGGGGATCATCACCCCCGACGCGATCAGCGCGAGCCCCGAAATCAGGAACAGCCAGCCCGCGTCGAAGAGCGGAGCGCCTGCCTTTCGGACGGGTTTGCGGCGTCGGGAGGGCATCGAGCAGGAGCGCATCGGCGATGCGGGGCGGATCGCTTGACAGAACGATCCGCGGGCCTTTTCCGACAGGCGGGGCGCATGCCTTCTACACTCGCCCGATGCGACGCGAAGTGGTGATCAGCGGGGTGGGCGCCGTGAGCGCCGCGGGGGTCGGTGCCCAGGCCGCGTGGGAGGCCCTCGAGTCGGGCGGGCCCGCGATCCGACCGCTCACGCTGTTCGACCCGAGCGGCTTCGCGACCCGCCTCGCGGGGGAGATCCCCGAGCTCAAGGCCCGGGACTTCGTGCCCAAGAGCTACCGCAAGGCGACCAAGATCATGGCGCGGGACTCGGAGATCGCGGTGATCGCGGCGCAGCTCGCGCTCGCGGATGCCGGGCTCGCGAGCCGGGGGAGCGGGGAGACCGCGTCGTCCGCGACGCCCGAGGGCACCCCCGCGATCGTTCCGGACCGGACGGGGTGCCAGATCGGCGCGGGCCTGCTGAGCGCCGAGATCAACGAGCTGACCGCGGCGCTCGCGACGAGCACGGACGACGCGGGCGTCTTCAGCCTCCGCAAGTGGGGGGGCGAGGCGGGCGACGGCGCGATGGGCAACCTCCCCCCGCTCTGGATGCTCAAATACCTCCCCAACATGCTCGCGTGCCATGTCACGATCATCCACGGCACCGAGGGCCCCAGCAACACGATCACCTGCGCCGAGTCGAGCGGCATTCTCAGCCTGGGCGAGGCCTCACGCGTCATCGAGCGCGGGGATGCGGATGTCTGCTTCGCGGGCGGGTGCGAATCGAAACTCAACCCGCTCGGCATCGCGCGCCTGACCTTCGCGAAAAGGCTCGCGCCCACCGGCGAGGCGACGGATCCCGCCGCGTTCGCGATGCCCTACGACCCGTCGAGCACAGGGGGGTTGCCGGGCGAGGGGGGCGCGATCCTGATGGTCGAGTCGGGCGAATCGGCTCGCGCCCGCGATCCGGAGAAGATCTACGCGGAGATCGCCGGGTTCGGCGCGGGGCATTCCCCCATGCCCCATTTCCCCGGCGTGCTCGATCCCGAAGCGACGGGCGATTTCGTGGACACCGGCCTGCGCCGCGCCGTCCGCGCGGCACTCGATGATGCGGGGGTTTCCCCCGATGAAATCGACGCGATCGTTCCGGGCGCGCTCGGTGTTCCCGTCGCGGATCTGGGCGAGCGGAACGCGCTCCACGAGGTATTCGGAGAGCGGCTCGGGACCATCGAGACGATCACCGTCGCGCCCGCGCTCGGGGCTTCGTCCGCGGGGCACGGCGCCCTGCTCGTCGCGACGGCGGCGCTCGCGATCCGTCATCAGCGGTTG
Organism: Phycisphaerales bacterium UBA7812; assembly: GCA_002480345.1. Taxonomy (GTDB): domain Bacteria; phylum Planctomycetota; class Phycisphaerae; order Phycisphaerales; family UBA1924; genus UBA1926. Next base: position 16,011 of record DLBY01000172.1, on the reverse strand, counting down.
CCCGCCCGCCTCCACGCGGGAACGCCCTGCGGGATCCTCGCCGGGGCGCGTGCAGCGGGGGACGCGCCGTTGCATAATGTTCTGGTCTGCACGCCCTCTCTCGGCGGGCAGGTGGGCGCCCTGGTCCTCCGCCGCGCCGGGGGATGACGCGTCCAACGCTACGAACCATCGACTTCACCACCTTGGGCATCGGCGCCCGGGGCAGGGGCGCACGACTCGGAGAACAGCAACGATGAGCGACTACGGATACAGCGACAACCGCTACGGCAATCGGAACGACAACAGGGGCAACTACCGGGGCGGCTACAACCGCGGCGGCCGGGACAACTACCGGGACAGCCGAGGGGGCGGCTACCGCGACAACCGGGGCGGGGGGCGCGACCGGCGCGGGGTGCAGCTCGACGAGCTCGACCCGGCTCTCACCGAGCTCTCGCGCCGCGTCATCGGGTGCGCGATCGAGGTCCACAAGGAACTGGGCCCGGGCTATCCCTGGGAGGTCTATTTCAAGAGCCTGCAGATCGAGCTCAAGGCCGAGGAGATCGAGTTCAAGCCCGCCCACAAGTTCGAGGTCGAGTTCGACGGAGAGGTCGTGGGCGAGGTCGTCTGCGACCTGTTCATCGGGGACCGATTCCTGGTCAAGCTGATGGCCGAGCACACCGAGATCGGCACCCAGCCCCGCAGCGAGCTCCGCGCCCAGCTGCGCGCGGCGGACTTCGAGCTCGGGCTCATCATCAACTTCGGTGAGCGTCGCCTCAAGGACGGGCTCGTCCGCGTGCTCAACCCCGACAAGCTCCGCGAGCTGCGGGGCGAGACCGACGACGACGAGTACGAGTATGTGGACGAGGACGAGGACGAGGGCGCGGAGGCGACCGCGTCCGCCGAGGGTGACGACGAGGAATGAGCCGCCCGTCTTCCTCAGCAAGCCCGCGCCGCGTGGTGATTACGGGGATGGGATGCGTGACCCCGCTGGGGCACGATCCGGAGTCGCTCTGGCGCCGTCTCCTCGCGGGGGAGAGCGCCGTGGGCCCCGTGACGCGGTACGACGCCTCGACCTTCCCGACCAACTTCGCCGCCGAAGTCCGTGATTTCGACCTCGCGGAGCACATGGGCGCCCGCGCCGCGGAGCACGCGGGAGCGGGCCTGGGCACGCGTTTCGCGCTCGCGGCCGCCTCCGACGCGTGGGAGCAGGCGGGCCTCGCTTCGCGGGACCTCGACCCGGACCGCGTCGGGATTTACATGGGCTCGGGCGAGGGCGGGCACGACTACGACAACTTCTTCGCGACCAGCCTCGCGGCGTGGCAGGCCGACGCCCGCTCGGTCGACACCGCGGAATGGGCGACACAGGCGATGGAGCGATTGAGCGCGGTGCTCGAGATCGAGCAGGAGCCGCATGTCTCGATCTCCCACCTCGCCCGAGCCTTCGGGTGCGGAGGCCCCGCGTTCAACTGCATGACCGCGTGCGCCGCGAGCACGCAGGCGACGGGCGAGGCCTACGAGATCATCAAGCGCGGGGACGCGGATGTGATGCTCGCGGGGGGCGAGCACTCGATGATCCACACGCTGGGGATGACGGGGTTCATCCGCCTGACCGCGATGAGCACGCGACGCGACGAGATGCACGCCGCGAGCCGCCCGTTCGACCGCACACGCGACGGATTCGTGATGGGCGAGGGCGCCGGCATCGTCGTGCTCGAATCGCTCGACCACGCGCTCGCCCGCGGCGCGACCCCGCTCGCGGAGGTCGCGGGGTACGGGTCCACCGCCGACGCCTACCGCATCACCGACATCCACCCCGACGGCCTGGGCGCACAAAAAGCGATGGCCGCGGCCCTCCGCCACGCGGGGATCGACCCGAAATCGCCCGGCCCCGACGGCCGAGCCCCGGTGCAGTATGTCAGCGCGCACGGGACCGGCACGCCCGAGAACGACGGGATCGAGACCAAGGCGGTCAAAGGCGTGTTCGGCGATCAGGCGGGGCGCGTCTGTTTCAGCAGCATCAAGAGCATGACCGGGCACCTGATCCAGGCCGCGGGCGCTGTGGAACTCATCGCCTGCGTGCTCGCGATCCGGGACGGGAAGGTCCCGCCCACGATCAACCTGCGCCACCCGGACCCGGAGTGCGACCTCGACCATGTGCCCAACGCCGCCCGGGACCTGTCGGGCGAGGGGGGCGTCGATGTCTGCCTGTCCAACTCCTTCGGGTTCGGCGGGCAGAACGACACGATCTGCGTGAAGCGCTTCGTGGGGTGAGACCCTGCGATCAGGTGTCGCGTCCAGCGCGACGAGCGGAGGCGACATGTCGATCTACGACCAGCCCGTCCGAGTCCTGCTCGTCGAGATGATCGACGAGTTCAAGTCGAACGACCAGATCCACTTCACCACCACGGACGCCGTCCAGTGGTTCGGCGAGCGGTACCCGAAGATCAAGGAGGGGACGATCCGCGCGCACCTCCGCCGGTTCTCCGCGAACGATCCGATTCGGCTCCACTACACCCCCAAGCCCGGAGAGGGGCTCTTGTTCAAGCTCGGGCCGAGCGAGTACCGGATGTACGACCCCGAGAAGGACCCGCCCGAGATCCTGCCCGGGACGCCGATCGACCCGGGGACCGACGAGCCCGACTCCCCGGTCCAGCAGGCATCCTCGGAATTCGCCTACGAGCGTGATCTGCAGTCCTACCTCGCAAAGAACCTCGAACTCATCGAGCCCGGCCTGAAACTGTGGGAGGACGAGGATTCGTCGATCAACGGCATCGAGTTCGATGCGGGCGGCCGCCGCATCGACATCCTCGCGGTCGACGCGAGCGGGGGGCTCGTGGTGATCGAACTCAAGGTCTCGAAAGGCTACGACCGGGTGGTCGGACAGCTGCTCCGGTATGTCGCGTGGATCAAGAAGCACCACGCGGAAGAAGGACAGCCCGTCCGCGGCGTCATCATCTCGCGCGAGATCAGCGATGACCTTCGCCTCGCAACGGGTCTGGTCCAGGGGGTCTCACTCTTCGAGTATTCACTGTCGATCGCGTTGAAACCCGTCCCAGCGATGTGAGGTCATCCCTTGCCCGCACAACGGGTTCTGCCAACTCTTCTCCCATGACCACCGAACTCTTGATCACCGTCGCGACGGCCCTGATCGGCGTGCTCGCCGCAGGGAGCGCCGCGTCCGATGCTCGGCAGCCCGACGACGACAACGCCCCGCCCCCCGCGATCCGCGCCTGGATGGACCGCCTCACCGTCAAGCACGCCTACGACCCGGAGACCGGGTTCATCGTCGCGAAGGAAGTGATCACGCTCCCGCCGCTTCTCGCTGAGGGGCCGTCCCTCAACGAAGCGATCGACGCCGCGGCCGCGGACGGGAAGGTTGTCGTCGCCTTCGCGACCGCCGACCGGTGCGCACCCTGCCAGCAGTACAAGAAGTCGGCGTTGAACGATCCGCGTGTGGTCGACGCGCTCGGGCGGAAGCACCTGCTCGCGACGCATGTCGAAGTGGACCGCGAGACCGCGCTCGCGCAGGCCCGCCTGGGCTCGCTGGCGATCCCGATGACCTACGCCCTGTTCGGGGGCGAGCCCATCGCGGTCCTCCGCGGGCAGCGATCGCCCGACGAACTCCTCGCCTGGCTCGACGCCCTCCCGACCAACCCCGAGTCGGCCCGCCTGCTCCGCGACACCAACGCGTGGCACCACACGCGACTGGAACGCCTCCGCGCCGAGGACGGATGGCTCTCCCTCGTCGGCCTCGCGTGGCTCCGCGAGGGCCCCAACCGCGTCGGACGCGATCCGGATTGTGAGATCACCCACACCGGCTTCCCGGCCGATCACCTCGCGACGCTCCACCTCGAGAACGGCGCGGTCCGCATCGAACCCGCCCCGGGCCTGCCAGACGGCGTGACCCTCCATGGACTCCCCGCCGACGGCGCGATGCGGGCGGATACCGAGGGCGACCCCACCGTCGTGCGCATCGGCGGCGTCCGGTTTCACATCATCGAGCGGGGTGGGAAGCTCGCGGTCCGCATCAAGGACGCCGACGCACCGACGCGGACCGGATTCAAGGGCATCGAGCGGTACCCGGTCAGCGCCGAGTGGCGGATCATCGCCGCCTTCGAGCCCGCGGAACCCGGACGCACGCTCACGATGGACACCGTGATCGGTGTCGAGGAGCAGTCGGCGATCGCGGGCTGGGCCCGTTTCGAGCACGCGGGGCACCGCGTGCGCGCCGCGCTGTTCCCCGCGAGCGGGAACGGCTTCTATCTGCGATTCGGCGATACGAGCAACGGGACCGGGACCTACCCGATCGGGCGGTACCTCTCCGTTCCGGCGCCGGGGGACGACGGCACCGTGGTGCTGGACTTCAACCGGGCGTACAACCCGCCCTGCGCGTTCACGCCTTACGCCACCTGCACGCTGCCCCCCGATTCCAACGATTTCCCATTCTCGATCGAGGCGGGCGAACGCTGGAGCGCCGAATAACGCGGCTCGGACGCCGTCATCGGGCAGCCTCTCATCCGCCGACGACCGATCCGCCGATACCAACTTCGGTATGCGCACCGCTCACCTCATCCTGGGCCGCGTGATCCCCGCCTGCGCGATCCTCGCGGCGTCGGGCGTCGCGGGCGTGTTCGGGCTCGAGCTCATGCGAGCCCGGACCGAGCGTGAGATCTACCGCGAGCGCCTCGCGGACCTGACGCAGACCTACACCCAGCTCGCCGACCGGTACAACACCGCGGTGCGCCGGACCGCGATGACCGAGCTCATCGTCGAGGACGGCACGCTGACGGTCGTGGTGCAGTCCGCGGGGGGACGGATCGCGGACATCACGACGCCCTACGACCCCGCGTCGGAGATCTATGTCGATTACGCGATTATCGGGGGGCGGGTCTGGATCCGCCGGATCTTCGACGCACGCACCGCGCCGTCCGACGCGCTGGTGATCGACCCCGCGCTCGCGAACATCGAGTGGGACGAGGCGGGCACCGAGATGGGCAAGGCGATCTACCGGAGCCTCGACGAGGGGCGGTGGATCGTCACCGTCGCGGGCAACGGCGGGCTGGGTCTGCGCAAGGCGGAGCCGGGCGAGGAGATCGTGCTGGGCCCTGCGCCGGTCATCGACGAGTTCGAACAGATCGAGGCGGAGGCGATCCGCCGGCGCGATCAGATCGACTGGCGCGACCTGCTGGCGCGGGTGCTGGGCAACTGAGACCTCGGTCGGCGGTTTGGTGGGCTCCCGGAAGTCCGATTCCCCGCGCGACCGATTTGTTTGCGGGTCAGTGCACACCCGTTCCCCCGTTCTCGAAGGGCGCCACGACTCGCCGTGCCGCGGCGCCGTCGTGCAGGTGTAACGATCACTCCCGACCGCACCACGGCGCGTCAAGGCGACTGGTGGCACCAGGGCGGGAAGCGAAAGGCGCGAAAAAAGGGCCGCCCCCGTTCCCGGGCGCGGCCCCTGTGTTTCGTCTCAACAGCCGATCAGAGCGATCGGCCCTCGTTCATCACGGGCAGCCCGCGCTGAACAGGCTGACGAAGGTGGTGATGTCCGCGAGATCGAGGACGCCGAAGTCGCCCGCGAAGTCCGCGATGCCGTCGCCGTCGGTGAAGGCGGTGACAAAGGTGGTGATGTCCGCGAGGTCGACGATGCCGTCGCGGTTCAGGTCGGGGCGGCAGAGCTCGTCGGAGAGGCACGCGCCGGGATCGAGCGGGGCGCTGAGGCCCTCGACGAAGCCGGGCGAGCCCGCCATCCGCCCGTTGAACAGCGTGGTCAGGCTGTTGGAGCGGGCGCCGAAGAAGCCGGACGGGACCGAGCCCCAGTTGAGCCCGCTGTCGTTGTCCAGCTCGTTCAGGTCGTTGTTGTTGAACAGGAAGATCGCGAGGTGGTCGATGCTGGGGTTCGCGTTCTGGGGCACGAGGGGCCAGACGAACCCGTCGTTGTCATAGTTCACGACATCGATCGGGTTGTCCGACGCGTCGCGGAGCTGCAGGATCTCACGCCCGCTGCTCGGGTCGGTCGCGGTGCCGCCCTCGCCCGAGTCGCCCAGACGGTCCAGGCCCGGCTGGAGCAGGTCGGTGTACCACGCCTCGACGGGGATCGCCTGGTAGCCGCATCCCCACGCGTCGTAGAACTCCTGGACGGAGTCGTAACCGACGAGCGCCGCGCCCTCGCGGTCGGCGCCGAAGACGACCGCCGCCTCGTTGGGCGCCAGGACGGTGCCCTGCGGGAAGGGGGTGGTCGCCCCGTCCTCGTCCTCGAGGTACCAGCCGCTCACATCGATCGGGGCGCCCGAGACATTCAGGATCTCGACCCACTCGTCGAAGCCGGGGTCGGACTCGGGGAACGCGGGCCCGTTCGGATCCTCGGAGTTGGTCGCGAACATCAGCTCGCTGATGATCACGCTGCCCGCCGCACGCTCGGGCGCGCCGGTGTTGACCACACCGGGCGAGCCGTGGTCGCGGCCGTCGAAGAAGCCCGTGTCGTTGACGCGCCGCGCGCCGTCGAGGCCGCGGATGGACAGCGCCCAGTTCGCGCCGTTGTTGTTCGCGGTGGTGTTGATGCCCTGCCCGCTGCGGTTGAGGTGATAGAACGAGCCGCGCCCGTCATCCCCGGGCCATCCGCCCTGGGGCACACCGTTGGAGGTCGTGCCCTGGTAGTTCGCGACATCGACGCGGACATTGACGGTGATGTCGCCGTCCTGCACCGGCGCGATCAGCGAGCGCACCTCGTTGGCGAGGTCCGCGTTGTTCGCGAGGCTAACGCCGCCCACCTGGATGTACTGGTAGCCGACGACCGGGCCCCAGCCCGCTTCCCAGTCCTCGAGCGAAGGATCGCCCAGCACCGCGACCTCGCCCGGCGCCAGGATCAGCTCGGGGAACGCGGGCTCGGGCCCGTCGAACACGGGCTGGTCGAGGTCCTGGAAGAAGAAGCCCTCCAGGTTCACCGACTCGGTCCCGCTGTTGTACAGCTCGATCCACTCACGCTCCGAGCCCGAGGGGTTGAACATGATCTCGGTGATCGTGATCTCCGCGTAGCCCGGGACGCCCTGGCAGACATCGAGCACGCCGTTCCCGTCCGCGTCCAGCGCCGCGTTGTTCGCGATGTCGAACGAATCCAGGATGCCGTTGCCGTCGCAGTCGAGCTCCTGGTCGAGCTGGATCTCGCAATCGTCGGGCACGCCGTTGTTGTTCCCGTCCGGCTCCGCCTCGTCGGGGATGCGGTTGCGGTTGCAGTCCTGGCTCACGCCCAGGATGATGTCGATCGCGTCGTCCTGCGCGTTCCCGTTGAAGTCGGTGAACGACTCCGCGACCGTCGGGACGGTGCCGGGGCTCGCGACATCGCCGTCGCCGTAGAGCGTGTAGGTCTCGCCGTTGTCCTCGTCGATCGCCTCGACGAGCCGGCCCATGATGCCTCGGTCGATGCCCTCGGTCGAGAGGCCCCACGCCTCACCGGGGAGGACGCTCGCCTGGTCGGTCGCGCCCAGGGCGCCGTTTGCCGGATAGGGGGGCGGCGCGCTGGTGAAGAAGTTGGGCTGCAGATAGATCGAGCGACCGTTGCTCGAGAAGGGCCACTGGTTGTTGCTGCGGCCCACCTCGTAGTTGGGCCAGTTGATCACATTGCCCGCGTCGTCGATGAGGTGGAGCACCTCGTTGACATCGCTCGCGGTGTTCGCGATCGTGATCTGGTTGGGCAGCAGCACGACGCGGTAGTCGATCGTGTCGCCCACGCCGTCCATGTCGGTGTCCTCGCCCCACGAGGCGATGAACGCCGCGACGGTGTTCTTGCGACCGTTGTTGTTCTCGCCCCCGCCCAGGTCGTTGGGGTACTCCCAGATGCCGCCGATGATGATCGACTCGCCCGGCTGCAGGACGACGCTGTTGACGACTTCGCAGTCGCCGATGTTGAAGTCGCAGGCGCCCTCGATGTCCTGCGCGCTGGGAAGGATGGTGCCCGCGACCGGGTCGAACAGCTCGCCCGCGCCGAAGGGATCGCTGGGGCTGTTGTTGTCCTCGTCCGCGAGGCGCCAGTTGGTGATGTCCACGGGGATCAGGCCGACATTGGTCAGCTCGACCCACTCGCTCTCCGCCTCCTCGCCGCCGGGGTTGAAGAACACCTCGGTGACGATCACATCGTTGCCGATCCCCGCGTACGCGGAGGCCGCGCAACCCGCCAGCAACGCCAGCGTGCTCGCTTGCTTCTTCATGACTCAGATCTCCGTTCTCTCGGTGCAGACGAGGCCCCGGCGCCCCCGCCGATGATCCCGACCCCACGGCCCGACCCACGCCGGCCCGCGCATTCCGCCCGCCGCCGGGACGACGGACGCTCTCCTCGATTCACCGCGCCGATGCACGCGTGCGTCGGACGCAGCTGAAAAGCGCGGGCGGGCCGCGAGGCCCGCCTGATCGCGCTGCATAGAGAAACTCAGTCGACGCCTTCGATCCGGAACCGGACCACCGAGCCCGGACGCCCCTGCACGAAGCCCACGCTCTGCTCGAACGAGATGCCGGGGGTGCTCTCGAAGATCTCCGTGATGTACTGCCCCTGGTTCACGCCCGTGATGCCCACATGCCGGCTCCGCAGATAGGTCGCCAGCAGCTCGGCGCCCTTCTTGCGGAACTGCACATGCCCGTCCGCGAACCCGATGTTCACGCCGGCATCGCCGTGGTTGTTGGTCCGCTCGTCGGGCCAGTTGCCCAGCACCGGGCGGTCGGAGTTGTTCGTGTTCACCCCGAGACGGCGGAGCACATCCTGGTCGTGGTCCTCGTCGCCGTCGAGGGTCAGCAGCGTGGTCGAGGGCGCCATCCCCGAGTCGAGCCGCTTGATGAACCGGTTGTACGAGAGCGGGCCCGGGTTGAAGTTCTCCGGATCGCCCCCGATGATCTCCTCGCGCCGCCCGTACCCCGGGTCGTTGGGGTCGGTGTACCCGCGCTCGTAGTTCATGTCCACGACCACCCGGTCCTCGGTCGGCGCCGTGTTGTACCGCACGCGGAAGCTGCCGTCGGGCCACTCCGCGTACGAGTCCAGGAACGAGTAGCCGTGCCAGCCCCAGAACTCGAACGAGTGCCCGCGCTCGAAGAGCCCCTGGTCCGCGGTGCCCTCGAACTCGTACGCCCCGTCGACCTCCGCCATGATCGCGTTGGTCGTCAGGTCATACGGGACCGCCCGCCCGTGCGGGTTGCGCCGCCCCGTCGGGCGACCGTTCACCGTGCCGTCCACCTCCCAGAGCACCGATCCGTCGACGGTGTTGTTCGTCGAGGCGCACACCGCCGCTTCCGGGGTGTCGAGATAGTCCACGAGGTACGCGAGGTTGTCGTCCCCCGAGGTCATCGTGGGGTTGAACACCCCGAACTTGTTGTCGTTCGCGAAGGTCGATGACGCCTGGACCACGCCACGCTGGCCCACGGCGCACACCAACCGACGCGCCGACTCCCGCGCCGCGCCCAGCGCCGGGAGCAGGATCCCGATCAGCAACGCGATGATCGCGATCACCACGAG
>DLBY01000172.1:5822-6238 GCA_002480345.1 Phycisphaerales bacterium UBA7812 | reverse complement strand
CGATGATCGCGATCACCACGAGCAATTCGATCAGCGTGAACCCCGAGCGGGACGACGGGCGGACGATTCCTTCGCGGGCCATCGTGTCTCCTTCGTGCCAGGCCGCGGTCATGCCGAGCCCAGGCTTGCAAGAGCCTTGATTACGCATATGAGAAACGACTGCATAAACGAGCAGTTCTGGATGCGGAGCACTCTACACCCGGGGCTCATCCGACCCGCCCCCGGATCGCATCAAGTTTGCGCGAACGCGTCTGAACCAAGTGTTTGCAAACGAGATCCGGTACCCGCCGCGTTGTTGGCCCAACCGACGGAAAATCAGGAAGATAAGAATGTTTCCCAAGGCGGCACAATGTGAAGATTTAGTAAAGGTATAACATTCCGCCCCCCGGTTCGCGTGCCCCGCGCAGGCGGGGCCC
>DLBY01000172.1:1243-5522 GCA_002480345.1 Phycisphaerales bacterium UBA7812 | reverse complement strand
ATGCCCCGCGCAGGCGGGGCCCCGCCGCCGACCCGCCCCGCCGATTCCGGATACCGTTGCCCCGTGCCCCGACCCTCACACGCTCACCCGACGCCCGAGCCCGACGACAGCCACGCCGGGACCGCGCGCGCCGTCCGCCGCGTCAGCGGGCTCACCGTCCTCAGCCGCGTCGCGGGCCTCGTCCGCGACCTCGTCACCGTCCGCATCTTCGGCGACACCGCCGTCGGCTCCGCCTTCGCCGCCGCCTTCGCGATCCCAAACCTCTTCCGTCGCCTCTTCGGCGAGGGCGCCCTCTCCGCCGCCTTCCTCCCCGCCTACGCGCGCCTCCTCAAGGACGACGCGCCCGCCGCCCACCAGATCGCGTCCCTCGTCGTGGGTCTGCTCGCGATCATCACGGGCGTGCTGACCCTGCTCGGGGGCGGCGCGCTTGTCGCGCTCGTCGTCGCGCTCCCCGACGATCCGGAGCGATCCTTCTCGCTCCTCCTCGTCGCCGCGATGCTCCCCTATATGCCCCTGATCTGCGTCGCCGCGATCCTGGGCGGCATGCTCCAGGCGCACGGACGCTTCGGACCCTGGGCCGCCGCGCCCATCATCCTCAATCTCTGCATCCTCGCCGCCAGCGCGCCGTTCTTCGCGATCGACGGCGCCGACCCGCGCCGCTGGGCGTTCTACATCGCCGCCGCCGTCCTCGCCGCGGGCGTGATCCAGGTCGCCTGGTCGCTCCGCGCCCTGCGCGGCTGCGCCGCGTGGACCCGCCGCTTCGACGCCGCCCGCGCCGAGGCCCGCGACCTGCTCCGACGCATCCTGCCCGCCCTTGTCGGGCTGGGCACCCTCCAACTCAACGCGATGCTCGACACCCTCATCGCGATGTGGCCCAACTGGGTCGGGCCCACCATGCTCGGGCGCGACTATCCCCTCGATGAGGCCGCCAACGCGGTGCTGTTCTACGCCCAGCGCCTCTACCAGTTCCCGTTGGGCGTCTTCGGGATCGCCGTCGCGACCGTCGTCTTCCCCCAACTCGCGCGGGCCTCGACCGACCCCGCCGCCTTCGTGCGCACGCTCCGCAACGGGCTCCGCCTGAGCCTGTTCATCGCGCTGCCCGCCTCGCTCGGCCTCGCCCTCGTCCGCGATGACCTCGTCCAGACCGTCTACACCGGGTTCGGGACGGGGTTCAGCGCCGAGGGCGTCGCCCGCGCCGCCTCGGTCGTGCTCGGATACAGCGTCGCGATCTGGTCCTATTCGCTCGTCCATGTCTTCACCCGTGCGTTCTACGCGACAGGCGACACGACCAGCCCCATGCGCATCGCGATCGGCACCGTGGCGCTCAACCTCACCCTCAATCTCATCCTCATCTGGCCCCTCGCCGAAGCGGGGCTCGCCTGGTCCACCGCGGCCTCGTCGATCGTCCAGTGTGTCCTGCTCGCGCGACTCGCACGCCGCCGCCTGCTGAGCGCTCCCGTGCTCGACCGGGACGCTTCCGCCGCGATCGCGCGCACGATCGTTGCCACCGCCTCGATGGGCGTTACCGTTCTCCTGGTCCTGCTCGTGATGCCGGACCGGGACACCTGGGGCGCGCACGCCGCCGCACTCGCGGGCTCGATCGCCGCCGGAGCGGGCGTCTACGCGATCGTTTCCCGTGCGCTGGGTGCCCCCGAACTCGCCTGGCTCCTCGCGAGAAACTCATCCCCCGCGGCGCCCCCCGCCGATGAACCGGATGATGCGAACGCGCCCTGACGCCCGACCTCTTCGCGCTGTGCTCCCGCTCGCCGCGCTGCTGCTCCTCGCGGGCGCCACGCTCGCCGCGTGCACGACCGACCAGGTGCTCGACCCCGCGCGGTACTGGTCCGACCGACTCACGGGCGTCACCCTCGACGCCGACCCCGCCAACGATTGATCGCGTATCCTCTTCGCCGGACACCACGCCGCGCCCGCGCGCGGCCCAGCGAAAGGAACACCATCATGCGCACCCGCACCGTCGTCCGGAGTCTCTCGATCCTCGCCTGCGCCGCCTTCGCCCTCAGCCTCGCCGCGTGCAACACCGTGAGCGGGCTGGGCAAGGACCTCCAGGAATCCAGCGAGAACACCTCGGAGGCGATCGACAACGCCGTCAACGACTGATCACGACCCCGCGCCGCGAAACCGGCGCGGGGTGCTTTGCCCCGATGACCGACCTGCACGCCAAACCCATCGCGATCACCGGCGCCAGCAGCGGCATCGGCCGCGCCACCGCCCTCGCCTGTGCCCAGGCGGGGATGCTCGTCGGGGTCATGGCCCGCCGGGGCGATCAACTCGACGACCTTGTCCGAGAGATCCACGAGTCGGGGGGGCGCGCCACCGCCTTCGCGGGCGATGTTGCCGATGCCGGTGCCTGCGAGAAGTTCATCGCCCACGCCGAGCGTGAGCTGGGCCCGCTCCACGCCGTGTTTGCCAACGCCGGGTTCGGCTACGAAAAGCCCGCCTGGTCCACGAGCGAGGACGAACTCCGGAACATCTTCGAGGTCAACTTCTGGGGCTCGCTCAATGTCGTGCGTCCCGCGCTCCCGGGCATGATCGAGCGCGGGCGAGGGCACATCCTCTTCTGCTCGTCCTGCCTCAGCAAGCTCAGCGTGCCCTGCTACGGCGCCTACAGCGCCACCAAGGCCTGCCAGGACCATTTCGCCCGCTCGATGCGCCACGAACTGGCGCCCAGGGGCGTCCGCGTGTCGAGCGTCCACCCCATCGGCACACGCACCGAGTTCTTCGACACCGCCGCCGCCCGCTCGGGGGGCGAGCTCCGCCTCATGGACCGGACAAAGCAGTCATTCATGCAGTCACCCGAGACCGTCGCGAACGCCGTGGTGCGTTGCCTCAAGAAGCCCAGGGGCGAGGTCTGGACGAGCGTGCCGACACGCCTCGCCTTCGCCCTCGCGACGGCCCTCCCGGGCGTCACGGACTTCGCGCTCTCGAAGATGGCCAAGCGACGGAACGGTGGACCGACCTAGCGTCCGGTGCCGTGGTTCGACCCGAAGGGCGAACCACGCTCCGACCGCTTCCGATCCGATCGTGACGCCCGACAGATCCCGCGCTGCCCGCGAATCACCGCTTGATCCGCACCAAACTCTTCCCCTCGCTCAGCAGCTCGTACACCAGCGCGATGTCGTCGTCGCGCAGCCGCACGCAGCCCATCGAGCGCTCGCGCCCGATCGAGCCCGGGTCGATCGTGCCGTGGATGCCGTACCCCGCGTACGCCGCGGAGTCGCCCAGCCCGTCGAGCCCGATCCAGAACTCGCCGATCGGGTTCCCCGCGTCGTCGCGGGCATATTTCTCCGCGGGGTTGCGGGGGTTCACCCATCCGGGGTTCTCGAGCTTCCCGTCCTCGCGCACGATGAACTGCCCGATCGGCGTCGAGTCCCCCTCGCCCAGCCCCACATCGAACGAGCGGATGAACACCCACGCGCCGGGGTCTTCGGTGCGACCGTGGTACAGGTCGAGCCGGAAATCGCTCTTGTCCACCACCGCGTGGAAGGTGCCCGGGACCAGCTTCAGCGACTGCCCCACACGGATCCGCTCGGGGCTCGCGAGCCCGTTCACGCGCTGGATCAGCTTCCAGTGCGTCCCCAGGTCCTCCCGCCGCGCGATGCGTGACAGCGCATCGCCCGGGCGCACCTCGTACACCCTCGTCAGCGGGTCCCCGCGGCGGTGCACGGGCCCGAACACCAGGTCGTCGTTCAGCGCCGTCAGCCGTGCGCGCAGCGTGGAGAGCTGCCCCTCCGTCAGGCCCGGCATCCGCATCGCGTCCCACAGCGCTTGCCGCGCCGCGAGCGGGTCGTTCCGCGCCAGCAGCGCATCCGCCGCTTCAAGATGCGCCGAGACCGGGCTCGCCGCGTCCGCGCGCCGCGGAGTCGCCCCGCCCGAGTCCGTCCGCGCGTCGGTCGGGCGCTCGATCCGCGTCACCGGCGCCGAGATCCGCTCCGCGGGGGTCTCGCTGCCCGCGAGCGCCTCGTCCAGCATGCCACGGTCCTCTTCGAGCGGTGGGGGCGCCAAGTCCGGGATCGCCACATCCTCGTCCGGGATCTGGGCCGTCGCGGGGATCTCGCGATCCCGACCCGCTCCCTCGCTCGCCCCGCGATCCTCGCGCGGGAACCGCTCCGACGCGCCGCCCTGCCGGATCACGAGCGGCCCGTCATCGACGCGCCCCTCCTCGATCAGCGGATCGACCAGCGCTGCCTGCTGGTTGGGCGACGGATCCGCGTCCCCCTTCCAGGGGTTGAACAGCAGCAGCCCGCCGCCCACGACCACG
>DLBY01000172.1:675-940 GCA_002480345.1 Phycisphaerales bacterium UBA7812 | reverse complement strand
AGCAGCCCGCCGCCCACGACCACGACGACGACCGCCGCCCCGACCAGGATCGCGAGCGGACCCAGATTGCGACGCGATCGGCGACGCCGGTACACGAACGACCGCCCCGCGGGGCTGGTCCGCGCTGTCTGGCTCGGCAAGCTCATGAAGTCCCTCCGTGGTCGCTGCTCATCATCTCAAACATCGGCACGCACGCCGCTTGGGCACGAACCGTTGTGTCACGCCCACCCTCACGCTCAGGACGCACAAGCGGGGCTGTTCCGTC
>DLBY01000172.1:0-351 GCA_002480345.1 Phycisphaerales bacterium UBA7812 | reverse complement strand
CCCCCGGCACCGCTCCAAGCCGTGCTCGGTCAACAGCATACGGACCCGGATGTCGTTCGGTCCCACCGGGACCGACGCGACCACGCACCCCGACCAGCACACGCCGATGAACAGCGCGTCCGGGTTCCGATCCGCCACCAGCGCCAGGAAACGGTCGTAATACCCCCCGCCCCGCCCCAGGCGGTTGCCCGAGATGTCGAACGCGACGCCCGGCACGAGCACCAGGTCGATCGACGAGGGCTCGATCGACGCGAGCCCCGCCCGCGGCGAGCGCACGCCGAACGGGCCAGCCTCGGTGTCCGCCGTCGGGTCGTCGAGCGCGTGCACCGTCATCGAGACCGTCGCGGGCTC
>DLBY01000102.1:518-16084 GCA_002480345.1 Phycisphaerales bacterium UBA7812 | reverse complement strand
GCTCGATCTCGCGGACATCAACGCCTTCACCACCGGCTTTCTCGCCAGCGATCCGATCGCGGACCTCGCGCCGCCGCTCGGTGTGTTCGATCTGGGCGATGTCAACGCGTTCGTCGCGTCGTTCGTCGCGGGCTGCCCCTGATCTGAAGCCGACCCAGCCGAGCGGATCGCGGGGGGAGGAGGCTGAGCCCGGCGCTCGGTGTCTCTATACTCCCGCCGAGGTGAAGGCATGAACATCGTCATCGGCGGCGCGGGGCATGTGGGCTATCACGCCGCGGAAGTGCTGGTCGCCGCGGGGCACCGCGTCACGGTCGTCGACAGCGACGCGAACGCGTTGCGCGCGATCCAGGATTCGCTCGACGCGGCGACGCTGCAGGGGTCGTGCTCCGAGCCCCGGGTGCTGCTCAACGCGGGCGCCGACAAGGCGGACCTCGTCGTCGCCGCGACCAACCACGACGAGGTGAACCTGCTCGCGGCCTCACTCGCGAAAGGCCTCGGCGCCGACCGCGTCGTCGCGCGCGTCCATCACCGCGCGTTCTTCGAGAACAGCGTGTTCAACTACGCGGAGCATTTCGGGATCGATCGCCTGATCTGCCCCGAGTATGTCGCGGCGCAGTCGATCGCGCGCACCCTGCGGAACCCCGCCGCGATCGCGATCGAGACCTTCGCGCGCGGCAATATCGAGATCCAAGAGTTTCCCGTCCCGCAGGATTCACCCGCCGCGGGCAAGACGCTCAGCGAGTTGAAACTCCCCCCGCGGACGCGGCTCGTCGCGATCTCCCGCGACTCGTTCGTTTCCCTCCCGCGTGCCGGGAGCACCGTCGAAGCCGGGGATGTCGTGATCCTGCTCAGCGATCGCGAGCACTTCGACGCCGCCCTCGAGGCGTTCGGGCACCGCTCCAAGGACGCGCGCCGGCGCATCGCGATCATGGGCGGGCCCGCGATGGCGGTCTGGCTCTGCCGCGCCCTGCACGCGCGCCGCTTCTCGATCCGGGTCTTCGAGGAAGACCCCCAGCGCGCCGAGGAACTCGCCGAGAAGCTCGACTGGGTCACCGTCATCAACGCGGACCCCACCGACGAGGCGGTCTTCGTCGAGGAAGCGCTGGCGCAGGTCGACACCTTCGTGGCGCTCACCAACGACGACGAACGCAACATCCTGGGCAGCGCCTGGGTCAAGACCAAGGGCGTTGCGCAGACCATCGCGGTCGTGCAGCGACCGCAGTACGGCCACCTGCTGCGGCATGTCGGCATCGACCGGTCCTTCAGCCCCCGCAGTTCCGCGGTCACCGAGATCCTCAATGTGCTCGAGGAGAAGGGGGTGAGAAAGGTCACCTCGCTCGCGGAGGGCGTGCTGGATGTCTTCCGAGCCCGCGTCGAGGCCGACTCGGTGGTCCTCGGACGCCCGCTCAAGGAGGTCTCGGAGTTCTCGGGTTGGGTGCTCGTCGCGGTCGAGCACGACGGGAAGGTGGGCGTGCCGACCGCCGACACGGTGATCCAGGCGGGCGACACGCTCCTCATCGTCGGGCCCAACGGGACGGACAAGAAACTCGCCAAGCTCCTCGCCACGAGCGTGAAGAAGAACCACGAACTTGGGAGCGTCGCGGTGTGACGCACGGCTCGGTCGGTGCGGGCTAAACTCCCCGCTCGCGACGGTGTTCGCCGTCCCTTCCGCTCGATGGACCTTTCTTGCCGCGGGAAACCGCGCCGAGCCTAAGCCGTGAATATCCGCTTCATCGCCAAACAGCTCGCGTTGCTCGTCGCCGTGCTCGGCGGGGCGATGGCGATTGTCGCCGCGTGGGGTGGTGTTCAGGCGGGCCTGGGCAGCGAGGGCGAGGCGACCGCGTCGCTGGCGCTGCTCGCCGCCGCAGGCCTCTCGGCTGTCGTCGCCGTCGCGGGGTGGCTCATCGGGCGGGGCACGAACGACTTTCTCGACCGTCGCGAGGCGCTCCTGCTCGTCGTCCTCTCGTGGATGTCGGCCGCGGTCCTGGGCGGAGCGCCGTACTTCCTCTGGACCTTCTTCGCGGATATGCAGGGGCATGTTTTCCGCTCTCCGATCGCATCGATCTTCGAAGCGATGAGCGGGCTGACCACGACCGGCGCGACGGTGCTGAGCGATATCGAGGGGCTCCCCGCGGCTCTTCACCTCTGGCGCGCGCTCACCCACTGGTTCGGTGGGCTGGGCATCATCGTGCTGTTCGTCGCCGTGCTGCCCAGCCTGGGCGTGGGCGGGCGCCGCCTTTTCGGTGTCGAATCCGCGGGCCCGCAGCCCGGAGGCGTGCACCCCCAGATCCGCGAGACCGCGCGCGTGCTGTGGTACATCTACACGGGTCTCACGCTCCTGCAAATCGGGGCGCTCAAGCTCGCGGGTCTGTCGTTCTTCGACGCGACCTGCCACGCGTTCGCGACGCTCGCGACAGGCGGATTCTCCACCAAGGCCGCGAGCGTCGGTGCCCACGCCGGTCTCGTCCACATCATCATCATCTTGTTCATGGTCCTCGCGGGGTGCAACTTCGGGCTCTACCACGCCCTGCTCCGCCGCAAGTTCCGCGAGGTGTTCACCGATCCGGAGCTCAGGGTCTATCTCTTCATCCTCGCGGCCGCGACCGCCGCGATCGCCTTCTGGATTCACGGCACGACGATCACGACGACCCGGGGCGAGCCCATCGAAGCGACCACCGGCATCGCGATCCGGGAAGCGGCGTTCAATGTCGTCGCGATCCAGACCACCACGGGGTTCGGGACCGCGGACTTCAACCTCTGGAGCGCCCCGGCGAAACTGCTCCTCGTCGTCCTCATGTTCGTGGGCGGGTGCGCTGGGTCCACCGCCGGAGGGATCAAGGTCATCCGTGTCTGGATCGCGTTCAAGGTCCTTCTCAACGAAGTCGAACGCGTCTTCCGCCCCCACATCGTGCGCCCCGTGCGCCTCGCGGGCCGTGCGATCGATCCACAGATCCGCTCCGCCGCGATCGTCTACATCGTCGGGATGATGGTCCTCTTCGTGTTCGGCGCGTTCGCGGTCATGCTTCTCGAGGGCGAGCAAGCCGACCTTCCCACCGCGCTCACCGCGTCCGTCGCGACGCTCTGCACTATCGGCCCGGGGCTCGGCGCGATCGGACCTGTCGAGCACTACGGCTGGATGAACGACTCGACACTCGCGACCCTGATCATCCTGATGCTCATGGGGCGCCTCGAGGTGCTGCCTGTGCTGGTGCTGATCGTCCCGAGTTACTGGCGGGGCGAGTGACTCGCGTTCCCGTGCGTCTCTACCCTCCCGCATGACCGACACCGTTTCCGAGCCCATCCTCGGCATCGATCTGGGCACAACAAACAGCCTCGTCGCGATCGCGGGCGGAACCGGCCCGCGCGTGCTCGCTCCCGAAGGCGAGAATCCGATCCTCCCGAGTGTGGTCCGCTTCGAGCGAGACCCAACCGGGCGCAAGGCGGTGGTGGGCGAGGACGCCCGCGACCGTGCGCACGAGTTCCCGCACACCACGGTCTCGAGCGCCAAACGACTGATGGGGCGGAGCGTCGAGGACTGCGCCGCGGACCTGCCCTACCTCGGATACGCCGTTGTCGGGGGCGAGCACAACACCGCGCGGATCGCGCTCCCGCTGGACGGACCCCAGGCGCCACCAGAGATCATCAGCCCCCAGGAGGTCTCCGCCTCGATCCTCGCCGAACTCCGCGCGCGCGCCGAGCGGGCGCTGGGGCGAGCCGTCACCAAGGCGGTCGTCACCGTGCCGGCCTATTTCGACGACGCCCAGCGGCAGGCGACCCGCGACGCCGGGCGGATCGCGGGCCTCGAGGTCGTCCGCATCGTCAACGAACCCACCGCGGCGGCGCTCGCCTACGGGCTCGGGACCGCGCGCGACGCGAAGCGGAACGAGGGGGTGCGGCATGTCGCGGTCTACGACCTGGGAGGCGGCACCTTCGATATCTCGATTCTCCGGATCACCCCTTCGGGCGACGGAGATTCCGGGACGGCGTTCTACCAGGTGCTCTCCACCGCGGGCGACACCCGCCTGGGGGGCGACGACATCGACAACGCGATCGTGCGCACACTCACGGAAGGCATCGGCGTCGAGATCGGGCCCGACGCGGCGCTGCCCGTGGAAAGCCGGCGAGCGATCGCGCGTTTCGCGCGCGCGATCAAGCACCGCCTGAGTGACGAGGAGGCCGCGGAGGTCCGCATCGACCTGGGCGAGGGGCGTGTCTACGAGCGCACACTCACGCGTGCCGAACTCGAGGCGATGATGGCCCCGCTGGTCGAGCGCACGATCGCGGCGTGCGAGCGTGCGCTCCGCGACGCGAAAGACGCGTTGGACGGGTCGCCGATCGACGCTGTGGTGATGGTGGGGGGATCAACGAGGATCCCGCTCGTGCGCGCGCGGGTCGCCGATTTCTTCGGGATCGAGCCCTACACCGCGCTCGATCCCGACACGGTCGTGGCGTTGGGCGCCGCGGTGCAGGGCGCGATTCTCGGGGGCGATCACCGCGGGGCGTTGCTGCTGGATGTCATCCCGCTGAGCCTGGGCATCGAGACGCGGGGCGGTGCGGTCGCGAAGCTCATCATGCGGAACAGCCCCGTCCCGGCGCGCGCCACCGAGCAGTTCTCCACCAGCGTGGACGGGCAGGTCTCCGTCAAGCTCAATGTGCTGCAGGGCGAGCGGGAGATGGCCGAAGACTGCCGCAGCCTGGGCGAGTTCCACCTCACGGGCCTGCCCCCGATGCCCGCGGGGATTCCCCAACTCGTCGTCGAGTTCCTCGTCGATGCGAACGGCGTGCTCAATGTGAGGGCCGCGGAGAAACGCAGTGGCAAGCGCGCGGGCATCCAGATCGTCCCCAACCACGGACTCACCCCCGAAGAGGTGGACAAGATGGAGAACGAGGCGCTCGAGCACGCGCGGGAGGACATGACCCGGCACCGGATCGCGGACCTGATCGTGAACACGAACCTCGATCTCAAGTGGATCGGGGAGCGCTTCGAGCGGTACGCGGACAAGCTGAGCGAGGCCGACCGCGGGGCGCTGTCCGATTTGATGCGCACCGCCCGAGATCTTGTCTCGAGGGCGGAGGCGGACTGGTCGAGCGTCGACGCGGACGAGCTCTACCGGACCAAGGACGCGCTGGACCGCGCGAGCGTGCCGCTGCAGGAGATCGGCATCGCGGAGAGTCTCAAGGCGGAGAACTGAGCGTGCCCGCCCCGGATCGCGTCAGTCCACATCGATGAGGACCTTGATCCCCTCGCCCGAGATCATGGTCTCGAAGGCCTTGTCGTACCGCCCGATGGGAAACTCGTGGGTGATGATCTCGTCGAGCTCGATATGCCCCGAGAGGAGAAGTTCTTCCATCTGGTACCAGGTCTGCCACATCCGGCGCCCGTTGATGCCCAGCACCGTGCAGCCCTTGAAGATGATGTTCGCGTTGAAATCGAAATCGACGCTGCGCGCCGGGAGGCCCAGCAGCGCGGCGGTGCCCCCGTTGCGAAGGGTGCGGAACCCCTCGTCCATCGCCTGGGGCGCACCGCTCATCTCGAGGAGGACATCGACGCCCTCTCCCCGGGTTTCGTCGCGAACGGTGCGCATCCACTCGTTCCCCTCGGCGCTGTTGAACGCCTCGTGGGCGCCGAGCCGCTTCGCGAGCCCGAGCCGCGCGGGGTTGATGTCGGTGCAATAGATCCGTGACGCGCCCGCGGCTTTCGCGACGGTGACCGCCATGAGCCCGATGATCCCGACCCCGCTGATCAGCACGGTTTTGGCGCTGACATTCGCGGCCATCACGGTGTGGACCGCGTTTCCCAAGGGATCAAAGGTCGCGGCGATCCGGTCCGGGATGTCGGGGTGGATGGGCCACACATTGCTCTCGGGCACGCAGACATAATCCGCGAACACCCCGTCGCGATCGACCCCCAGGATCTTCGTGTCCCGCGCGATGTGCGCGTTCCCCGTCCGGCTGTTGTAGTCCCGACCCGCGGTGATGTGCCCCTCGGCGCTCACCCGCTGGCCCACGGTCACGGTCTTGACCGCGTCCCCGACCGCCGCAACGACGCCCGCGAATTCGTGACCGGTCACGATGCCGACCGGGATCCGCCCCGCGGCCCAGTCGTCCCATTGCCAGATGTGCCGATCGGTCCCGCAGATGCCGGCTTTCTGCACCCGGATGAGCACATCGAGCGGCCCGACGGTGGGGCGGGGGCGTTCGGGATCGAGTTGGAGGCCCTCTCCCGCGTGGTGCTTGACCAGGGCCCGCATGGTGCGGGGCAGGTCCAGGTCGTCGGCGGGCATCGAGGGCGAAGGTGCAGTCAGCGTCATGGCGGGATGGTATCCCAGCCGATGTTGTTGCAATACAGGGCCGCGGATGCCGTTCGGGTCTTCCCGGGCGTCTCGGGGGCGCCGATGCAGCGCGGGCCCGTCACGGCGGTAGGATGGACACGGATGAGCCGAGCCGCGTCAAGATCGTTTCTTTTCCTCGCCGCCAAGCAGGGCGGTGGTCGTTCGCTGGGCGTCAAGCACGCTCGGAGCGAGCGGGCGCTCGCAGAGGTGCTCCGGCGGGATCGTCGGGTGCTGCTGCGGACCTGGGCGCTCCCCTCGTGGATCAGCGCCGAGGCGCCGATGAAGACCAAGGACCATCTGGTCCTCAACGAGCAGCTCGCCCAGTTGCTCAGCCGGGGCGTGCCGCTCGTCGAGGCGCTGGAGGTGGTGGAGTCGGTGATCCGCCCCGACCAGCGTCCCCGGATCGAGCGCATGCGCGAGGCGGTCAGCGGGGGCGCGAGCTTCGCGGACGCGTGCCGCGCCGTGGGGGGCTTCGATGTGGTCACCATCGCGGTCTACCGCGCCGCGGAGCGGACGGGCGACCTCGCGGGCGCCGCGGCGCAGCTCTGCGAGACGGCGCGCCGGCAGCTCAAGATCGCGGGCAAGGCGACGACGCTGATGCTCTACCCGGTGATCGTGACCCTCATCGGGCTCTTCGCGGGCACCTTCCTGATCATGTTCATCGTCCCCTCGATGGGGCAGTCGCTCGTCGACGCGGGCGCGGATATCCCGATCTACACCGAGATCCTGATGATCGTCGGGCTCTTCCTGCGCGGGAACTGGCTCCCCGTGCTCGCGGTGCTGGTCGTGCTGGGCATCGCGGGTCTGCTCGGGCGCCACGCTGTCGCGGGCGCCGTGGGCAAGCTCGCGCGGGGGATCCCCGTGCTCAAGGGCGTCGTGCTCACGCAGGAGACCGCCCGCTTCTTCACGGTGATGGCGGCGCTGAGCCGCTCGGGCGTGCCGGTCGCCGACGCGATCGCGGTCGCCTCCAACGCGATCAGCCATCCCAGGCTGCGCAAGCAGTTCGATCGCCTGCGGGTCAAGCTCGTCGAGGGTGGGGTCCTCCCCCGGCTGATCGACGGGGTCGATGCCCTCCCGATCGCGACGCGCCGTCTGCTGATCGCCGCGGACCGCGCGGGGGATCTGGATACCGCGTTCGATTCGCTCGCCGAGGACATGGGCGATGCGCTCGAGTCGCAGACACAGCGTCTGCTGGCGCTGCTCGAGCCCGCGTTGATCGTCATGCTCGCGGTCGGGATCGGTTCGCTGGTGCTCGCGATCCTCGTCCCGCTGATCACCATGTCCACGCAGGTGTCCTGATGCGCGAGGCGACGAAGGACGGGCACCGACCTCGCTCCCTCCGCCCGGGCGGGCCCGAGAACGCCCGCGGAGCGGATCCGTCGCGATCGTCTCAGGTCCTACGATCGAGCAACGGCTCGCAACGCGGGGCGTCCGAGCCTGTAACAGTCAATTGGAAGAGGAAGTTGGGCCGTTCCCGGCCGATGCGTCGATCGATTCAATGGTCCGACGCGTACTCCACCGAGGAGCTCATCATGAATCCGACCCGTTCTGGTTTCCGTTGTCCGATCGTGCCCCGTTCCAGCCGCGTGCGCCATGCCGCGCGGGGGGGCTTCTCGCTGCTCGAGCTGATGCTCGTGGTCGTGATCCTGGGTCTGCTGACGACCGTCGCGGCGGTCGCGCTGCTTCCCCAGGCGGCGAAAGCGAAGATCCGCACGACCAAGGTGAGCATGAATGTGATCAAGAGCGGGATCACGCAGTACCAGCTCGAGAAGTCGCGCGTGCCCGATTCGATCCAGATCCTGATGCCCGAATACATCGAGGAGGGCAACCTGGTCGACGGGTGGAAGAATCCGTTCTACTACTCGCCCACCCCCAACGGGGCGAGGCCCTACACCCTGCTCAGCGGTGGGCCCGACGGGGACATCGAGACCCCCGACGACAACATCGATGTCTGGACCATGGACTTCGAAGAGGCCGACGGCTGAGCAGGATCCGCCGTCCGCTCGGGGTCTCCGCGTGCTAGGCGATCGAGCAACGGATCTGTGACTCGAGGGGGAGTGTCGAAAGGACGCCGCGATGCGCGCACCGATCCGTCCTGTTTCCGACAACCGAACATCGCCGGGCGCGTTCCGCGCCCGGACCGCGCGGGGCGTGAGCTTTCTGGAGGTCGTGCTGGGCGTGATCCTTTTGGGCCTCGTCAGCGGCACCTTCGCGATGGCGGTCGGGTCCATCGGCGGGTCATTCGAGCGGCAGCGTGACCGACTCGCGGCCGCCGAGGTCGCCGCGAGACTCTTGCTCATCCGCGCCGACGACGAAGCCTTCATGCCCGACCCGAGCAAGACCATCGCGTACGGCGACCGCGAGTTCCGCTGGACGGTCGAGGAGTCTCCGGTGCTGATCACGCTCGCGGAGCCGGCCCAGGCGTCGATCGCGTCGGGCGCGAGCAGCAACACGATGGACCTGTCGCGGAGGATGGTCTCCATCACCGCCTCGGCGTGGCTCGCGGAAACGACGGGCGGCTCGTTCCAGTACACCGAAGAAGTCCCGGGCTACACCCTCGTCCGCGTGATCGACACCCTCGCGTTTACGACCAGCGACTCAGCCCAGCGCCGTCTCGAGAACCCCGAGGACATGCAGGAGTACTTCGGGAATGTCATCAACACGATGAACACCAACGAGGGCCCGACCCGCGGGACGAGGCGGCAGCCCGCGCCCCGGTCCAGGCCGCAGCCGATCCAGGACGGCGGAACGCCCGGAGGCGGCGGTCGATCGGGCGGCGGGCGGAGCGGCTCCCGGGGAGGCGGCGGGTGAGCACGCGTCGCGGCGGTTTCACGCTCCTGGAGATGGTCCTCGCGACGGTGGTGGGGTCCATGGTCCTGCTCGCCTGCTTCAGCCTGTTCGTCTCGATGAGCAAGGTCGAGCGGTCGATGAACCGCGCCAGCCGGCAGATGGAGGAGCTCGCGGTCACGCAGCAGATCCTCCGCAAGTCGTTCATGACCATGACGCTGCTGGGCGAGCAAGCCCTCGAGAACGCGATGTCGGAAGTCGCGGTCGACGGGGTGATCCCCGAATCGGCGCGACCGAGCCTGCCCCGTCCAAGGCTCATCGTCGCCTTTGACGACGCGCCCTCCATCGGGATGATGATGACCAACGCGGAACTCGACGGCGTCCGTCTCGAAGACCCCGCGGGCTTCGGCATCGGGCCCCAACGCATCGAGATCGTGCTCCCCGACAAGCCCGTCCCCGAATCGATGCGGCTCTTCCCGCCCCAGTGGGTCTCGTCGCCCGGAGATGATCTCCTTGCCGCGTTCGATCCTTCGGGCATCGGGCGACCCGAGAACGAGTCGGGCGTGCGCGGCGTCTTCGAACTCCGCCCCGACGGCGCCCGCGAACGCGTGATCGAGGGCTACGGCATCACCCCCGCGACGGGGCTCGAGCCCCGGCCGCTCACGCCCGCGGCACGCTCCGTGCCCGACGGCTGGACCCTGTGGTGGCGCCCGGTGTACGGCGCCGAATACGAGGCGAGGCAGTACGACCGGCCCTACGACATCGACACCATCCCCGCGATGCTCGAGGAAGCCGTCCCGCTCGTCCGCGGGATCCGGACGATGCGGGTGTACGCGTTCGCTGCTGAGGAGGACCCCGAGAACCCGGACGCGCCGTTGAATGTGCAGCGCTGGCCCGAATACGAAAGCACGACGACCGAGGATCTCCCGGGCTATGTGGGCCTTGAGATCGAGACGACCGGCGGGATGTACGCCGACTGGGTCTTCGAGATGGGCTGGTCGCTCGCGGAGGAGACCAGCGCGACCACGCCTGGCGAGGGAGAGGGCGCGGCACCCGATGGGCAGCAGCCCGGGCAACAACCCGGCCAGCAACCCGGCGGGGGCGGTGACAACGCGACGCCCCAGCCCGACCGGACCGGGAGATTCGGGGACCGCACATGAGCACGCGACGCCGCATCCACGCCGCCGCGCGCCGGGCCTTCGTGCTCCCGGTCGTCATCCTCCTGGTCATCGTGCTGGGCGCGACCGCGACGGTGATGCTCCAGCGGCATGTCGCGCGGAGCAAGACCGTCGAGCGGCAGCTGCGGGCCTACCAGGAGCACCACGGCTCCCGGAGCATCCAAGCGGTCATGGAGGCCTGGCTCAAGACCCCGACCGCCCAGCCGCGAGAGATCGAGCAGATGCTCGAGCCCGACGGTCTGGCGTTGACCATCGACCCGGGGGACGGCAGCACGATCGAGATCTACCTCTTCAGGGGGCAGGGCACCCTGCTTGCGCGCCCGACAGCGGTCCGCGAGCAGGACCGGGCCGACGCAACGCTCGCGGTGCAGATCCTGCAGGGTCTGGTCGGCACGGGGGAGGCGTACCGGCAGCGCACCCGCGCCGTGGGCCCACAGGCGGTGGATGTGAACACCGCGAGCCCCGAGGTGCTCACGGCGATCGTTCAGGCCGTCCTGGGGGACTCGCTGGGGGCCGACCGGTACGAGAACGCGTTGATCGACGCATCGCAGAGCGGGGAACCCCTCGCGTTGCAGACGCTGGCGAATCTCGCTACCGAGGCGAGCATCGAGGCGGAGGACCGATCGACGCTGAGCCGATTCCTGACGGTGACCCCCGAGCTGTGGTCGTTCCGGGTCGATCTGCTGGGCCCGCCCATGCTCGGGCGTCCGTTGATCTCGCGCTACCGGGGGCTGCTGCTGCTGGGGGACACCGCGATCTCGGGCGCGAACACCTTCGAACAGCCCCCGCCTTTCCTCAGTTGGGAATCGGTCAACTTGGATGAGCCGTTGCCGGTAGAGTAAAGTCACCGCGAGCAGGCGGGAGCCTCCGAAGGAGCGGAGTCGATGGCCGACGACATGATCAGCAAACCGCGGGCGAGACGCGTCCGGCTCGTGAGCCAGTTGGTGACGGTCGTGTTCGCCGCGGGCGCGGCCGGCGCGGTGGTGATCGGTCTGCCCTTCCAGGGCGCCACGGCGCCCGACGAGGTGCCGTTCGAACAGGTCGAGGCCAAGGCGGAGGAGATGTACCGGGACATCATGGACCGCCGATCGTCCAACGAGCAGACGGTCGATGAACTCCCCGTCGACCTGCAACTGATCCAGGGAGCGCTGGCGAGCATCGCGAACCACCCCACGATCGCCCCTCCTCCCGGCGCCGGTGGTCAGGGGACCGGAAAGGGAACCGACAAACCGGTCGCCGCGGAAGGCAAGACGCGTTTCCTCGGGACGATCGCGATCGGGGACCGCCTGCTCGCGTTGGTCTCGGCGGGGGGTTCGCAGCGCGTGATGGGCGCCGGGGACAAGGCGACGCTCGCCCTCCCGGACGGCGACAGCGGATCGCCCCCGACCGTCGAGATCAGGAGCGTGAACCGCGAGTCCGTCGTGCTCGTCGAGAACGGCGCCGAGCGCCGCGTCGAGCGGGCGCCGCGCTCCGGCGCCGCGGTGACGACCAGCGTCGCCTCGGTGGCCCCCAAGCGCGAGCCTTCGGCGCGCGACGCGGCCGCCGCCGCGAGCGGGGGCGCCTTCGCCGAGCCCGAGCAGATCCCCCCCGTGAACCCCGATGATTTCCGCCGCGAGGACGGGACCATCGATTACGAGGCGCTCCGCGAGGCGGCGCGCGAGCGGGCCCGGCAGCGGCAGGAGCTCCGCCGCCAGCGTCGCGACGAGCGAGGCGAGGACAACTGACCGTCTCCCGCGGGACGGATCGCAGGAAGCACGAACACCGTGAGCGCACGAGTCTGCTACATCCAGAGAGAGGACCGCGGGGCGTTGCTGTCGCGCGTCCGCCTCGTCGGACGCTCGACCGACGACGCGTGGGACGCGCCGCGAGGCGAGTTCGATCCGACGGGAACAGGAGACGCCGCGAACGCCGCGGCGTGGATCGCCGAGCGGCTCGACAGCCGCCTGGGCGGGCGATCGCTCGATCGGGTCTGCCTGGATCTCGACGGCGCGGTGTGCTCGTGGGTGCCCGCCTCCGCGGCCGCCGAGCCGGGCATGCTCCGCGCGGTCATCGAACGCGACGGGGGCGCCGCGGGGGACGATGACGGCTTCGGCGAAGCCGCGGGCGAGGGCGCCGGGCGTTTCCCCGATCTTCCCAATGAGTTGGGCTACCAGACCATCGGTGAGAACGGCGGGGGCGCCGTGGTCGCGGAGGGACGCGCCGCGGTGCTCGCGGTCCCCGAGGTCGCGGCGCGCCGGTTCATCGACGCGCTCGACGAAGCGGGTGTGCAGGTCGAAGGCTGCGTCACGCTCTGGCAGGCGATGGCGCTCGCGTTCGCGCCGCGGACGGGGTCGAGTTCCGCAGACCGTGTCGTCGCCGAGAACTCGCCCCTGATCGCGACGGTGCTCTGCGTCCCGGGAGAACGCGTCGCCTGGTCGTGGAGCCGCGACGGGGCCCCCGTCGCGGCGGGATCGTTCCGGACCCGGATCGGCTCCGCGGGCGCCGCGAACGCCCTCCTGCTCGAAGACGGGCAGACCCCGCCGGGTGGCGTGGAGGGCGCCGTCGAATCGGCCCTGGGGGGCAGGCTCGCGGCCGAGTGGTTGGCGTGGGCCGCCCAGTTCGGTTCGTTCCCAAGCCGGATCACCTGGATCGGCCCCATGGCGCGCGACGGGGACGCGTCCGACACGGGGATGGCGCCGGCGCAGATCGCCTCGGCGCTCCGCCGCGCCGCGCCCGAGGCGACGGTCGATGTGATCGACGACGCCGATCCGATCGGGCTGACGATGCAGCGTCTCGCGGAGCGGCTCGACGATGAGCCTCGGGCGCTCGAACGCCCCGGTGCGCGGCTCTCGAGCCTCTCGAACCGACCGGGTCGTGTGCACCGCGCGATGTATCACTGGATCGCGATCCTGCTGCTGGTCGCGTCCGCCGCGATCGGCGCGGTTGCTTTCGAGTTCTGGCAGCAGCGGGGTGCCGCGCAGGCGAGGCTCCTCGAGGTTCGCGCCAACCAGCGGGCCCTGCTCGAGGCGGGGGCACCCGAACTCGCGGGCGATCCCTATCCGACGATGAAGCTCCGCGAGCTTCTCGACGCGCAGCGGGGCCCGGCGCCCGTGACGATCCCGGCGCCCAAGCCCGTGCTGCGCGAGCTCGAGACGCTCGCGCTCGTGCTGGGCAACCCCGAGTACGAACTCGAATCGATCGACATCAGCGGGTTCGCGGTCTCCTTCGTGGTAAAGGTCAAGGACACGCGGGCCTACGAGGATCTCGTCGACGCGCTGAGCAACATCGGCGGGTCCCGCATCGAGTGGAACTCGTTCAACCCCAGGCCCGATCGGGAGCGGATCCGCGTCAACGGAACGGGGACCTGGGCGGACGCGCCGGGGGGGAGCGACTCGTGAGCGACCGACGCCTGAGCGCCGACGACCGGTACGACCTCGCGGTGTCCGCGGACGCCGCGTCGAGGCGGAACCGCCCCAGCCACCTGGTGGTGTTCGCGGGCCTGTTCTTCGTGGTCGCGTGCGCCGTGCTGGGCTTCGCCTCGTGCGAGGCACGCCAAGCCTCCGACGATCTGGACAGCCGGGTCTCGCAGCGCGACGCGATCGCCTCGATGCTCGCGGAACTGAAAGCGATGGAGCAGGCCGCGGACCCCGACGCCGATGCCGTGAACGACCCCTACCCCGGGTTCCGCTCCAAGATGGAGGAGATCGCCCAGCAGGTCGGGCTGAGCGAGGCGCTCGAGTTCGCGGACCGGCGCACGCCCCCCTCCGGGATCCCCGGCGTAACCCAGGTGACCTACGACTACGAGATCGAGGAGCCCACGCTCGAGCCGCTGCTCGCCTTCGCGCGAGCCGCGACCGAGCAGGTGCCCGGCACACGCATCGGTGGGCTCCGGCTCCGCCCACGCCCCGACAAATGGCAGATGGACATCAAGTTCGAGCGATTCGAGCGCAACAGTCAACCCTGAATGACACCCGTCACAGACCCGCCCCCGCGGGAACCGCGACGAAGACCAGGACGGATACCAGAGCAATGACCACCCGATCCCGCACCGCCCTCTCCTGCTCGCTCGCCGCGTTGTCGGTCGCGCTGCTCGCCGGTCTGCCCGCCTGCTCGGCCTCCGCCAGGAAACAGGCCGAGCAGCAGGTCCGCGACGGCATCGACCGCGAGGCGATCGCCGCCCGCCTGACCGAGCAGGGCGACCGCGCCCGCTTGCGGGGAGACCGCGATCGTGCGATCGAACTCTACCAGGAGGCGCTCGATTATTCCGCCCGCTACCACGACACCTGGAACAACCTGGGCCTGCTCTATCTCGAGCGCAACCAGGAAGGCGATCTGGGGCGCGCGATCAACCACTTCGTCCAGGCGGGCGTCCTCGACCCGACCGACCCGCGTCCCCCGACCAACGCCGGCATCGCCTATCTCCAGGGCGGCTACGCGAGCGAGGCGATGGACCTCTTCCACGAGGCGCTGCGCATCCAGCCCAGCTATCTCCCGGCGCTCCGCGGCGCGATCAAATCCGCCGACCTGCTCGCCACCGCGCAGTACGAAGACCTCGAGCGCGTCAAGCGCGCCCTGCTCGCGGAGACCGACACGCAATGGCGCGAGTACTTCGAGCGCCAGCGGTTTCTCATCGAGTCGCGCCTGCGGAGCCTCAACGAGCGCACGGGGTCTTCGACCTCGTCCGCCGGGACGCCCTGACCCGGGATCGCCCGTTACAACCGGTCCGCCGCGAGGCTCGCCAGCTCGCTCCGCTCGCTCTTCGCGAGCGTGATGTGCCCGACGACGCCCAGGCCTTTCATCTTCTCGACGGTGTACGAAAGGCCGTTGGATGAATTGTCCAGGTACGGGTTGTCGATCTGCCCGATATCGCCCGTGAGCACGATCTTCGTGCCCTCGCCCACGCGGCTCACGATCGTCTTCACCTCGTGCGGCGTCAGGTTCTGCGCCTCGTCCACGATCATGAACTGATGGGGGATCGACCGACCCCGGATGTAGGTCAGCGGCTCGAGCACGAGCTTCCCGTCCGCCATGAGCTTGTTGATGTGGTGCTCGGGGCTCCGGCTCTCCGGGCTCTGGTTGGGGCTCCCCCGCGTGCTGAGCAGATAGGTCAGGTTGTCGAAGATGGGCTGCATCCACGCGCCCAGCTTCTCGTCCTTATCGCCAGGCAGGTACCCGATGTCGCGCCCCATCGGCATGATCGGACGCGCCACCAGCAGCTTGTCGTAGCGCTCTTCCCCGAAGACCTTCGCCATCCCCGCCGCGATCGCGAGCAGCGTCTTGCCGGTGCCGG
>DLBY01000102.1:0-227 GCA_002480345.1 Phycisphaerales bacterium UBA7812 | reverse complement strand
GAGCAGCGTCTTGCCGGTGCCGGCTGAGCCCAGCAGGGTCACGAGGCGCACCTCGTCGTCCATCAGCAGGTCGAGCGCCATCGTCTGCTGCACATTGCGCGCGATGATCCCGAAGGTGGGCTTCTTCTGCCCCGTCACGGGGATCAGGTGGTCCGTGTCCGCGAGACGACGCCCGAGACCGGTGTGGCTCGCGTCCTCGTTGTCGTGCATCAGCACGAACTCGTTGG
>DLBY01000048.1:5606-23118 GCA_002480345.1 Phycisphaerales bacterium UBA7812 | reverse complement strand
ATGTCCATGTCCAGAAAGCGGGTTCCGAGGGCGGCGAGAACTACGGCTGGAACATCATGGAAGGCCTCGGCGAGTTCAAGGCCGGACGAAAGAAGGAAGAAGACCCCGACCGCCTCGACCGGACCGCGCATCTCGGGCGCGGCCTCGAGCCCCCGGTCTTCGAATACCGCCACCACCCCATCGCCTCGATCACCGGGGGCTACTTCTACGAGGGCGACCAATACCCCTGGCTCCGCGGACGCTACTTCTGCGCCGACTTCATGTCCGGTCGCTTCTGGTCGTTCCGCCCCCGCGAGCGCACCGGACCCGACGGGACGACCTACTTCGCCGCCGACGACATCGTCGAGCACACCGACGATGTGAAAGCCTCGTTCGGCGGCAAGGGCGTCGATCTCGCGATGTCGAGCTTCGGCATCAGCCCGGACGGGCAGACCGTCTATGTCCTCGATCACAAGGCGGGACGCGTCCTGCGGTTCGTGGATTGAGCACCCGGAACCCGGCGCGCGGGTCTGCTCAGTGCCGGCGCAGGCCCCGCTCGTTCTGGAACTGGAACGCGGGGTCGATGAGCCGCATGATGAGCGCCCACGCGACCGCGGTCCCACCCGTGTACAGCGCACCGAGCAGGCGGGTGCCCAGTTCGCCCGTCGGGTTGAACCGGATCGGGTCCCCGTAGGCCTCGCGGAGCGTCATGAACGCGACGACGACGATCCCCATCACCGCCGCCGCCGCGACGGACAGGACCACCAGCGTCAGCAGATGCCGGCGGATGACACTCCCGCGGACCGCGAGCACGCCCTGCGCCGCGATGATCGCGCCCAGCGCGTGCGGCCCGAGCACCGACGACTCCGCGAGATCGTCGCGCGGGAGGAGCCAGGTCAGGTCGATCAGGGCCCCGAGGATCAGCGCCGCCCACAGCGCGTGCCGCGCCGGCGCCGACAACGCGATGTAGACGATCAGCGGGACGACGAAACTCGGCGCGATGTCACCCGGCGCGAGGCGGAGCGCATCGCGGAAACCCACCTCGAGCCCGAACGCGACCCACGAGATAATCAGGAAGGTGATCCAGTTCACGGGGCGCCCCCCCGCTGCTGGGGTCCAGCCTCGTCGGACGGATCCTCGTCCAGATCGACCGGCACGCGGAGCACGACCTCGCGCACCCGGCGCAGCTCAAGACCGTCGCGCGGACGCACCACGATCACACTGCGCAGGGGCTGGTTCTCGTCCTGCTCGACGCGCTCGACGATCCCGATGGTGAACATCTGCGCCGATTCCGGCCACGCCGGATCATCGAGCACGACCTCCACTCCCGGCTGCAGCCGCCGATCGATCGCCTGCTCCACCGACACCCCGGCCGGGGGATCCTGGAACTCGACATCCCCCCGGAGCGTGCCCGACCCGGTCGGCGCGAGCTGGCAGAGCAGCGAATCGTCGCCCAGCCGATCCAGCAGCACGCGCCCGCGCAGCAGCCCCGACTCGGGCTCGGTGATCGGCATCACCACGCATTCGAGCCGATCGACCGACACCACCTGCCCGTGCAGCTGCGTCCCGCGCACCGTCGTCACCGTGCGGGGCACCACCCCCTCGCGCCGCCCCGCGCGCACGCGGAGCAAGCCGCTCGACGGATCGCTCGACATCCCCACCACCGGACGCGTGAGCTGTGTCACCGGCGCGTCCGGCGCCCGGCTGATCCCCGCCTCCAGATCCGCGATCCGCGCCTCGAGCTCCGCGGTTTTCCGCTTCTCGGCGCGCAGCCGGCGCAGGAACTCGTCCCGATCCCGCTCCAGGATCAGGATCCGCTCCTCGGGCTCCTCGATCCGGCTCGCCGGCGCCAGCCACCGCGAGATCCGCACCATCGGGTCGCTGATCGGGGTCACGATCGTCGAGACCAGCCCGCCGACCCAGCCCACCCACTCCAGATATCGCAAGGGCGTGACACTCGTGATCAGCAGCAGCACGACCGTCGCCGGCATCGACGAGCGGATCAACGGGTGCTGGTGCTGGTGTCGTGCCATGCGCGGGGTCGCCCCGCGTCGGGGACCCGGCACGCCCCGCGCGCCCGGCCCGCGCGCGGGATCACAGGTCCATGTCGTTCTCGAGCGTCTGCTTCCATTCCTCGATGTTCTCGAGGTAGATCGCGGTGCCCCGCGCCACGCAGGTCAGCGGGTCGTCGGCCATCCGCACCTCGAGGCCCGTCGCCTTCTGCAGCACGATCGGCAGCCCACGCAGCAGCGAGCCCCCGCCCGCCAGCGCGATGCCGTTCTCGACCAGGTCCGCCGCGAGCTCGGGCTCCGCCTTCTCCAGCGTGCTCGTCACCGCGTCGATGATCGCCCCGACCGGCTCCTGCAACGCCTCGCGGATCTCCCCGCTCGTGATCACCGTCTTGCGGGGCAGGCCCGAGATCATGTCCCGCCCCCGCACCTCCATCGAGGTGTCCTCGCCCACCGGCGCCGCGGACCCGATCTCGATCTTGATCCGCTCCGCGGTCTGCTCCCCGATCATCAGGTTGTAGGTCCGCTTCATGTGGCTGATGATCGCCTCGTCCATGTCGTCACCCGCGACACGCACGCTCTGGCAGGTCGCGATGTCCGCCAGCGACATGATCGCGACCTCCGTCGTCCCGCCCCCGATGTCCACGATCATCGACGCCGTGGGCTCCGCGAACGGAAGCCCCGCCCCGATCGCCGCCGCGATGGGCTCCTCGAGCAGGAAGGTCCGGCTCGCGCCGGCGCGGTCCGCCGAATCGAACACCGCGCGCTTTTCGACAGCCGTGATCCCGCTGGGGATCGAGATCACCACCCGCGGGCCGATCCAGCGCATCCGCCCCGTCACCTTGGTGATGAAGTAATTCAGCATCGCCTCGGTGATCTCGAAGTCGCTGATTACACCGTCCTTGAGCGGGCGCACCGCGGTGATGCTCCCGGGTGTCTTGCCCAGCATCTCCTTCGCGACCCACCCCACGGCCTGCCCGTTCTTGAGCACCTGGTTGGTGCCCTTCTTGACCGCGACCACGCTGGGCTCGTTGAGCACGATGCCCTGCCCGCGCACCGCGACCAGCGTGTTGCAGGTGCCCAGGTCGATGCCCATATCGACCGTGAAGAGTTGGCTCAGTCGTTCCCAGACCACAGGTCCATGACTCCGATGCCGGGCCCTCGACGCCCGACACTCGCGCCCCGCGAACACGCACCCATCCGTGGGACGAACGCGCAGGACGATCTCAAGATATCGGGTCTCAGCCCGCCCTGCCCGCACTCTATGCCGTATCGACCCCGCAACGGAAACCGATCCGACGCGCGACAAGGACCACCCGCGGAAACTTCACCCGGCGCGAGCACGCATAAAATTCGCCCAGCGGCACTTGACCGTAGCTCAAAAATCCTTAGTTTACCATAGTTCGTGTGACCGGCATTCCCGGGCGTGACCGGCATTCCCGGGCGTGACCGGCATTCCCGGGCGTGACCGGCATTCCCGAAAGGGGGGATCCCCCCCCCAAAAAAAAGGAGTGCTTCGATGCACAAGCCGATCGGCCGCCGCCATGTTGTGTCCCTCGTCTTCACCGGCACCCTCATCGTGCTCGGTGTTGCCGCAACAGGTGCCGCCTCGTTGGCCCCTCGTCCCGGCGATCAGATCGTCGCCGAACGCGCACACATTCTCAACGACGGGACCGGACGCGTTGCTTTTCCGGACTCGCCCGGGGTCTACCTCCAGGCATTCGACGACGGCGTCACGCCGGCGTTGACCCCGATCACCCAGCTCGAAAACGCCGTCGAACTCAGAGAAATCACGCTTTCCCCTGCCGGTGCGGTTCATACGATCGTCTTTGATCCGCGGGGCGGCATTCCCGCTCCGCTCGCCGCCGCAGCATGCCAACTGAAGGCGCTTCGACTTGCCCCGGATGGCTCGATCGCCGGGGTTGATTTCTTCAGCGCTTCCGACGCGCCCGCCTGCGCGACCGTCTTTTCCCCGCAGCCGGACGGAACCATCAAGGTCTATTGCAACGATGTTGACTGCAACGGCACCTGCGAGTTGCTCGTCACGATAAACCCCGCGGGCGGATTCTCCGTGACCTGCGCCTGCCGCGAGACCGGGAACCCGACAGAGTAATCGCGACCGGATCCCCCCGCCCACCAATGAGCAACCCCCCGGGACAGGCCTTCGCCCGCCCCGGGGGGGTCTCGGGATGGTCAATCAGTCAATCCAGACGGCTCGAACACTCAGTCGTTGTGCGCGACCTGCCCGTCCGACTCCTCTGCCTCCGGATCGATCTCGATCACCGTGGGCGCCTCCCACTGGATCGACTTCGACGAGGGCACCTCGATCAGGTCGCCCCGCTCGGGCTCGACGAGCAGCCGGACCGAGGCTTCCTGGTCCGTCAGGTACTCCGCTTCCGCGACATAGTTCCGCGACGCGTCCTGGCGCCCGATCTGCGCGATCCGCGCGGTCTGCTCGTTGCGGATCCTGTCCAGTCGACCCCGGATCTGGTCGAGGCTGTGCGCCTGATAGCGGTTGTGCTCGTCGATCGTTGCCTGCCGGTCTTCCATCATCTCGATGAGCCGGTCGTTGCGGGCGATCGAATCGATCTGCGCATCGAGCTGGAACAGCTGCGCCTCGAACTCCGCCTGCTCGGTCTCCAGCCGCACCAGCAGGTCCGCCAGCTGGTGCTCCTGGTCCGCCAGGAAGCCCAGTTCGGTCTCGACCTCCGCGATGCGGCCCTTGTAGACCGCCTGCGTCTGCGTGATCTCCGAATGACGCGCCATCGCGTCCCGGGGGCTCAGGCGAGACTCGTTGAACGAGATCCGGACCACCGCGCCCTGGTGCGCCGACTGCGCCGCTTGGGCACGCTGGATGCCCGTCTCGATCAGCGAGAGATCGTTCGCCGTCAGCTCGACGACCTTCGCACTCACCTCGCGCTCCCGCTCGAGCTGCGACATCTGCTCACGCACCTCGTTCAGGTCCGCGCGGACCTCCGCGATCTTCTCCGGATACTCGGCCTGCAAACGCTTGATCTGCGCCCGCATCGCCGCCGGGTCATCGATGTTCGCGTCGATCACACTCCCGACCATCCCCGAGGTCTGGTGCAGGATCGCGCCGACGCTGCCGGGACGGGCCGCCTCCGCGACCACCGCCGCCGCGCCACCCGCGAGCGCCGCCATCACTCCGAACCGAACCGCACCTTTGACGAAGCATCCCATGGCGTGCTCCTTCCGCATTCCTGGATGGGCCCCGCACCCTGCGGGCGCCCGTGGTTTCGTGTGCTCCCAGGCCCGGGGCAAACGCCGCCCCGTCCCAATCTCCCGGCTCGACCCGAAACGCCCCGATCGGAGCGGCCCGGATCAGGCCGGCCTCGTCATGCTGTGTGGGATTGCTCCCGCCCCGATTTCACACCCAGCAACACGACGCGCACATTTCCGAAGAAACCCGTGCCCCGCGCCGCGCCAAGGCCGGACACGGGACGGGAAGAAAGGCAGATCCGGGATGGTCTGATCCAATCAGGTTGCAAACAAGCGGCGCCATCCCCCCGCCCGGGATGCGCCGCTCCGCAGGAACGCGCGTCGCGTTCCGCCGCCCCCGCGCCGCCCGAGGCCCTTGGTGCGCAGGCCCAAGGCCCTTTGAATCGCGGATGGCACGGATAGACTCGCTCTCAGGCAGAAAGAAGGTCCCCCGCATGCTCACCTCGATGACCACCTCCTTCCTCAAGCGCCTCAGTGCCAACGACGAAGCCGCGTGGTTCGAGCTCTGGGACACCTTCGGACCCGTCCTGCGTGCCCAGCTCACCAAGTGGGGGCGGGGGCGGATCGGGCAGGAGACCGTCCGCGATCTCTCGCAGGAAACCCTCGCCGCCCTCTCCAACTCCATCGACCGCTACGACCCAACCCGCGGCGCCCGCTTCAGCACCTGGCTCCTCGCGATCGCCAAGCATGTGCTGGGCGACGAGATGGACCGCCGGATGGCCCAGAAACGAGGGGGAGGCAAGGCGAATGCCCACCTCGACGAGTCCTGGATGGTCTCCGCCGCGACCCAGGGCGCCGACGAGGCCTACGAAGCCGCGATCTTCCGCGCCAAGGTCGAGGCCTCCATCCGCGCCGTCGAACGCGAGTGCGATTTCACCGAATTCAGCATCTACCGGATGCGGGTCTTCGACGGCATGAGCGGCAAGGAGGTCGCCGCCCAGGTGGGCGTCAGCGAGCCCACCATCAGCCGCAGGCTCGCGAAGGTTCGGGATCTGCTCCGTGCCGCCCTCGCCCGCACCGTCGCGACCTATTCGTTCACCGAAGAGGAATACAACGAAGCGGAGCGAAACGGGCTCGTCCTGAATCCCAACTCTACTGCCGACAAGGCCGATGACACCCTCTTCGACGAGGCCATCGGCGAGATCTACCACCGGCAGATGGAGCTCAGGCAGGCCGACCAGTTCGACGCCTGACCGACCTCCGAACCGCGGCGGAGCGTAACGGGGAGGACCGCCATGGCATCCGGACCACTCGGCATCTTGGGAATCATCGCCGCGCTGCTCGTCGGCGCCGTCGCGATCGGGCTGATCGTGATCCTCGCGGTCAAGTTCATCGGCCTGCTCGTCCGCGTCATCGGGCACATCTTCGCGACCATCGGACGCTGGCTGGGCGACATCTTCCGCCTCGTCGGCGCCCTCGTCGTCGCGATCGTCTTCGTGCCCCTCGTCCTGCTCAACATCGTCATCGGACGCTGGAGCGCCGCCGCCCACTTCGGCCGCGCCCTCACCGACGAATGCAAGACCATGGGCGCGTGCACCTATCGCATCGTGATCGGGCACCCCCTGCACCTCGTCGGTCTGCGAGGCGTCACCGAGGGCATCGAACAACGCCTCCCCAACGCCGTCGCCTTCGCGCCGGGGCCCGACAAGCCCAGCAAGAAGCGGCAGGGCCTCTTCGAGGGCTACACCATCGTCGGGTCCCTCCCCGGGGGCGGGTCGGGCGGCAAGCTCTATGTCGCCGAGCCCGACGAGCTCAAGCGCGCCGCCTACCAGCGCCGGGGCCACACCGACATCGACCGCGTCGTCATCAAGACCTTCAGCCTGGGCGACGGCTCGAGCCTCCCCCAGATCGTCCGCGAGAGCCGGGCGCTCGACGCCGCGAAGAAACTGGGCCTCGTCCTCGAGCACGAACTCACCGACGAGCGCTTCTACTACATCATGCGCTATGTGCCGGGCGATTCGCTCTCCGTCGTCACACAGAACATGCACGCCCAGGCGCCCGCGAAGGGCCTCGACACGCGGGGGATCAAGCTCGCTGTCGGGTACACCACCGACCTGCTTGAGGCCCTCGACACCTACCACCGGGGCGGCCTCTGGCACAAGGATGTCAAGCCCGACAATGTCATCGTCGATCGCGAGACCGACCCCGCGCTGGGACGCGGCAAGGCCCACCTCGTCGACTTCGGGCTCATCACCCCGCTCCGCAGCGCCATGACGCTGACCACCCACGGGACCGAGTATTTCCGCGACCCCGAGCTCGTCCGCCAGGCCCTGCGAGGCGTCAAGGTCCACCAGATCGACGGCGGACGCTTTGATGTCTACGCCGCCGGCGCCGTGCTCTATTCGATCGTCGAGAACTCCTTCCCCGCGCACGGCGGGCTGAGCCAGGTCTCCAAGACCTGCCCCGAGGCGCTCCGCTGGATCATCCGGCGCGCCATGACCGACTACGACAAGCGCTACCCCAGCGCCCGCGCCATGCTCGACGATCTCCAGGTCGTCACCGCCGCGCCGGACCCCTTCGCCGTCAAGCCCGCCGACCTGCCCAGCATGAGCGGGCGCGCGCCCGAGCCGGCGCCCGAGCCCGTCGCCGTCGAGTTCCCCGAGCCCGAGCAGGTCCAGGCCGCCGCGTCGCCCGTCCCCCCGCCGCAGGCGCCGCGCCCCGCCGCCTTCGCCGCCGCCGCGGGCATCCCCAGAATCCGCGTCAGCGACTGGTGGACGGGCCGGTATGTCCCCGCCGGCGCCGCGTCCCCCGCGGCCCCGATCCCGCCGCGAAGCCCCAAATTCAACGCGCCCAGGGGTTTCAATTTCACCAACGCGCCCCAGCAGCCCGCGCGACCGCTGACCCCCCCCGAGCAACGCCTGAGCGCCAAGGAGCAGCGCGAACGCGCCCAGCGCCGCGCCGCCGAGCGCCGCGCCAGAGCGCACGGGCACCGCGCAGGCCGCGATGCCCACCTCGCCCCGTTGGGCCCGACCGCGCGCGCAGGCCGACGCTCCAAGTCCAAGGCCCCCAGCGCCATCAACGCCGGGATCGTGCTCGCGCTTATCTTCCTCGCGTCCGCCGCCGCGTCGGTCGTCATCTTCGCGGGCCTCAACCTCGACCGCGCATCACGCGAAGCCGCCGACCTCGCCCAGGCCGAAGCCCGCGCCGAGGTCGTCCCCGCCCCGCCCGGCATCCTGGCCCCCTCGATGCCGCGACGCCAACAGCCCCCCACCACCCCGAGCACCCCGACAGGCGAAACATCCAGCCCCGTCGAGGGCCTCGTCCCGAC
Source organism: Phycisphaerales bacterium UBA7812 (assembly GCA_002480345.1). Taxonomy (GTDB): domain Bacteria; phylum Planctomycetota; class Phycisphaerae; order Phycisphaerales; family UBA1924; genus UBA1926. The sequence continues at coordinate 14,622 of DLBY01000048.1, read as the reverse complement.
GCCGCACGAGATCACCGACGGGCTCGACATCGCGATGATCGTGGATTTCCGCCCCCCCTTCGATGAGGACTTCCTCGCCGACCTCAAAAGCGCCCGAACCAGCATCGAGGCGGCCGACGCCCGCGCGATCTCCAACAACTTCACGCAGACGCTCAACGGGCCCGAGGGTGTAGACACGATCGCCCGCCTGCTCGCGCTCCGCGGCCAGGCCGTCCTCGACAGCGAACTCGGCGCCGATCTCAGCGCTTTCATCGCCGAGGACGACGACCTCGAGGCCGTCTGGTGGGTCGGCCCGGGCGACAACCAGACCTACCGCTACCTGCTCGCCTCCGACTCGGGCGTCTCGGTCTTCGAGGCCGACGCGCCCCGCTTCGCCGACATCGGCGCGGCGCTGATCAGCGAGACCACGCCCTGAGCGCCCCGTCGCGACAGACCACGCACAATCGAAAACGCCCCGCGATCGCGGGGCGTTCTTCTGCGCACGAACCGGTTCAGCCTGCAGGGCGAGCCTCCACGCTCACTTCGCCGACAGCGGATCGGGCTTGTAGAGCTTCACGCCCAGCGCCCACGACTTATCGGTGAAGTTCCCGCCCAGGTCCGCCGCCGCCTGGCGCTCGGGACGGGCCGCGTCCATCGCGATCACCGTCTTCGCGTCCAGCGCGTCGATGTGCGCGACGAGCACCGCCTCGGGGGTCATGGGCATCTTCGCGGCGCCGTACTCGGGAACCCCGTGGTGGCTGAGGATGATGTGCTCAAGCACCATCGCGAGGCCCGCGGGCAGACGCACACCCTTCTCGCGCATCAGCACCTCGCACTTGGCACGCAGCATGTGCGTGCCCTCGACGATGTGCCCGATCAGCTCGCCCATGTCGGTGTAGCTGAACGCCTTGTCGTAGCTGAGCTCGCGCGTCTTGCCGATGTCCTGCAGGAAGCAGCCCATCACCACGATGTCGCGGTTGATCCGCGGATACAGCGGGCAGATCCGGTCGGCGATCTGCATCAGCGTCAGGCTGTGCTCCAGCAGACCCCCCAAATGGCTGTGGTGCAGCGCCTTCGCCGCCGGCGCCCGCTTGAACGACTCGACGAAATACTCGTCCTCAAGGAACAGCTCCGCGAGCGCCAGCAGCGCCGGGTGCTCGAACGAACGCAGCAGCGACACGCACTCCGTCCACATCTCCTCGATGTCCCGGCTCGTCACCGGGAGCAGCTCTTTCATCTGCTCGATCGTGGGCTCATGCACATGCATGTTGTGCACGATGATCTGCAACTGCCCCTGGTACGCCTGCGTCTCGCCCTCCACCCACACGAACCCGTCGGTCGGCAGGTCGGCATACTCCTCCTCGCTGATCGACCACTTCCGCGCCGGCGCCTCGCCCGTCTTGTCGCTCAGCAGGCACCGAAGGTAGGGCTTGTCCTGCCGCGTCTTGCCGAGCTGCGCGTTCGCGATCGCGAACACACCCTCGATCCGCTGCGACGGGACCATCTCCGCGATCTGCGCTTTCGTCGTCATGCAACCAGCGTAGGAACTTCCCACGCCGCGCGCACACCGTAAACCACCCGGGCGACCCGGAACCGCACAGGCGACGGCTTTCCGAAGAAATCGCCGTCCGTGGCGAGCCCGCACCGCCCGACACGCCGCAGCCCTCAAGCCGCCGCGCCGCGGTGCGCCATCTCTCTCTGCGGTCCCCCGCGGGACTTCCTCACCCTACCACAGCCCGCGCTATTTCCGAAGCACCGTCCGTCACAATCCGGGGCCCCTCTCAGGGGCACCCGCTCGTGAACGAACCCACGAAGGCCTGGATGTCCGAGAGATCCAGCACGCCGTCAGGCGCCGCGAGGTCCGCCGCGGGCTCGCCCGCGACGAACGCGCCCACGAACGCCTGGATGTCCGAAAGATCGAGCACGCCGACCGGCGCCGCGAGGTCCGCGGGGCAGGTCGCATCGGGGCACCACCCCCCGCAGAACAGGTCCAGGCGTGCGACCCGCGACAGCGCCACCCCGCCCGGCGCGGACTGGTCATCGACCCGCCACTGCATCCACACGCTCGTCCCGTCCAGCGCCGGGTCCGCCGGGATGGGCCAAAAGAAGGTCGCGTACCCGTTCCCGATCCCCAGCCCCTCGAGCACGATGGGCCCGCTCGTCTCCTCCAGTGGCACCACACCGTTCACCGGGGGCGTCGTCGAGATCGCCACCTCCGCCGTCGCGCCCGCCAGCGCGCCCGCGACCCCGATCTTGAACCCCGTGTTCCCGACATTCGGAGGCGAGGCCGCGATCATCCGCGGCGTCACCCCCCCCGAGCCCGCGACCCCACCCCCGAGCAGCGTCGGGTTCCTGGGCCCCTCGCTGTGCAGCCTGGGGCGGTCGAACGGGAACGCTTCGTTCGCGACCCGGGGGTCCGTCAGCGCGTTGACGATGAAGTCCGCGACCGCCGGCACCGCCTGCGGCGCGATGGGCGAGGGCAGCACCGGATCCCGGTTGGGCACACCCGGCGCGCCGGGACCCGCGTAGAAAGGGAACACCTGCTGGATGTTCGTGAACTGACCCGTGTGCATCAGCGTCCGCTTCAGGCCCACATTCCGGAGCGTGGGCGTCTTGAACAGCCCGCGGTCCGCCTGCAGGCCCGTCACCCCCTCGCGCCCGATGTCCTCGTTGTTCGGGCGGAGCCCGATATTGTGAAACAGCCGATCGGTGAACAGCGGCGCCGTGTGGCAGAAGTTGCAATCCGACCCCAGGAACACCGCCAGCCCCTGCTGCTGCTGGGGCGTCATCGCGGTGCTGTCGCCCTGCGCGAACAGGTCGAAGGGCGCCTGGTCGGGCACCAGCGTGCGCTCGAAGGTCGCGATCGCCATCCCGATCCGCGCCGCGGTGATCTCCGGATCGCCGAACGCGTCCTCGAACAGGTCGGGGTACGAAGGCTGGTCCGCCAGCACCGCCGCGACATCGGGGGTGTGCGCCGTCGCGAGCGCCCAGGGCACTGCGGCCTCCAGCTTCGCCGTCACCGTCTCCCAGTCCCGATCCCCGTGCGCCATCTCGATGCTCGAGACCACCGGGTCCACAGCCTGGCTCTCCAGCGCACCCCCGCTCGGGATCACCACCGCGCCTGTCTCCGGGTCCACGAACTCCGTCGGCGCACGCCCGTCCCAGAACAACTCGTCGAAGTACATCGCCATGATCGATGGGTTCGCCGATCGGCTCGTCAACTGCCGATCCAATCCGAACACCGGGTCGGGCTCGTAGGCCTCGCCCGCGTCCTGGCGGATCACGCCGGGAGAAGTGTTCAAATCGTCGGGCGTCCCCAGCACCCCGTCAGGCCCCGGGTTCACCGCGAGCCTCGGGTCCGCCCCGCCCCGCCCCGGGATGTGGCAGGTCGCGCACGCGATCGTGTTGTCCGTGGAGAGTTGCTCATCGAAGAACAGCACCTTGCCCAGCACGCGCTTCGCCTCGCTGAAGGGGTTCTCAGCCGGGAACTCCACCGCCGGCAGCGTCGAACCGTCGCCCCCGAACTGCGCGCTCGCGATCGAACCGCACGCCGCGACCACGGCGCACACCGCCGCCCGATTCCTGCTCCCGGTTGCCATACAAAAACGCTCCTCTTTGCTCATGCAGACCGCCCGTCGACCGCCCCCGCAACACGCCGGCAGGCACGGAACCGAGCACGCGAGACCCGCGCAACCGAAGACAGCCGCGCAATCGACCCGCGATTCAGCCCCCACGAGTCAGAGAACGATACCACAGTCCCTCTCTTGCACCAGACGCCGCAGATTTTTCCCGACCCGGTTTTCCTCGCGGCTGGACCGATCAACCCCCATACGATGCGTCCCGATGAGCCCCCCGCCCGCCGTATCCGAGCCCTGGACCACCCGCCGACTGCTCGGCTGGATGACCCAGACCTTCGAACAGCGCGACCTCGACAGCCCCCGCCTGTGCGCCGAGATCCTGCTGTCCCATGTCGTCGGGTGCGAGCGCCTCCGTCTCTATATGGACCCCGACCGCCCCGCGTCCCCCGCGGAGCGCGACACCCTGCGCGACCTCGTCAAGCGCGCCCTCGCCCACGAGCCGATCCAGTACCTGACGGGCGAGGCCCGTTTCTTCGGGCTCGACTTCAAGGCCGACCGGCGCGCGCTCATCCCGCGCCCCTGCACCGAGACCATCGTCGAGCATGTCCTCCAGGCGGAGCGGGCCATGCATCGCGACACGCCGCGCGAGCGCCCCGTCCGCATCGCCGACATCTGCACCGGGTCGGGCTGCATCGCCGTCGCCCTCGCGACCGCCCTGGGCAAGAAGGGCCTCCCCGACGCGGAACTCATCGCGACCGACATCTCCCCCGACGCGCTCGCCCTCGCGAAAGAGAACGCCGACCGCCACGCCGTCGCCGACCGTATCGAGTTCCGCGAGGGCGACCTGCTCAATCCCCTTTCAGGCGAGCCCCCCTTCGACTGGATCCTCGCCAACCCCCCCTACATCCCCGACGACGAGTGGGACGCCGTCGAAGCCAATGTCAAAGACCACGAGCCCCACCTCGCCCTCCGCGCCAGCCCCGACGGGCTCCCGTTCGTGCGCACGCTCATCGAACACGCCCGCCCCCTGCTCGCCGAGGGCGGATCGGTCCTGATCGAACTCGCCGCCAAGACCGCCGCTGCCGCCGCCGACCACGCCCGCGCGCACGGCTGGACCGATCCCGAAATCCTAAAAGACCACGAGGGCTACGACCGCTTCTTAAGGTTGCGGGCCTGAGGCCCCCCGCTCACTCCGCCTCGCTCATCGCGTCGTGCATCGCCTCGATCAGCTGCTCGATGTCGAAGGGCTTGAACAGCACCCCCGACATCCCCTCCTGGCTCGCCCGCACGATCGAGTGGTGCGGGTCGTACCCGAACCCCGTCATCAGGATCACCGGGATGTCCGGGTCGTGCGACTTCGCGGCGCTGAACACCTCGTACCCGTTCCGATCGGGCATGCGGATATCGCTGATCACGATGTCATAACGGGGTTCGTCGTCGGATTCCGCGACACGCTTGAGCGCGTCGATCGCCGCCTGCCCGTCCATCACCACATCCGCGACGCACCCCCGGCTCCGGAGCACCGCGCCGATCACCTTGCAGATCTTGTGCTCGTCGTCCGCGACCAGCGCCCGCTTCCCGCGCAGCACCGGGTCCTCGCGCTTGTCGCTCAACGCACGGTCCACCCCCAGCAGCGTCTGCGGGCCCTGCGCCACATTCGCGATCCGGCTCCGGATCGCGTCCACATCCTCCCGGATCCGGCTGAGGTGCCCCGCCTTCTTGGGGTCGATCATCGTCCCGCCCAGCGCGTCGATCTCCTTGACGATGTCCGCGAGAGGCTCCTCAAGCTCGCCCCCGACCCGGCCCGAAACGCTCAGGTTCGTCGCGCTCCGCTCCACCACCAGCAGGTCGAGCATGTGCAGCGCGATCGCGATGTACCGCGCGAAGATCTCCAGGAACTGACGCTCCGAATCCGTGAACGCGTTCGCGTGCTTGCTCTCGACATCCATGATGCCGATCACCCGGTCGTGCATCCGAAGGGGCACCGTGCAGCTCGAACGCGCCCCCGCGAGCCCGGGGATGAACCGCTCGTCGCTCCCCGCGTCCCGGCACACATACGCCTTCCCCGTCGCCGCGACATACCCGCTGATCCCGCTCCCCTCCTGCTCGGGGGAGAGGTCCAGGTCGTGGATATCCTCGGGCAGCCCCGCGCTGATCACCAGCTCCAGCTTCTGCCGGCTCTCGTCGATCAGGAAGATCGCGAAATGGTCATAGTTCAGCACATCGTGCATCAGCCGCACGATCTTCTCTTCCATCAACTCCAGACGCTGGTAGGTGTTCCGCTCCCGCACCGCGTTCGCGTCCAGCCGCACCAGTTCGATCCCCGCGCGGTCGATCGCGTCGAGCTTCCGCATCGTCCGCCGCGCCGCGGTGATGTCCCGCACCACCATCGCCATCCGCTCGATACGCCCCTCGTCACCCCCCACATCCGCGGGGGTGATCTCCAGCTCGTAGACCGTCTCGCTCTCCGTCGCCTCCACCTCAAACCGGCACACCCCGGGGCCGCTCGAACCCTTCCGGGCCTGCTGCTGATCGAACCAGTCCCGCGCCTCGCGCAGGCACACCGCCATGTCCGCCCGGCTCGCCTCGTCGATCTCGGCATAAAACCGATTCGACCAGAGCAGCTCACCCGCGCGGTCCGCCAGGCACACGCCCTCGCCGATCGCCTCGAGCAGCAGCTCCGCCTGGTCGCCCCCGGGGCGCAGAGAACGGGCGTCGCACGCGTCCAGCAGCGTGACCTCGTACCCCGCGCCACGCAGCACCGACGCCAGCCGCTCGACCGCCGCGTCGAACGCCTCGCCCCGCAAGCCCTGGCCCACCAGCGCGCGCACCACGCCCGGCGGCACCGCTCTGCCGTTGACCGCAATGACCTTGCCGCTCGTTCGCGTCGTCACGATCCCGCCCGATTCATCCCGTCCGAGTCCGACAGTCTACACATCCCGAACGCACCGACCGGAGCGGACCCACGCCCGCCCGCTCCCTCATCCATCGGCCCCACGCGGGTATCCTCTCGATCAGCCGCATGATCGTCGTCAAACACGCATCCAAGTCCTTCGGCGCCACCCGCGCCGTCAACGACCTGTCCTTCGCCCTCCAGCCGGGCCACATGACCGGCCTGCTGGGCCCGAACGGCGCCGGGAAGACCACCACCATCAGGATGATCGCCGGATATCTCACACCCGATGCCGGGTCGATCACCCTCGCGGGCCACCCCGTCCAAGCGACACGGAACGCCGATCCCAACGCCGCGAAACGCAACCTGGGCTATCTCCCCGAATCCGCGCCCCTCTACCCCGAGCTCAAACCCGCCCAATACCTCGATTATCGGGCCAAGCTCTTCGGGCTCCCGCGCAAGGAACGCCGCGCCGCCGTCGCGCGTGTCCTCGACCGCTGCCGACTCACCGACATGGCCCACAAGCGCATCGGCGTCCTCAGCAAGGGCTACCGCCAACGGGTCGGCCTCGCCGCCGCGATCGTCCACGACCCACCCGTCCTCATCCTCGACGAGCCCACCAACGGGCTCGACCCCGCCCAGATGCGCTCCACCCGCGCCCTCATCGCCGAGCTCGCCGAGCAACGCACCGTCCTGCTCTGCACCCATGTCATCCCCGAGGTCGAACGCGCCTGCGCCCGCGTCCTCGTCATCGCCGCGGGACGACTCGTCGCCGACGGCCCGCCCGACGAGGTCGGTCGCCGCGCCCCAGCGATCCACCTCGAGACCACCGCGCCCCCCCAATCAGAGACCCACCCGGACCCGCTCCCCGGCGCGATCACCCACGCCCTCGGCCCACAGACAGCGCTCGCCCCGCTTCCTGCAGAACACCAGGGCTGGGTCCGCTTGGCGGTCACCCCCGACCCCGCCTTCAAGGGTGATCCCCAGGCGAGCATCGCCCGCGTCCTCGCCGAGCACGCGCGCCCCGTGAGGCACCTCGCGCCCGCCGCCGCGCCCCTCGAGGAACGCATCGTCGACCTCATCGACCGCGCCGCCACAGGCGAGGAGGCGCAGGCATGACCCCCCTCCTCGCGATCGCGGGCCGCGAACTGGGCTCCATGTTCCGCACCCCCGTGGGCTGGGTCGTCACCGCGCTCTACGCGCTGCTCACCGCGGTCCTCTTCACCCTGCAGACCATCGACCCGGGCGCCCCCGCGACGCTGCGCTACTTCTTCACCCCCGCCGCCTGGTTGCTGATGATCGTCGCGCCCGCCCTCTCCATGCGCCTGTTCAGCGAGGAGTACAAGGCCGGGACGATCGAGCCCCTCGCGACCGCCCCCGTGGGCCCGATGACGATCGTGCTGGGCAAGTACCTCGGCGCCCTCGCGTCCGTCGTCGCGATGCTCGTGCCCACCCTCGCCTACCCCGTGGTGCTCGCCTTCCTCGCGGACGCGCCGCTCGACGCCGGCGCGATCGCCTCGGGGTACCTGGGCCTGCTCATGGTCGCGATGCTGTACCTCGCGGTCGGCGCGCTCGTCAGCACGACCACCGACAGCCAGGTGCTCGCCTTCCTCGCGACGCTGATCGCACTCGTGCTCGTCATGCTCGCCGCGGGGCCCGCGTCGCGCTTCGCGCCCCTGTTGCTGCTCCCGCTGCTCGCGGAACTGAACATCCAGGGCCGCGCCGCCGCGTTCGCCGCGGGCGTGCTCGAGACCCGCCACGCCGTCTTCTTCCTCGCCTTCTCCGGCGCGATGCTCGCCTGCGCGTACGCGTCGCTCGCCGTCCGGGAGGGCCGCTGACATGCGCGCGCCCGTGATCCTCAAGACCGGGGTCTTCTGCCTGTCCGCGATCGCCGCCGCGATCGGGCTCTCCCTCGCCGCGACCCATACCAATGTGCGCACCGACCTGACCCTCGCGCGACGCCACCAGGTCACCGATCGCACCCGCGCCCGCCTGCGCGCGCTCGAGGTCCCCGTCGAACTCGTCGTCGCGGTCGACCGCGCCCGTCTCGACCCGCGAGACGCGGACCGGGTCGACGATGTCCTCGCCGCCCTCGACGCCGCCTCGCCCAGCTTCGCGGTCACCCCGATCGATGTCGGAGGACCCCGGGGCCCCGAGCAGTTCGAGACACTCGTCGCGCGACTGGAAACACGCGACAAGGCCGGGCGCGCGGCCCGCACCGAGGCCGCCGCCGCGGCGCGCACGGAGGCGGGCGCGCTGCAATGGGATCTGACTAGCCTCGACGCCGCCGCGACCGCCGCCGCGGAAGCCGCCCAGTCGGGGGGCGCGGTCCCCGACCGCACCACCGCCCGGCGCCTGGGCGAGTTCGCCGCGTTCGCGCGGATCGCCAAGCGCCGGATCGACGAGGCGCTGGGGAGCGACGCCGCCCAGGCCGAACCGCCGATCCTCGTGCGCGCGCTCGCGGAAGCGGGCGAGTCGCTCGCGCCCGAATTCGAGGCGATGCAGGCGGAGCTCGGGGCGATGCCGATCCCGCCCCGCGCGCGCGCGCGGGCAACCGAGGCCGCCC
>DLBY01000048.1:0-5294 GCA_002480345.1 Phycisphaerales bacterium UBA7812 | reverse complement strand
CCGCCGCCCGCCTCGCCGCCGCCGCCCGCGCCCGCGCGCAGACCCTCGCGGCCCTCGCCCCGCCCAAGACGGATCTCGACCGGATCGCCGAGGCGCTCGCGACGGGAGAAGCCGCCCTGCTCATCGGCCCGCCCCGCGACGACGGCAAGCCGGGCGTCGCCGCCCTCGAGCTCGACGCGTTCTACCCGCCCCCCGCGCAGGCCGCGCTCGACCGGACGGGCGAGGCGGACGCCCGCGTGCGCGCCGAGCAGCTCGTCACCTCGGGGCTCGCGATCCTCACCGACGACGCGCGACCGATCGTCGTCTTCATGCACGGCGAGCCCCAACGCTTCGTCGGGCGCGCGGGCGTGCTCACCGCCCTGCTCGACCGCCTCGCGAAGGCGGGCATCGACCACGCGGAGTGGCCCGTCGTCCTCGACGAGACCCCCCCCGACCTCAGCGGGATCGACCCCACAAGAGCGCGCCCCGTCGTCTACGCGGTCATCAGCCCCGACTCCGCGGCCCCCAGCAACCCGGGAAACCCCGATAGCACCCCGGGGACCGACCGAGCCGCCCGCGTCGCGCGCGCCGTGGGCGACCTCATCGAGCGCGGCGAGCCCGTGCTGCTCGGGCTCAACCCCTCCGTCTTCCCGACCTTCGGGGACGCGGACCCCTTCGCGGCCGCGCTCGCGCCGCTGGGCGTAGAGGCGCGCGCCGCGAACCCGGTCCTCTCAGAAGCAAACACGGCGCTCGGCCCGACGACCGCGTGGGACCTGCGTCTCGTGCCGGAGGTTCCCGAGGGCGCGCGCTCGGGAGTGAACCCGGTCGCCGCGGCGATCGACGGCCTGCCTCTCGCCCTCGAATGGCCCATCCCGCTCGCGCGCGCGCCGGATGCCGAGACGAGCATCGACGCGCTCGTGACGCTCGATGTCCCGACTGCGTGGGCTGAATCCGATTGGCTGTCCTACTGGCGCACCCCCCGCGCCCAGCGCCCGCTGCTGCGCGACCCGCCCCTGTTCACACAGGGCGAGGACGAGCGGGGCCCGTTCACCGTGGCGGTCGCGGTCGAGCGCACGATCCCGGGCGCGTCGCGGCCCGGGCGCGCCGTCGTCGTCGGGGCCAACACCTGGTTCCTCGACCGTGTCTGGCAGGGTCAGCAGACCATCGCGGGGCGTGGCGTGCTCACCAACCCGGGCAACCCCGAGCTCTTCGACGCCGCCGTGCTCTGGCTCGCGGGCCGCGACGAGCTCATCGCACCGAGCCCCGAGGCGCGTCCGATCGCGCGGATCGCGCCGATCTCAGCGGGCGGGCTGAGCCTGCTCCGCTGGTCGCTCATCGGCGGGCTCCCCCTCGCGGTCCTCGTCGCGGGCGGCGCGTGGCGCCTCCTCCGGGGCTGATCGCAGGGACACTACGCGCGGCGGCGCGCCGCTGTCCTCCCGGAACCAGCCCTTCCGAGCGACCGACGGCGCGCGCTCGAACCCCGGCGCGGTGTTCGACCGGTCGTCGTCGGCATCGAAGCTGGTGCGGTCCGCGCCGCTGGGTCGGTACGCCGCCCGCGTCGCGTTCTTTGCGCCGCACTCGGGGCAGACGATCACGCCCCCCATCGGGTCGAGGCCCTCGAGGTCGTAGCGGCACGCGGTGCACGCGAGCCCCACGCGACGCGGGATCGCCCAGATGAACACCCCCACCGCGACGACGAGCGCCGAGTAGGGGTATGTCACGGTCTGGAGAACCGGGACATAGATCTCCCCCTCCGTCCACCGCCCCAGCATGATGTGGAACCAGTTCAGCAGGACGAGCCCCAGCAGCCCCGCGAGCACCGCGAGCGCACCGAGCACCTCGCGGCGGTGCATCGCCGCGAAATACCAGATCAGCATCGCGTATCCGACAAAGAGGGGGACCAAAGCGGAGCTCCGAGGCGCGGGGAGAGGGACATGAGCTTATTCGCCGAGCAGGGCGGCGCCGGATTCGCGGGGCCCACGGCCCCGGTGTTTGCGGACCTCCCGGACCGACCAGGCGGTGCCGACCAGCCCGAGGGGGAGCGCGACCGCGACCTCCGCCGCCCGGTTGACGACATCCGCGAGCAGGCCCGCGGGAGAGGTGACGAAGCGGACCCCCCACTCCCGGATGCCCAGCCCGTTCCCGGAGACCGGGACGAGCAGGGCGACCTGGCTCACCGCGGCGACGGTGACCGAATCCGCGAACGAAAGGGGGTGTCCGACCAGCGCGAACGAGGCCGCGTAGCGCCCCACCCAGACCATCGAGTCGATGTACCGCAGGAGGGCGGCATAGGCCACCCGCCCCGTCCAGGGCCCGCGCGTGCGCAGGGCGAGCGCCGCGATGCCCAGCAGTGCCGCGGGCGCGGCGCACCACACCCACGCCGGGCCCTTCCAGTGGACGAGCAGCGCGACGACGACGAGCAGCGCGAGCGAGAACCCGGTGAGCGAGACGCTGAACCCGAGCACGCGCGCTGAGTCGGCGTAGCGCACGCCGTTGACATGCTTGTGGTAGGCGAGGCGCCCGAACATGCCGGGCTTCATCGGAAGGTAGTTGAGCAGCCAGGCACTGGCGATCAGGCCCGCCATCTCCGCGCGCCCGACGCGCGCGTACCGCCCAGTGAGCGCACGGAACGATTCGCTGACGACGAGCCAGTTCGCGATCGGGAGCGCGATCACCGCGCCGACAACCCACCAGGGCGCGCGCCGCGCCGCGTCCCAGCTCTCCGCGAAGCCGTGATCGCTGGTCGCGATCGTCCACACCGCGCCCGCGAACAGGGCGAGGCCCACGATGAACCCGAGGACCGCCCGGGCGCGGTGCTGCGGGGGCTCGCGCGGCGGGAGGTCGACCGACGCGCCCGGGAGCGAACCCCCCGGCTCACTCGGGACCGGCGCCCCCGAGGCAGACCCCCCCTCGCGCGGCGTCCCGTTCACGGCGACCCGCTGCCCCGGATCGCGTTCATCTTGCTCGCGCCCTCAAGCGCCCCGAGCCCGGGGCCCGTCGTCGCGAACGCCGGGCGCTCCGCGGCAAGACGATCACCGATCAGTCTCGCGGCGGCCGCGAGCGCGGGATCGCCCGATCCCGACGCGGCCGCGAGGAGCGGATCGTCCGCATCCGTCACGCGCGTGAGCAGGACCATCGCGGCGAGGGCACGGGGCGATTCGACGGCGCGGACGGCTTCCCTGGACAGGTCCGTGCGCACCGCCTGGTCGAACGGCGCCATCCCCGGCGCCTGCGTCTCGCCGGGCAGCGCCGCGACCATGAGCAGGCGGTCGAGCGCGTCGCCGTTGTGGTATCGCTCGATGAGCGCCGCGACGAGCGCGGACTCGGCGCGCCCGGCGCGCCAGATGTGGGCCGCGGCGCACTCGATGGCGCGGACCGTTTCGTCGCCCGACCCCGCGGAGGCGACGAGGTCGGCGATCTCCGCGGCGGGCCTCCTCGACGCGTCCCGCGTCGTGCGCTGGAACTTGTTGGTCGAATCGCTGAGGCTGTAGGGGCCCGCGCGGTAGGCACCGGTCATGTCCACCTGGGGGTCCTGCCAGGCCTGCCAGCGCTGGCGGACCACGCCCCGGTTCGCCGCGTCGAAGATGAGGCCGTTGATCCCGCGCTCCAGCTCGACCTCGCCGCTGAGTTTCTCGCCCGGCATGAGGCGGAAGCGCCGGTCCAGGTCGAGCACGACGGGCTGGGGCGGGGTGAGCAGCTGGTCCGGATCGTCGACCGACACCCCCAGCAGGAACCGCGAGGAGATCGTGCGGTTGGGGCCCATCGAGAGCGGGAAGGGCGTGAGGTTGGTCAGCTCGACGCGCACGCGCGACCGATCCGACGCGCTGAAGATCGGCTCGACGGCATCGACGCGGAGCGACATCACCGCGGAGGGGTCCCGCGTCAGCGTGTCGATCGAGGTGGGCACCTCGCGCACGAGCCGCTGCATGAGCCGGCCCGCCTCGGTGACCGGATCCGTGCGCCCGGTGAGCTCCATCGATCGGCTGCGCGCCCACGCACCGTAGGGAATGAACGGGTCGACCCGCATGATGTTGTCGTATTCGCGGGCGGCGCCGCGGTAGTCGCCCTCCGCGACGAGCAGCTCCGCCTTGCACACGCGCATGATCGAGTTGCCGGTGCCGATCTCCTCGACGATCTCGCGGCACCGCTTCAGGTCGCCCGCGCGGAGCGCGACCCACGCCTCGAGGGGCCTCTTGATCTTGTTCCATTCCCGCTCGCCCACCGCTCTCGGGAGCTGGGGGATCTCCTGCGCCAGCGCGTTGAGCTCGACATTCGCCAGGGCGCGCATGAACTGGAGCGAGACATAGTTCTGGGCGAACTCCTGGTTGGCGCGGGCGCGCGTCACCTCGTCGTCGAGCTTGGTCGCCTCCTGCACCTCAGCGTACTGGTGCTGGGCGTAGGCGAACAGCTCGTTGAGGCCCGTCTGCAGCGCCTCGGCGTCCTGAGCGTCCATCGCCGCGATGATGCGGATCTTCTCGTACGCGGGGTCGAGGAACGCCTCCTCGGGCGGGGTCAGCAGGCGGTCGGGGAGGTCGAGCTCCTTCTCGCGTTCGTAGCGGATCCGCGCGTTGTCCCGCAGCAGCCGGAGCTCGCGGTCGATCTCGTCGAGCACGACGCGCGGGCCCTCGAGCAGCCAGCGGAGGGCGAGCGACTCGACCATGTGCCTGGGCTCGAGCATCCCGGCGCGGGTCAGGATCGAGATCCCGTTCTGGTAGAACCGCGACGCCTCCGCGGTCGCGCCCTCGACCGCCAGCAGGCGCGAGATGCCGAAGTGGATGTTCGGATCGATCGGGTCCGCGTACATGAGCCCGAGCTGCATCTCCAGCAGGCCCGCGAGGCCCTGTGCGTCGGTGTCGGAATACTCCGCGTAGTAGCTCGTCGCGAGGTGCTGGGCCTCCTTGTTGGTCCGGTCCAGGTCCGTCGCGAGCGTCAGCATCCGAAGGAACGAATCCAGGTCGCCCATCTCGCGGTAGATCAACGCCGCGTCGAGCGCAAGGCGGCTGCGCACCGACGGGTCGAGCGCGCGGCCTCTCGGGCCCGTCAGACGCTCGTACATCGCCAGCCTCTCCTCGGCGGTCTGCCGCTTGCCGATCCGCGCGGTGATCAGGCGGAGCTGCGCAACGGTGTCGCGGGGATCCAGCGAGACAACCCGTGCCGTCGCGTCCTCGAGCAGGGAGGGGTCGCCTGTCCCGAACGCGGCCGCGGTCTCGAGCCGCGCGAGCTCCGCGTCCCCCGGCGCGAGCTCCGCGATGATCGAGAACAGGCGGGCCGCGATCTCGTAGTCCGAGGGCGTGGGCGCGTCACCCAGGCGCAGG
>DLBY01000024.1 GCA_002480345.1 Phycisphaerales bacterium UBA7812 | reverse complement strand
GCTCCGTGAGAAGTTCCTGGCGCGGGTCCGCGCCGAGATCGAGCGTTCGCAGGTCGCCCAGACGGCGCCCGCGCGCACGGCGTCGCACAACGCGTCGGCACGCGCGGAACCCCGGAATCTGGGGCTCCGTCGGGCGCGGCGCGTCAACCCCGCGTGGCGGATCGCGACGATCGGCGCCTCGGTCGCGGCGATCGTGCTCGCGGTGGTGCAGATCCAGCTCCGCCAGGAGATCAAGTACCTGAGCAGCAAGAGCGAGACCGCCGCGATGCTCGAGGCGATCGGCCTCGAGTACATCGACGATGTCCTCTTCGCGGACGGTGCGGTGCAGGAGATCCACTTCGCGCCCGTCGGCGATGTCGGGCGGGCGGAGGCGACGCTGGTCCGAAACCCGGACCGCGATCGGGCCCGGCTGTATGTGAAGAACCTCGCGAGCCGGACGGATTACACGGTCGTCACGCTCGACGCATCGGGCGGGGTGGTCGATCAGATCGCGGCTTTCGAGAGCGACGACCTGCTGACCTCCATCGACCTGCGCGTGCCGGGCACCCCGGGCGAGACGGTCCGCGTCGCGATCATGAGCACGGGGATGGACCCCGAGGTGCTCTTCGTCGCGGAGGTCCGACTCGCCTGATCTCGCCTTGTGCGATGGTCCCCGAAGCGGGCTCGGCAAGTCGGGGCACGGCACACTTCGGCGCCCACGCGAACACCGGTCGATCGGCAACGGATCTGGTTATCGGATCTCGGAATCCGTGATCGGGCCTCGATTCGCGGCCGGGTTTCGGATAGGCTTTCCGTTCGGTGCGAAACCGCGGATCGCTGAGTGGTTTCGTCCGATCGTGGTTTGTAGAGAAAACAGGGTTCACGGGCCGACCTGATGCCCGTTCACAGACGACTTCGGAGGTCATGATCATGAGCATCGGCAAGGCAATCGCCATCATCGGGGGCGTCGCGGTTGGCGCCGTGGGCGCGTACAACTTCTCGAGCACCGGCTGCCTGCTGGGCACCTCCTGCGGGACGGACAGCGAGGCGGCCGCCGCGTCGGTGCAGACCGTCGCGGACGGTGACGCCTGCCCGCTGGGCTGCGCGATGGAGGGCGAGGCGATGGCCGCGTCCGCCGAGATGTCGTGCTGCTCAGAGGAAAGCAAGGCGATCGAACTGGTCGCCGCGGAGGGTGGGTCGTGCTGCTCGTCGATGGACAAGGTCGCGGCGATGACCGTCGCGGCGAGCACCGAGGCTTGCTGCGACAAGGGCGATGCGTGCTGCGATGACTGCGACGGCGCGTGCGAGGCGGGCTCGTGCCCCAGCGGCGGCGCGTGCTGCGAGGCTGAGCAGGTCGCGCAGGCGAACTCGTGCTGCGGGCAGTGCGGCGAGGACGCGGACTGCGATCCTTCGACCTGCACCGCGGGTGACGCTTGCTGCAAGGCGGTCGCGAGCAAGGACGACTGAGTTCCGAGCAGGCGCACAACGAACACGAGACGCCGGTCCGAGGGGCCGGCGTTTTTTATTGGGTGATGACGAAGCGACGAAGCGGCAGAGTCGTGAGGGCCGCTGGGTAGAATCGCGGAGCGGTGGTTCACCGCGTCCATACGGAGAAGCCTGATGGCGGTGTACCTGCTGAAGACTGAGCCCGGCGATTACTCGTACGACGACCTGGTGCGCGATCGGAAGACCCACTGGGACGGCGTTGCGAACCCCGCGGCGCAGATGGCGATGCGGGGCATGCAGAAGGGCGACGAGGCCTTCATCTATCACACAGGCAACGAGAAACGCATCGCGGGGCTCGCGAAGGTCGTCGAGGGCGCGTACCCCGACCCCGAGCACCCCGGGCTGACCGCGAAGGGCGACCCCAAGCGTGTGCTCGTCGACCTCGCGCCGGTGAAGGCGGCGGCGGGGGACGCGACGCTGTCGGCGATCAAGGCGGACGAGTGTTTTGCGGATTTCGCGCTCGTGAAGCAGAGCCGCCTGAGCGCGATGGAGGTGCCGCCCAAACTCGCGGCGGCGCTCAAGAAGATGGCGGGGCTGTGAGCGTCCCGATGTGACTCGGACGGCTCAGGCCCGGATCGACTTGGTCAGTTCTTGGTCGTCCACGCTGCCGAAGCCGGGCAGGTCGGCGCCGTCGTTGAAGTAGCTGAGGATGTAGTCGAGCTTGCCGTTGCGGTAGAGGTCAGCGAACAGTTCGACGGAGTCGGGGTCGTACTTGGGCCCCTTGCCCTCGATGAGCATCGCGATCGCCTTGTCGCCCGCGTCGTGGCCCACCTCGTGCCGGTATGGGCGGTGGCTGGTGAGCGCATCGAAGGTGTCGATGACCGCGAAGTCGCGCGCGATGCGGGGGATCTCCTCGCCCCTGAGGTGGAAGGGGTAGCCCGATCCGTCCATCTTCTCGTGGTGGTATCGGACGAGGTCGAGGATGATGTCCTCCTCGACATCGAGCTCGATCATGCGCGCGTAGCCCGTCACGGTGTGCTGCTCGATGACCTCGAACTCCTCGGGGGTGAGCTTGCCCGGCTTCTGGAGGATCGATTCGGGGATGTCGAGCTTGCCGACATCGTGCAGCGCCGCGCCGTGGGTCGCGAGCATGAGGTCCTCGCCGCGCACGCCCCGGGCTTCGAGCATCGCGCGGAGGTAGAGCACGACGCGCCAGGTGTGCGCGGCGGTCGAGGCGTCCTTGGCCTCGATCTCGCGGACGAGTTTGTGCACGGTCTCTGGATTCACGGTGTTCCCCGGTGCGCACGGTGCGCGCCCCGCACAGCGTAAACCCGCGCGGGCCTTGAATGATTGCGAATCGGGTGATTTTCGCTGCGTCGGATCAGGCGTCGCCGGGCAGCGTGAGCCCATCGAACTGCTTGTCGGCGAGATAACTGCTGCGGACCAACGGGCCCGAGAAGACGACCTTGATCCCCGCGGCCTTGCCCATCGTCTCGAACTGGGCGAAGCGGTCGGGGTGGACCCAGCGGTCGATGGGCAGGTGGTTGCGGGTGGGCTGGAGGTACTGCCCGATGGTGATGATGTCGCAGGGGTCGCCGCGCGAGGGGTCGCGGGGGTCGCGGGGGCCCGTGTGGTCGGAGGTCATCGCGACGAGGTCGTCGAAGAGCTCGATGACCTCGTCGTCGCGCTCGCCGATGCCGACCATGATGCCGGTTTTCGCGACGGCGCCCCGTTCCTTGATGCGCCGGAGGACTTCCATCGTGCGCTCGTAGCGGGCCGAGGGTCGCACGGCGGGGTGGCAACGCCGGACGGTCTCGAGGTTGTGGGCGACGACATCCGCGCCCGCGTCGATCACGGTGTCGATGTCGCCCTGGTTGCCCTTGAAGTCGCCCACCAGGACTTCGAGTTTCATGTCGGGGCAGGCGTCCTTGACGCGGCGGATGGTCTCGGCCCAGATGCCGGCGCCGCCGTCGGGGAGGTCGTCGCGGTCGACGCTGGTGATGACGACATAGCGCAGGCCCAGTCCGCGGAGCGACTCGGCGACGCGTTCGGGCTCATCCCAGTCGGTGACGGGGGGCTTGCCGGTCTTGACATTGCAGAAGCCGCACGCGCGGGTGCAGGTGTCGCCCAGGATCATGATGGTCGCGACGCCGCGGGCCCAGCACTCCCCGAGATTGGGGCAGGCGGCCTCCTCGCACACGGTGTGCAGGCGGTTGGTCGCGATGTTGGACTTGGTCTTTTTATAGCCCTCGCCTCCCGGGACCTTGGCGCGGAGCCAGTCGGGCTTGCGTTTGACCGCCAGTTGGTGGGACTCGGCGGTCCGGTTGTTGAGGATCAATTCCGAGAGGCTGACGAGCGGGCGCAGATTCCGCGCGGGATCCCCCCCGAGCGGGCGGGGGTGACGCTCCAAGGCGCGGCTGGAGGCCCCGGATGCGGGTGCGGTCGTGCTGGGCGGAGGAGTGGTGCTCATAGGCGTGGTGGACTGTAGCGCCGCGGGCGCGGGACTTGAATGTTTTCGTCTCGGATCGTCCGGTGATGCACAATCGGGGATTTGGTGGGTGTTGGCTCAGCCGAACGGAGCGATTGGCCGATGCTGAGATTCCGAGAATTCGGCCTGTTGCGGGCGATGATCGAACCCCGGAGGCGTTCTCGGCGTTGTAGTGCGGGTGTCGGGGCGCTACCGTCTCGACCCTCGCGCGGGTTCTATAAAGAGGTGTTCGCGGCTCCGGGGTCTCCCGGGGGGCGGACGGGAAGATTCGATGGGTCGGGTTCGCGGGGCGTTTCGCGCTCGCGGGACCCCGACCAAGCAGGACCGATCGATGTCACAGACACGCACACGGAGTGGTCGCCGATTCGCCCTTCTGAGCGGCGCGCTCGCCTTGCTGGGCGGGTTGACGGGGTGCCACTGGGATTCGTTCGCCGATCCGAGCGTGATCGGGCGCTGGGAAGACACCCCGGCGGTCGTGCCGGTGCTCGAGCAGCTCGCGCTGATCGAATCGGACGGCGGGGCGCTGGTCGAGTACACGGATGTCACCCTCGAGGACCTGCAGGTGCAGGCGGAGGCGTACACGATCAGCTCCGCGGACGAGATCCTGCTCGAGGTCTGGGATGTCGTGGTGCAGGGCCAGGCGGAGCGGTACGAGCGCGTCGTTGACCAGAACGGGTACATCGAGGTCCCCCAGCTCGGGCGTGTCTTCGTCGCGGGGCTGACCGAAGAGGGCGCGTCGGACCTGCTGCGCCGCCGCTTCGGGCAGTTCGTGACCGATCCGCTCGTCTCGGTGAACATCGTCACGCGTCGGGCGCAGTCGTACCACCTGCAGGGCGCGGTCGCGGCCCCCGGTCGCTACCAGATCCCCAGTTCGGACTATCGCCTGCTCGAGGCGGTCATCGCGGGCGGCGGGATCGATCCGAATGTCTCGAAGTATGTGCATGTGATCCGCCAGGTCTCGCTGACGGACGAGACGATGCCCAACCAGCCCGAGTCGGGCGGTTCGGGTGATCCGAGCGAGACGCCCCTGAGCGACCCGGGCGCGTCCGAGAACCTGCTGGAACTCATCGACGACCTGACGGGCGACGAAGACGGTGGCGCCCCGGGCGTCATGGGCAGCACGGGCGGGTTCTCCGCCTACTCGCAGCC
Source organism: Phycisphaerales bacterium UBA7812 (assembly GCA_002480345.1). Taxonomy (GTDB): domain Bacteria; phylum Planctomycetota; class Phycisphaerae; order Phycisphaerales; family UBA1924; genus UBA1926. Next base: position 17,953 of record DLBY01000024.1, on the reverse strand, counting down.
CGCGAGCGGCGAGCCCGATCCCGTCATCGACCTGATCGAGGAAGAGTCGTCCAGCCCCGCGGCGGTGGTGGCCCCCGAGGCGCCCGCGCGTGCTGCGGGCGGTGGTCGCTGGATGTTCCTGAACGGGCGCTGGGTCCGCGGGTTCCCGGAAGACGATCGGCGTGATGGCGGTCGTCGCGCGGGGGGCAGCGAATCGGGCGAGATGTCCGAAACGCCCCTGGTGACGCAGCGGGTGATCCGCGTCCCCGCGGACGCGCTGATCGAGGGCGACGCGCGGTACAACCTGGTTGTCCGCCCGGGCGATGTCATCAGCGTTCCCCCGCCGGAGACCGGCAATGTGTACATCGGTGGTCAGGTCAACCGTCCCGGCGTGTATCAGCTGCCGGCGGTGGGTCGCCTGACGCTCCAGCGTGCGATGACGGCCGCGGGCGGGCTCGGCGGGATCGCGATCCCGGAGCGTGTGGACCTCACCCGGATGGTTGGCCCGGACCGGCAGGCGACGATCATGCTTGATCTGCGGGCGATCGCGGAGGGCACGCAGCCGGATGTGTTCCTCAAGCCCGACGACCACATCAATGTGGGCACGAACTTCTGGGCGCTGCCCCTCGCGGTGGTGCGGAACGGGTTCCGGGCGTCCTACGGGTTCGGCTTCCTGCTCGACCGGAACTTCGGTAACGACCTGTTCGGCGCACCGCCTGTGAATGTCCGGTGATCCGGCGGGTCTGATCGTGCGGCTCGGCGAGGGCATCGGGATCGTCCGAACCCTCGGCGGACACGGGGCGTAGGACCGGTTCCCGGCGGTTCCGCCGGGTTCTCGGATCGGTGTGGACCGGTCGGGATCGATCAGAACGGGGCAGGATGGAGTGGATCCAACGGCATGGCATCAGGCGCAGCACAACCCGTCGAGTCTGCGTCCGGGCATCGACCCGGCACAGAACCGGCGCGGGGTGCGCGCTGGCCCTCGCCCACGATCGGGTTCTGGGCGGGCGTCGCGATGCTCTTCGTGGTCTACCAGGCGCTCTTCTTCCGCTGGTTCCAGCGTCAGGGGCTGCTGAGCTGGGACAGATTGGATGACTGGGGGCACGCGTTCGTCATCCCGGTGATCAGCGGATACTTCGTCTGGAGGAACCGGGAGCGGATCCTCGCGTCGCGTCCCGCGGCGTTCTGGCCGGGCCTCGCGCCGCTGCTGCTGGGCGTGGTGAGCTATTTCTACGCGGTTGTCGCGATCCGGAACCACATGGTGGAGGGGTTCGCGGCGCTGCTGACGCTGTTCGGTCTCGCGTTGCTGATCCTGGGCCCGGGCGTGATGCGTTGGGTGTTCCTGCCGATCGCGTACCTGGTGTTCGGGATCACGCTCGCGGAGAAGATCATGATCGAGATCACCTTCCAGCTCCAGCTCCTCGCGAGCGAGGGGGCGTGGGTGATTTTGGGTGCGATCGGGATGATGGCCGGGTTCGAGGTCGACCTTCAGGGCAACACGCTGATGATTTACCGCGGGTCGGAGACGATCCCGCTGAATGTCGCGGAGGCGTGCAGCGGCATGCGGATGGTCGTCGCGTTCTACGCGCTGAGCGTGTGGGTGGCGCTGACCTGGAACCGGGAGTGGTGGCAGCGGATCGCGTTGTTCCTGCTCGCGGGCCCCGTCGCGGTCTTCATGAACATGATCCGTGTCGCGGCGCTGGGCATCGCCTCGCTCTGGGACGCGGACCTCGCGACGGGGCAGGCGCACACGCTGATCGGCACGCTGCTGCTGGTCCCCTCGCTGGGCCTCTACCTGGGCATCTCCTGGGTGCTCAACCGGATCGTCGAGCCCGCGGACGACGAAGCGCCGGGGAAGGGGGCGCCGGCATGAACGGGCGCACGATCTTCACCCCCGCGTTCTTTGTTGCGTTCGGCGTGCTGCTCGTCAGCGCGCTGGGCTTCGGGCGGCTGATCCAGGCGTACGGCATCCACCTGCGCAAGGAAGCGATCTACCCGCCCGACGGTCGGCTCGTCTCCACCTTGCCCTCCGAGACGGACTCGTGGGTGCAGGTCGGCGCCGACGAGATGATGAGCGAGGAGATCCTCGACGAGCTCGGGACGAAGAACACCGTGAGCCGGCGGTATGTCCAGAAGGAAAGCGCGATGGCGCCGGACCAGGACGAGCCGCATGTCGTGGTCTTCCACGCGGCGTACTACACGGGGATGATCGACACGGTGCCCCATGTCCCGGAGCGGTGCTTCGTGGGCGGGGGCATGCAGAAGAGCAGCGCGTCGGAGATCCTCCCCCTCCCGATCGGGATGGACGAATGGGTGGAGGACACGAGCGTGCCCGAGTCGTCGCGCGGGCCCACCGGGACGGTGTACACCGCGCCGACGAGCTGGCGGTTCTCGGATCGCAAGGGGTACCGCGTCCGGATGCCGCGCGGCGTGGGGCCCGGGCACCCGCTGCGGATGATGATCAGCGAGTTCCGGGGTCAGTCCGACGACCGGGCGCTGTTCGCGGGCTACTTCTTCGTCGCGAACGGCGGGACGGTCGCGAGCGCCGAGGGCGTGCGTTCGCTCGCGTTCGATCTGACGAGCGATTACGCGTACTACCTGAAGGTGCAGGCGACCTGCGGGACGGTGGACAGCAAGACGGAGCACGCCGCGGTGTCCGCGTCGCTGATCGGGGAGTTGCTCCCCGAGATCATGCGGTGCGTGCCCGACTGGATCGAGGTGGAGGCGGGGGCGTACCCCGAGGAGAACCCGCGGGGGGCGGGGGACGGAGACGAGGCGGGCTGAGCGGAAGCGCTCGGCGGCGCGATTTGCGAGATTTGGAACGCCGCCCGGCAGCGCCGGGCAGGCGGGATGAAAGGGCCGATCGATGGCTGGTCGTGTGAATACGAAGTTCGTGGCGTTGCTCGTTGTGGCGGCGGTGGTGGTGCTCGGTTCGGGCGTCGCGCTGTACTGGTTCATGTTCAACAAGACGGGGGACACCTACGCCGCGCTGGCGCTCGAGGCGGAGGCCGCGGGCGACTGGGAGGCCGCGGAGGAGAACTGGGGCCGCGCCGTCGGGCACGAGAACACCAACATCGAGTGGCTGGACGGCTGGGCGAACGCGCTGGGGCACATCGTGCCGTCGACGGAGACCGACTACCGCGACAAGTTCAACCAGTTCCGCTCGATCAAGCGGCAGGTCGCGGTGACGGCGCGGACGGATGTGGAGCGGACCGGCGAGTATCTGAATCTGTACTTCGAGTCGTTCAGCCGCCTGGGGGGCGGGTCCCGCCCCGCGGTGGAGAACTTCGCGAACGAGGTCGCGTTCATGCTCGCGTATTACCCCGAGGGGGGCCCTCTGCAGGAGCAGCGCGACCGCCTCCGGCGCTACCGCGGCCTCGCTTGGGCGCAGCTCGCGGGGACGCAGAGCACGCTGACCGAGGACGAGATCGAGGCGGCGAAGGACGACCTCCGCGCCGCGCTCGCGGTCGAACCCGGCGACGGGCGCGCGATGCGCGCCCTGGTCCGCCTGCTCGATACCGAGAAGGCCCGCGCCGAGACCAACGACGATCGGCAGGAGGCGACGCGGATCATCGGGGAGCAGCGCGACGCCGTCAACGCCGTGCTCGCGGTGGACCCCGAGAACCTGTGGGCGCAGATCACGATGCTCGACATCGAGGCGGAGCCCTTCACGCGGCTCACGGGCGATGCGCGGGAGGCGGAGCGGGTCCGGCTGTATGACCAGCTCGACGCGGTGCTCCGCAACGCGGAGGCGAAGCTTGGAACGCTGACCGGAGGGATCATCGACCGCCTCACGATTCTCGAGGGGTTGCTGGATCCGACCGGGATGACGCCGCGCTCGATCGCGCTGCTCGAGAGCGCCGTTGAATCGGGCGACGAGCCCACCGAGATGCTGCTGCAGCTCGCGAACCTGCGCGAGCGGTACGGGGACTACGAGGCGGCGATGCGCGACGCGCGTCGCGCCGAGGCACAGGAGAGCCTCCCGGTCTCGCTGGACGGGTGGATCCGTCTGTTCGCTCGCCGGCAGGCGCCGCTGTTCATCGCGGAGTTCGCGGTCAAGCGGATCGACGAGGGCGATGCGCCCGAGCGTGTGCAGGAGCTGCTCGAGATCGCTTCGGAGGCGCGCGACCGGTTCATCACGGGCGTGGGCACCGACGCGCCGCGCGTCGCGATGCTCGACGGGCAGATCGCGGCGGCGCGCGCCGAGTATCTGCTCGCGACAGGCGACCAGCGGGGCGGCGAAGCGGCGCTCAACGAGGCGCTGGGGCACTTCGCGTCGTTCAACCAGAAGACGGGGTATTCGAACCGGGACGGGCTGTGGCGAGAGGGGCTCTCGGCGCTTCGCCTCAACAAGACGGGCCTGGCGCGTGAGCGCCTGGGCGAGCTGCTCGCGCTCGAGCCCCGCAACGCGAATGTGCTGCTGGGGCTGGCGGATATCGAGGAGCGGCTGGGCACGGAGGCGAGCCTTGACGAGGCGTTCCGCTACACGCAGCGGGCCGCGGAGCTCGCGCCGGGCAACCAAGCGATCCAGGACCGGCTCAACCGCCTCGCGGAGCTCACCTTCCGCGAGCGCCCCGACGACCCGATCAAGGCGATCGTGTTCGAGTCCGAGCAGCGTTTCCAGGGCAAGGGCCTGCCGGCGCCCGACGCGATGGGCGCCGAGAAGCTGCTGCGCGACGGGCTTGCCGAGCACGGGCAGGACCCCGCGCTGGTGCGCCAGCTCGTCCGCATCCTGATGTTCACCGACCGGCTCGACGAGGCCCGCGAGGTGACCAACAAGGCCTTCGACGCGAACCCCGACGACCCGACCATCGCGCAGCTCAAGCAGCGGCTCGAGGCGGACAGCCTGCTCGAGATCGTCGAGCAGACCATCCGAGATTCGAACGCGAGCGAGCTCGACAAGCTGCTCCAGATCGTCGAGGCCCGGCGCTTGTACGGCGAGCCCGGGGCGGCGGCGGAGGCCCTCGCGGAAGCGAAGGCGATGGCGCCCGATGACCCGGATGTCCTCGAGCAGGACTTCCTCCAGCAGCTCGATTCGGGCAACCTCGAGGGCGCTCGGGCGATCGCGCAGCGCGCCCGGGAGATCAACGCGGACCGCCTCGACGGGATCACCTACCAGGCACGCGTCTACGCGGCGGAGAACCGGCACGCCGAGGCGGTCGAGCTGCTCCGCGAAGCGGTCTCGCGTCGCCCGGCGGACGCGCCGCTGTGGCGTCTGCTCGCGACGGAGCAGTCGTCGCTGGGCCGGGTTGCCGAGTCGCTCGAGTCGTACCGCCAGTCGCTTTCGATCACGCTGAACGACCCGATCACGATCCGGGGGTACATCGCGCTGCTCGCGACGACCGGGCAGCTCGACGAGGCGCTCTCCGAGGCGCGCCGCCTGCGCGACTTCGGCGAAGTCGACCCCTCGTTCGTCGATATGTACCTGCGGCTCGAGGCGAACCAGGGCGGCGACGAGGGCCTCGCGACCGCGATCCGCCGCCGCACGCAGATCCTGGGCGAGCAGCCCTTCAACATCGGCAACAAGCTCCAGCTCGCGAGGCTCTACATCGAGGACCGCGACTGGCAGAAGGCGAAGGCGATCCTCGACGAGCTCGAGAGCGAGGGCGAGGGCGGGCTGGCGCGCGTCGAGGTCCTCGCGAAGTGGTACGCCGACCAGGGTCGCGTGCGCCAGGACGACGGCTACCGGGACGGTATCGAGCTGGCACGCGGTGCGTTCATCGAGCACATCGTGGGCGTGGGCGAGCCCGAGGCGACGGTCGATGCCTACATCGCGATGGCGCGTTTCATGATCGAGCGCGGGCGGGACGATGTCGCGCTCCGCGCCGTCGAGGAGGCCCGCGCCCAGCAGGACCCCGAGCGGCTCCGCGCCGAGAAGCTCTTCGGCGAGATCATGATGCGTCGCAACATGTGGCGCCCCGCCGCGGAGGCGTTCCGCAAGGTGGTCGACGCGGGCGCCGACGAATCGAACGATCAGTACCGCAAGCTGCTGATCGAGATGCTGCTGCGGATCAACGAGCTCGACGAGGCCCGCCAGCAGATCGCGTCGCTGAGCGATCGCTCGCGGGAGGACCTCACGGTGCTCATGCAGAGCGCCGACATCGCGATGGCGCAGGGGCAGGAGAAAGAGGCGCTCCGCCTCGTCGATCGCGCGATCGAGCTCTATCCCTCCCGCCCGCTCCCGTTCGTCAAGCGGGCCCAGTTCCTCATGCCCAACGAGGCGCTCGCGAGCGATGTGATGCGCAACCTCGAGGAGGCGCTGAGGCTCAACCCCAACGACTACCAGGCCCACAAGCTCATGGCGACGATGCACTACCGCCGGGGCGATGACGACCGGGCGCTCGAATCGCTCCGCGCGTCGATGCGGGCCAACCCGACGCAGGACTCGGTCTTGGTGGGGCTGCTCATCGAGCTGCTCGAGCGCGACCGGGTGGGCGAGGCGGTGGATGTCGCCAACGAGGTGATCGAGGCCCGCCCGACCGACGCGACGCTCATGCTCGTCATGGGGCGCGTCTTCCTGCGTCGCGATCAGTTCGACCGGGCCGCGGGCCTGTTCGAGCAGGCGTGGGAGCTGACGCGCGATGAGCGCGTCGCGATGGCCTATATCGACGCCCTCCTCCGCTCGGAGAACCCCCGCGTGCAGCGGGCTTCGCGCGTCATCCAGGAGCTCGAGGTCCTTGGCAACAAGGTCGACGAGGACCCGCAGCTGCTCGCGACGCGGGCGGCGATCGAGGCACGCGGCGGCAAGATGGCCCGCGCCGCCTCGTTCCTGACCCGCGCGTACGAGCAGGCGCTGGGCAACCCGGGGCTCGTGCTCCAGTGGGTCCGCAATGTCCGCGTGGTCTTCGACGACGACGGCGCCAAGTCGACCGACTACATCCTCAACCTCCGCGAGCAGATGCCCGCGAATTCCGTCCAGCGCGACTGGCTCACCTACGGCGCCGCGACCCTGCGGGCCCAGGACGAGCGGCAGGTCGATCAGGCGGACGCGGATCTCATCGCCCTTCAGAAGAACGGCGCCAACGACCTGATCAAGCGCCTCGCCCACCGCCTGCTGGGCAGCGGGCGATTCGGGCGGGGCGATTTCGAGGGCGCCGCCCAGGCCTGGCGCGCCGGCATCGAGGCCTTCCCGGACGACTGGGAGATGCACAACAACCTCGCGTACTGCATCGGCATCGAGCTCGGGCGTCCCGCCGAGGCGGTCCCCCTCGCGCGTCAGGCGACGCAGCTCGCCGACAGCCGCGCCGATGTGTACGACACGCTGGGCAACCTGCTGCTGAAGTCGGGCGAGCTCGACGAGGCGGAGGACGCCCTGCTCACCGCGAAGGAGCGGGTGCGCACCGAGCGCGAGCGGGTGAATGTCCTGCTCAACCTCGCCCGGCTCGCGCTGAAGCGGGGGAACACCGACGAAGCACGCCGGCTGTGGACCGATGCGGATACCGCGATCTACACCCTCCCCGATTTGAGGGAGGTTGTTGGTGACGACCTTGCCGAGGTGAAGCAGGAGATCGACTCAGCGCCGAGCGCCGACTGACCGACAACGAACCCGGGACCCCGCCCATCCGTCGGGCGTCGCGGCATCCGCGTGGGGCGATCGCCCCCCGGATCCGGCGCAGGGGCGATCAACCGGGGGACCGACCGCGTAAGGGGATCACCGAGGATCCCGGAGTACCGACCATGAGCAGTGCAGTTCCTCCCAGGCCGTCCACCCCAGCCCCCCGCCCGGCGCCGACGAGCGCCCCGAGCGCCGGGGGTGCGCCCGCGATCGACCCGATCAAGCTTCTCAAGAAGTGGAAGTATGTCCTCGCGGCCGCGGTCGTCGCGGGGGGCGTCTTCGGGGTGGTCGCCCACTACGCGTGGCTGTTCATCTACCCGATCTACGAATCGACGGTGACCTTCGAGGCGCTGCCGCCCCAGAGCGAGACGCTGCTCGAGCAGCAGACGATCGACGAGGACGCGCTCGAGCAGTTCATGGCGACGCAGGCGGACCGCATGACGAGCGACACGCTGCTGGAGCGGGTGGCGCAGGACCCGCGCCTGCAGGCGGAGGCGCCCAACTGGTCCAAGAAGTTCGTGCAGGACGACGGGAGCTTCGACTTCATCGAGGCGATGGACAAGCTGGACGACCGGGTGTCGGCCCGCCCGGTGGGGGGCACCTTCTATGTGCGCATGAAGGTCGCGTGGAAGAACCCGACCGACGCGGCGGGCATCGCCCGCCTGGTCCGCGAGGCGTACCAGAACGATCTGACCAACCAGAACAGCGCCGTGAACAGCGAGCGCCGCTCCGCGATCCAGGACTCCATCCAAGAGACCGAGCGGAAGATCGAGAACCTCGACGAGCGCCGCAGCCGACTGATCCGGGACGAGCAGATCACGGGCCTGGTCGAGCAGGCGACGATCACGCGTGAGAAGCTCAGCATCATCGCGCGGGAGAAGAACAACATCGGGCTGGAGCTGCAGGCGATGCAGACCCAGCTCGAGCGGATGAACGAGATGGTGCAGTCCGAGGGCGGGGTCCGCTATTCGGACACGCAGCGCCAGACCGTCGAGATGAGCCCGATCCTCCAGCAGATGAAGGCGAACAAGGAGCTGCTGGAGACGCGCCTCAACGAGCTCCGCCGGATGGGCATCATGCCGGGGCACCGCGAGTACAAGATCGTCGAGAACCAGATCGCCGCGACCGAGCAGCAGATCTCGATCACGCGCGAGCGTGAGCTCGCGAGCCTGTTCGACGCGGAGAAGGACCTGCTGGAGTCCGAGATCCGCCAGGCGCAGGCGCAGATCGCCAACATGCTCGCGGAGGAAGAGGAGCTCGAGGTCGAGCTGCAGGATGTGACGCGGACGATCACGGAGATCAACGACATCACCGACCAGATCGAGGCGATGAACGACACGCTCGCGGAGCTCCAGCTCCGCCTGCGCGACATCGAGACCTCGACCTCGACCTCGTCGTCGAACCGGATGGTCGTGCGGGAGTTCGAGCGTCCCGCGGACCGCCCCTCGCTCCCCCAGCTGTTCCTCTCGATCCCCGCGGGCGTGCTGCTGATCTCGGGCCTCACCGCGGGCATCATCCTCGCGGCGGAGTTCCTCGACCAGCGGGTCAAGAGCCCCGCGGATCTCGCCGCGATGCCGCGGACGAAGATCTTGGGCACCGTCCCCCTCGCGGACGAGGACCCGACGGTGGGCGGGCACTTCGACACCGTGGTGCGCGATGCGCCGCGGAGCGTCGTCGCGGAGAGCTTCCGGCAGCTCCGCACGACGGTGCTCAAGAAGCTCGACGACGGCGGGCACAAGACCTGCCTGGTCTTCAGCGGCATGCCCGGTTCGGGCGCGAGCGCGATGGTCGCGAACCTCGCGATGGCGAGCGCGTTCGTCGACCGCAATGTGCTCGTGATCGACGCGAACTTCCGCCGCCCCACGCTGCACACCCTGTTCGGGCTCCGCGAGGGCCCGGGCCTGGGCGATGTGCTCGCGGGCGACGCGACGCTCGCCTCCGCGGTGCAGGAGGTCAGCGTCGAGGGGCGGACCCTGCACATCCTCGCGGCGGGCTCGCCCTCCAAGCGGATGTTCGAGCGTCTGGGCACCGCCCCGATGACGGCGCTGCTCCAGCAGGCGGGCGCCGAGTACGATGTCGCGTTCCTCGATTGTGCCCCCGCGATCGTCGCGGGCGACGCGAGCAGCCTCGCGCAGCGCTGCGACGCCTCGATCCTCGTGACCCGCGCCCTCGCGGAGACGCGGGGCATGGTCGGGCGCGTCAAGAACGAGTTCGCCGACGCCCCCGCGGTCTTGCTGGGCATCGTCGTCAACGCGGTCCGCTCCGCGGCGGGCGGGTACATGAAGCGGAACATCCGCACCAGCGCCGAGTACCACGCGCACGATCAGAGCGGCCCGGGTCCCAACACCGCGCCCAAGAAGCCCGAGCCCGTCGGGTCGGGAGAGAACTCCGCGTGACGCACCGGGAGGGCGAGCGAGGCACACACGATCGGCCGCGCCGCGTCCTCGTGACCGGCGGGGCCGGTTTCGTCGGGTCCCATCTCGTGCGCGCGCTCCTCGACCGGGGCGACGCGGTCACCATCGTGGACGATCTCTCGACCGGCGCGCGCGCCGGCGTGCCCGATGACGCGACACTGCTCGAGGGTCGGGTCACCGACCGTTTGCCCGACCTCGAGGCGTTCCCCCAGTTCGATGAGGTGTACCACCTCGCGGCCTCGGTGGGCGTCGATCTCGTGATGAACGAGCCCGTGCGCGCGATCGAGACCAATGTCGAGCAGACCGCGGCGCTGCTCCGCTTCATCGAGCGGACCGGCGCGGGTCCCATGCTGTTCACCTCGTCGTCGGAGGTGTACGGCAAGCCGACGCGTCGGGTGTTCAGCGAGGACGACGATGTCGTGTACGGGCCGACCTCGGTGACGCGGTGGTCGTACGCGTGCGCGAAAGCGATCGATGAGTATCTCGCGCTGGGGCACCACCGCGCCGGGAGCGCGCGCTGCGTGGTCGTCCGCCTGTTCAACACCGTCGGGCCCGGGCAGGTCGGCGCCTACGGCATGGTTCTGCCCCGCTTCGTGCGCGCGGCGCTCGCGGGCGAGCCCATCCGCGTGTTCGGCGACGGCACCCAGTCCCGCTGCTTCTGCGATGTGCGCGATATCGTGGGCGCGATGCCCCGTCTGCTGGGCGACCCTTCCTGCCTCGGGCGGGTGTTCAACCTCGGATCCGATGAGCCCGTCTCGATCCGCGAGCTGGCCGAGCGTGTGCGCTCGGTCCTGGGCTCCCGATCCGAGATCGTGCTCGTGCCCTACAGCGAGGCGTACCCGTCGGGGTACGAGGACCTTCAGTTCCGGCGTCCCGACCTCGCGCGGGTGCGCGACGCGATCGGGTTTGCGCCGACGATCCCGCTCGAGCGCACGATCCGCGACATCGCGGCGGTGATCGCTCAGCGTCCCCAGGAGGGCGCGGTCGTGACGACGGTCTCGGAGCGCGCCGCCCGCGCCGGGGGGAGGACGCCTCGATGATCCCCACGCTCAGCGAGATCGAACTGCGGGACGCGCCGACGGTGGGCCCCGAGATGATCGGCGAGATCGAGTCGATCGGCGAGGGTCTGCGCGCGCTGGCGGCTCGTCAGGAGCGCCTCGCGGACCTCGCGGGGATCGATACCGCGGCAGACGCGTCGACCTGGCTCGATGTCTTCAACGGGTATGTCGGGGTGCTCGCGATCTCGTTCCTGATCACGCTCGTCGCGACCCCCGTCATGCGCCATCTCGCGCTCGCGAACGGGGTGATCGACCACCCGTCCGACCCGCGCAAGGTGCACCGCATGCCGATCGCCTACCTGGGCGGGGCCGCGGTGTATCTCGGGATCATGGGCGGCATTTTCTTCAGCTACCTCGGCGTGCACAACCCGTTCCTCGTCGAGTATCACGGGGTCCCCGAGGTCGCGCTCGGGGCGCCCGACCCGCGGTTCGTCCCGCCCTGGATCCTGCTGGGCCTGACGGTGATCATGGTCATCGGGCTCATCGACGATGTGACGGGCATCAGCCCGCGCGTGAAGGTGGGGGGGCAGCTGCTCGCGGCCGCGGCGCTCGCGTACGGCGACATCGGCGTGAAGGTGGCGCAGGGCGTGCTCGCGCCGACGCTCGGACAGCTGCTCCACAACCCCGAGTTGCTCTACACGATCAACCTGCCCGGCGAGTTCCCGATCGTCGGCTCGGTGATCGAGCTCAACATCATCTACTGGACCGGCACCGCGGTGATCGCGGTGTTCGTGCTTGGCGCGTGCAACGCGTCGAATCTCATCGACGGGCTCGACGGGCTGCTCAGCGGCACGACCGCGATCGCGTCAATCGGGCTGCTCGCGATCTCGTTGCTGGTCGTCTTCGCGGACCCCGGCCCGCGCGACGCGCAGCGGATCGTGCTGTGCATGGCGCTGCTGGGCGGGTGCCTGGGGTTCCTGCCGCACAACTTCAACCCCGCGACGATCTTCCTGGGTGATTGCGGCTCGCTGATGCTGGGCTACGCGACCATCGTCATCATCCTGATGCTGGGCGATCAGGGGCGGACGGACCTCGTCATCGCGGGCCTGATCGTCTACGCGATCCCGATCATCGACACGGTGCTCGCGATCGTCCGCCGGAAGATGGCGGGCAAGAGCATGAGCGAGCCCGATTCGGACCATCTCCACCACATGCTCAAGCGCGCGTTCGGGGTGAAGGGCGCCGTGTTCGTGCTCTACGGCATGGGCGCCGCGTTCGCGGTCATCGGCGTGCTTCTCGCGGCCTCCAGCGTGCGGTTCGTCTATTCGCTCGCGCTCCTCGTCGTCTCGTTCATCGTGGTCTACTCCATGAAGATCGCGCGGCGGAAGGCCCACGAGGAGCAGTCGCTGAAGCGGGTCATCCCGTCCCCGGCCCCGGCGGCGAAGCGGGCGGGCGAGCCCTCCGAGGTCGGGACCGCCGCGGGCGCCGGCTCTTCGAGCTGAAACCTCGCGGGCGCGTGGTCGCGCAAGATCCGCCGATCGGGGGCGGGTCGTATACTGCCGCCATGACGATCACGGACGATCCAACGACCGCGGCCCGGCGCATCGCCTTCATGAACCAGAAGGGTGGCGTGGGGAAGACGACGACGACGGTCAACCTCGCGGCGGCGCACGCGGAGATGGGCATCCCGACGCTCGTGGTCGATCTCGACCCGCAGGCGCACGCGTCGCTGCACCTGGGGGTCGATCCGAGCGATCGGATGGACGATTCCTCGGTGTACGATGTGCTGCTCGACCCCGGGACGCACGAGCACGCGCCGATCCACGATGCGATCGTGCGCGTCACCGACACGCTCTATTGCCTGCCCAGCGAGACGGACCTCGCGGCCGCGGAGTTCGAACTGGGCGATCAATCGGATCGGCACACGCGTCTTCGGACCGCGCTGGACTCGCTGGGGGATCGCTTCGGCGCGGTCTTCTTTGACTGCCCGCCATCGCTGGGTCTGCTGACGCTCAACGGGCTCGCGGCGGCGGGCGAGGTCATCATCCCGATGCAGGCGCACTACCTCGCGCTGCAGGGCGTTGGCAAGCTGCTGGAGACGATCAACCTGCTCACGCGGGGCGAGCGGGCGATCAACCCGCGCCTGACCGTCGCGGGTGTCGTGGTGTGCATGCACGACTTCCAGGCGGCCCACACGCGCGAAGTCGTCGAGGACCTTGAGTCGTTCTTCGCGGAGGCCCGCGAGATGCCGGGCCTGCCCTGGAGCAACGCGCGTGTCTTCGAGCCCGCGATCCGGCGGAACATCAAACTCGCCGAGTGCCCGAGCTTCGGGCAGACGATCTTCCAGTACGCCCCCGACGCGAACGGGGCGAAGGACTACGCAGCCCTCGCCCAGACGGTGTTCGGGGCAGCGAAGCACGGGGCGGATTCACCCGAGCCCAGCGGGGACGGGGCGGGCCGCGAGCCTGAACCGATCGCGGAGGTCCATGTGGTCCAACGCGAGGGGGGCGGGATCGACGGTGCCGCCGCTGCGCACGCGACGGATCACGATCAGTCGGGGGCGGCCTGACCCGTGTCGTTCGATCGCGTCTGCAAAGCCGGCTTTGTCGCGTGGGCCCTCCTGTTGTTCACGCTCACGCACTGGCCGAACCTGCAGGTCGACGCGGGCATCCCGCGCACGGACCTGTGGGCCCATGCGATCGGGTACGGGGTCTGGACCTTCCTGCTGATCGCGTCGGGATTCCTAGGGGCCCGCGGCTCGTGGAAGAGCGTGGGTCTCGGGATGCCGCTCGCGCTGCTCTACGCGGGCCTCGATGAGGCGAGCCAGGGCATCCCGGGGCTGGGGCGGTTCGTGACCTGGGAAGACTTCGCGGCGAACTCCATCGGGGTGTGGATCGGGGCGAGCGCGTGGGTGGTGTGGCTGGCTATTCGAGATCACCGGGTACCGGTTGCGGTTCGCTGAGTGTTGGGTTGGCGTGCCCGCACTCTGGGCAGGTGGTAAATTCGGTCCCAGGCCGAGTTGCGACACGATAGTTGCACCTCGCGCATCGAGGATTCGGAGAAAAGGCCGAGCCGCGGAGCACTCGCCATGTGGGTAGCAGCACACCTGCAGCGCTGGCAAGCAGCACCCCGGGGAGCACGATCGAAGCTTCCGCGGGGGTGAGCCAACCGATCACGCTTTGTGCCGATGAAGGATGAATCGGCCAGGTAGAGGTATCAGCGGGGTCGGTGACCTCTGTCCATTGTGCCCAATACGCGCGTTCCCTCGCGTCGTAGATGGACTTGTCGATCAAGGCGCCGCCCAGGGCACCGAGGGTGCCGATGAGCAGGCCGAGCATCAGCCCGTATCGGGCCGGCCACCCCTGACGAAGGTGGCGTGCGCTTCGCCAACCGGCCAAGAGGGTCCTCTCTTCCGTGTGATGACTGGCGCGGCTCTTTTTGCGCAACTGGCACGGCAGAAACCGGGATACGGCCCAGCCGACGAGCGCCGATGACATGATCGCGACCGCCTCAAGCCCACTATCCGGACCGGCCCACCCATTGATCGAGCCGCTGTACTGGTAACGAACAGTCAGAACATGTGCAAGATAATCATTTGTGAAAAAATTCTGTTGCAGCCATGCGGGGGCGGCAGGCCAATTATCAAGCAAAATGGCAATTGAGATCGATGTTATTATGTATGATATATACGAAAACGCCACCAGCGAAACGAGATAGCGCATCACCGATATCGATGGGTGCAATTGCTGCCAGGCGAAGGAGGACCGCCGGTTGGGCATGGGATTCCACTTCCAGCCGTAGTGCATGTCTCAGTTTCAATGATCGTGTGCCATCGAACGCATGTGAAGATTAGCCAGCACGATCTCTCCTCCCATCTTCCCCAGAGCTGCTCGCGGCTGCACACGCAGTTTGATCCGCCTCCCGAGGTTGGAATGGTCCGGCATCGCCACTCGTCTGTGCCGTTCGGAGATGTCGGCCAACCGCCCGGCGTCCACGATGGTGCCGTGGGAGTCGTCGCGGGTGGCGGTGGGCTCCAGGGCGGTGCCGTCGACGGGCGAGGCGGGCGCGCCGGCGGATCTCCTCGTGGGACGGACGCCAAAGCGCATAAATCCGCGTTCGATGCGAACTCTGTATCGGAAGAGTCGCCACTCTCAATCATTTTTTCGGCGTATGAAGCGATACTTCCGGCGATGTCGTACGCACACGGTTCATCGATCGGTATTGGTGTGTTTGCTGCCGGGTAGCCAACAGACACCAGTGTATTGACGAGCGATTCTGGATCGGGAGAAGCATCGAGGAATGGTTCAAGTGGATCGCCTTCGATGACCCCAGTTTCTGCCAGTTCCTTTGTAGGCGATTCCTCAATAGCAGGGGAAGGGCCGAGAGTCATTTCCCATATGGGATCATCGAGATCACTCAGGCCGAGCGAAGTCTTGATGGCTTTCACGCCGCTCCATGGGCTACTTGAATACCAAGACTTTGTCGACCAGCCGGTTGCAGTCTTCGAATACCAGATCGCAGACAGATTCGACCCGGTTATTGCGCTTGCTTCTTTGATCGCAAGCATGTCTGTTACTTCAACCTGTGTCGGAGAGAGCGAAACATAAACTGGAATGAGTGTCCAGTCATCGATGAGGAGAGTTGAATCAGATACAGAATAGATCTGAGCTGAAGTGTCCCCCCCTTAAAGCGGCTAGCGCAAGCGCGGTGGTAATCATTTTACTCATGTTGAGGTGATCCTGCCTAGTAAGGCCCGATCATATCAGAGCAAATTTGGATACGCAATAGAAAAAGCAGTCACTTTTCAATACCGTTCCTTGTCGCTCTGCGGCGCGTTCTCCCAGGTGTCCCGGCTCTCGCCGTTGATCGTGGTCCCGCCCTGGATCACGGTCTTGATGTTGTTGACGAATTCGTGCGGGAAGGGCTTGGTCTGCTCGCTCACCTCGTCGAGCTTCCGGGTCTGCTCGTCGGTGAGCGTGACATCGAGGGCGTTGAGGTTCGCGTCGAGTTGCTCGAGCGTGCGGGCGCCGATGATCGTGCTCGTCACGCCGTCGCGGTCCTGGACCCACTTGAGCGCAACCTCGGCGGGCGAGGCGCCCGCTTCCTCCGCGACCTCGAGCAGCACATCGATGATCTTGTAGTCGCGGTCGTCGAGGTTGATCCACCCGCTGTTCGCCCGGCCCTCGTCGGGCTTCTTGTCGCGGGTGTACTTGCCGGTCAGCACGCCCCCCGCGAGCGGGCTCCAGGGCGTCACGCCCAGGCCCATCTCCTGTGCCATCGGGATCAGGTCGCCCTCGACGGTCCGCTGCCTCAGGCTGTACTCGATCTGCAGCGCGACGGCGGGCGTCCAGTTGCGGAAGATCGCCTCGTACTGCCCCTGCACGCAGACCCACGCGGGGTGGTCGGAGAAGCCGAAGTAGCGCACCTTGCCGGCGCGCACGAGGTCGTCGACGGTGCGCATCAACTCGTCGATCGGCGCGTTCTGATCCCAGAAATGGCTCCAGAGCAGGTCGATGTAGTCGGTCTGCAGGCGGCGGAGCGATTCCTCCACGGCCGCCATCATGCTCTTGCGTCCGCTCCCGCCTCCGTTCGGGTCGCCGTTGAACATGTTGCCGGTGCACTTGGTCGCGATGACGAGGCGGTCGCGCTTCGGGGGGTGCTTACCGATGTGGTCGCCGATGATCTTCTCGGAGTGCCCCTTGGTGTAGATATTCGCGGTGTCGATGAAGTTGCCGCCCTTGTCGATGTAGGTGTCGATGACCTTCTTGGAGGTCTCGACATCGGAGCCCCAGCCCCAGTCTTCGCCGAAGGTCATGGTGCCGAGGCAGAGCGGGCTGACCTTGAGGCCTGATTTGCCGAGGGTGATGTAGTGGTCGAGGGGCATCGTGTTTCTCCTGTGTCGTTTCGTTGTTCCAACGGTAGCGGGCCCAGCGGGGGGTGGCGGGCTTCTCGGCGCGCAGAAAAACGCCCGGCCTCGAGTGGCCGGGCGTTCGTGGGAATCGGGTTCGGACGAGTCTGATCAGGGCTGCACGACGGGGAATTCGCCGCACACGATCGCGTGCGCGATGATGTTCACGCCGTTGCCCGCCCAGTCGAACTCGTAGCTGTAGGTGGTGGTGAAGTTCTCGTCGGGCCCGCCCGTGAAGTTGTCGACGATGTGGTCGAACTGGTCGAGCGCGATGGTGGGCTCGCCGGTGTCCATGTCGGTGGGCGTGGGCTGGTCGCCCGCGTAGAGGTGGATCTCGTCCATCTCGTACCCGAAGTACATGTTGTACTGGACATAGACCATGCCGATGCCCGAGGCGCCGTCGTCGACCAGGTAGTCAACCCACAGCTCGCCCACCTCGATCGCCTGCGAGATGTCGCAGTCCTCGGCGCGGGCGTAGAGCTGGAAGGTGTAGTACTCGCTCAGCTCGCTGCCCGGGATGTTGATCGACCAGCCCCAGCGGTCGAAATCGCCCTGGCCGTCGTTATCAAGGTCCATGTCCAGGAAGCAGTTCGAGATCGCGCGGGGATCACCGCTGAACGCGAACGCGGTCTCGCACTGGTTTGTTTCCGGATCGGGACCGTCGCAGACACAATCGAACGAGGTGGTGAAGAAGGTGCCCCACATGCCGCGCTGGACGAATCGGTCGCCGTCCGCCCAGGCGGTCTCGCTGCCGCCGCTC
Source organism: Phycisphaerales bacterium UBA7812 (assembly GCA_002480345.1). Lineage (GTDB taxonomy): Bacteria > Planctomycetota > Phycisphaerae > Phycisphaerales > UBA1924 > UBA1926. Next base: position 339 of record DLBY01000024.1, on the reverse strand, counting down.
GGGCTCGACACCACCGCGTGGGCGGCGATGTAGTACAGGCGCTCGGGGTCCGAGGGGCAGGCGATGTCGAGCGACGCGAGCGGGATCGCGACGCTGTGGCTGGTCACGCCGCCCATGTTTTCGCCGCTGTGCGGGAAGTGCCCGATCTTGGGGCTGCCCCGGCGGTTCTGGGGCATATCCGCGAGGTCGACGCCCGCCCAGAGGTGGAACTCGTCGATCGACCAGTCACCCGTGGTGTTGTAGGTCACGACGAGGTCATCGCCGATCACTTCCGCCGTCACGGTGCCGACATCGATGTGCTGCCCCGCGAAGAGCGTCTGGACCTGGACACCGCTGCCG
>DLBY01000112.1:14281-14635 GCA_002480345.1 Phycisphaerales bacterium UBA7812 | reverse complement strand
CCCGTGAACGCTGTGGATGTGGCCGTCGAGCTCGCGTCGGTCGGCGCGGGCCCGTTCGATCGGTGCATCACCTTCTCGTTCTCGCCTTCGGGGGGCGGGCCCGCGGTCGTCGCGGACGCGACGCTGACTTTCACCGGCGGCGTCGCGACTGGGACAATCGAGATCCCGTGCGGCGATTACGACTGCGTGACCGCGACCGACGCGCTGCACACCCTGCGCGCGACGGATACCGATGACTTCGGGATCGCTGGCACCGCTTATTCCGCGGCCTTCCTCGCCGGTCCGGGTGACGATGACAGCCTCGTGGGTGGAAACCTGAACGGGGACGGCTTCATCGACATCCTCGACTTCGGT
>DLBY01000112.1:0-13981 GCA_002480345.1 Phycisphaerales bacterium UBA7812 | reverse complement strand
TTCATCGACATCCTCGACTTCGGTGTGTTCATCGCGCAGTTCGGCACCGCGCCGGGCGCGGACACACCATGCGGGACCGCGACGCCGCACGCGGACATCAACGGTGACGGCCTTGTAGGCACGCCCGACTTCACTTACATCCAGTCGAGTTTCCTCGCATCCAGTGAGCTCGACTGTGACGGGAATCTCCTGCTCGCGGGTGACGAGCGTGGCTCGATCGATCCGGTGCGCCGCCCGATCGGTGAACCCCGCGAACGGATCAGCGTCTCCGAACTCGATCGCCTGGGCATGCGCGACCTCGTTGGGGCGGACCTCGATCGTGACGGTGATCTCGATTCGGGCGACATCGCGGCCTTCTTCGCGGGTGCCCGCCCCGATCATCTCGCCGATCTGAACAGCGACGGATCGGTTGACACCTCGGATATGCTGGTCTTCGCGGAGCGGTATCACGAAGCTTCGCTCGCGGCGGATGTCAACCGCGATGGCCGGGTGGATCTGGGCGATCTCGTGTTTATCGCTGATCGTCTCGGGATCGTGATCCCGCGTTGATCCGAACAACCTCGGCGCCGGCGGTGAGACTCCGCCGGCACCGATTCAGCAACGCGTGCGGGCCTCCCGCGCGCGATCGACACCAGAGGAGAAGACGATGTCCGATCGAATCACACCGTTCCTCATCGCCGCCCTTGCCGCGTCACCGGTCTGCCTCGCGCAGGTCGATCTGGAGTTCCGGGTGCTCTCGCCTCTTCCGGATCCGGGCGACACCGTTCAGGTCGGTCTGTTTGTCGTCGGGCAGCCCGGCGCGCCCACGGAGACGGTGGGCGCCGCCGAGGCGATCTTCACTTGGGAAACGGCGCACCTTCAACTGCTCGGAGTCGATTCTTCGAACCCCGCGAATCTGATCTTCTCGGGTTTCCCGACGCTGGGCAGCAGCGGCCTGAACGAAGCGTCTCCACCCGCGGACGGGGATGGGCTCTTCGTCGCCCTGGGCCCGCTGGGCACGCCCATTCTCGCGGATGAAGCGGGGACGCTCCTTGCGATCCTGAACTTCGAGGCGCTCTTCGCCACGCCTGGCTCGCCCGTCGAACTGCTCGCCAGCGCGGGCTCGCCTCTGCGCGACACCGTCGTCTTCGACGGAACCACACCCAACACGATCGTCACGGGAGACCTCTCCGGGACGAGCGTTGCGATCCGCTGCGGCCCGTTCGATCTCGCCCAACCCTTCGGCGTGCTCGATCTCGCGGATGTGAATGTCTTCGTGACCGCGTTCTTGAACCAAGACCTCTTCGGCGATCAGAACGACGACGGGATCTTCGATCTCACCGACATCAACCTCTTCGTCGACGGATTCGTCGCGGGCTGTCCCACCCCTCCGTGAGCGAGACTCCGCGGTCGGGGCCCACGGTGCGATGCGTCAGGCCGCGGTGCTGAACGAAGCGCGGGGAGCCGCGGGCGAAACAGACCCCCCCGGCTCCCGCGTGGACACGCCCTGCCTGTTGTTACGGACAACCAGCGGTGAACGCGTTGATGAATCCAACGACATCCGCGAGGTCGTAGATGCTGTTCTCGTCGTAGTCGACCGCGGGGTCGTCACCCAGGAACATCGTGACGAACGCTGAGATGTCCGCGTTGTCCAGCACGCCCCACGGCTCCGCGAGGTCCGCGGGCCCGCACCCGTGCCCGATGGTCACGGTGTCGGACTGGATGCCGAACAGGTCGAAATCGTCGGAGTTGATCATCCACTCGTCGCTCGCGAAGACGCTCGCGACGCCGACCGGCTCGTAGGTGAGCTCGCCCCGGAAGGCGGTCACATCGACATCGAACTCGTAGATGTTGATCGGGTTGCTGGGATCGTTGTTGCCGAGCCCGGCCCAGCAGAAGATGTCCACATTCCCGATCGTGGCGCCGCTGATGATCGGATCGGTCGCGACCATCATCGAGCAGGTCGGGTTGCTGGCGAGCCCCACGGACTCATCGCTCGCATAGAAGACACCGATGAACCCCGCGAAGTACGCGGTCGGATCGTCAAAGCCCGTGAAGCTCGCGGTGACGACCCAGTGGATCGTGTCTCCGCGCTCGACCACTGTTTGATCAGCGCTGAACGACAGCGACACCCCCTGTCCCCACGCCGACGCAGCGAGCCCGGCGAGCGCTCCGATTGCGACGATCGATCCTGTGCGGCTCAACATGACCAGCCTCCTCTCACGGAAGCCCGGCCGTGCGGAACGCCACGGCACAGCAGGCCGGGCTTGGTTCTTGCACGCAGGACCAAAATTCTACCCACACCATCCCTCGCGGCAAAGCAGATTGCGATTCGGTGCAGCCGATCGGCAATGTGGTTGGTGCCTGATGCCCTCTTCGGGTGAGACAACCCGCCGGTCGATCGTTCTCTAGACTGGGTCATGGACCGCGATCGCGCCCGATTCCACACGACCCAATGGAGCCTCATCGCGGCGCTCCCGGGGCGGTCGGGTGAACGCGACGCGACGCGCGCCCGCGCGGCGCTCGAGCATCTCTGCGATGCCTATTGGCGTCCGCTGTACGCCTTCGCGCGATACAGCGGGTACAACGCCGACGACGCGCAGGATCTCACGCAGGCGTTTCTGGCGAGCGTGATCGAATCGGGCGGGCTCGGAGCCGCGGACCCGGCGCGCGGACGGTTCCGCTCTTACCTCCTCGGCGCGATGAAGCACTTCATGGCTCATCAGCGCGAGCGCACGCGGGCTCAGAAACGCGGGGGTGGTCGGCGGTTCGTCGAGCGCGACATCGCGGAGATGGAATCTCGCATCGCGTCGCGGAGCGCGAGCCCGTCCACGGCGAGCGACGCGGAGCGCGCCTTCGACCGCGATTGGGCACGCGAGACAACCGCCGCGGCGGTTCGCGAGCTCGGCGCGGAGTGGGCCGAACGGGGGAGAGCCGACCAGTTCGAAGTGTTGCGCCCGCTTCTCATGGGTGAGGGCCCCCCACGATCCGAGCTTGCGGACGCAACGGGCATGACCGAGAACGCGCTCGCTGTCACGATCCACAGGTTGCGTCAGCGCTACGCGGCGCTCGTTCGGGAGGCGGTCGCGCAAACCGTTGCCGACGAGCGCGACATTGAGGACGAGATGCGGTACCTCGTCAGCGTGCTGCGAGAAGAATGACGCCGGGGCTGTAATCTCGGCATGGGGACCCGTCAGGAAGTGGTGAGGCCATTTCCACGGGAGGCGCATCATGAGCGGCACAACCCAACACACCTGCCCCGGCTGCGGCGCGATCCTCGAGGGTGATCGTGCCGATGCCCTGTGCCCCGCATGCCTGATGTCCGGGGTGCTGAAAGCTGCCCCGGGCAGCGAAGCGGAGACCCAGTCGCTGAACCAGCCCGGTGGAGAGGACGCTGTCAACGGCTACGAAGCCGAGACGCTTGCTGTGGTGTCGAATCGGCCTCGCCAGCCGCGCCCCGGATTCCAACTCCCCCACGACCTCGGCGGCTACACCCTCGTCTCCCTTCTGGGACGGGGCGGCATGGGCACGGTCTATGAGGCGGTGCAGCGATCGACGGGGCGCCGCCTGGCGCTCAAACTCCTCGACCAGTCGCTCGATTCGCCCGAGATGCGACGCCGTTTCCTGCGTGAGGGACGCCTCGCCGCGCGTGTGAATCATCCCTCGAGCCTCTATGTCTTCGGGAGCGAGGAGATCGAGGGCGTCCCCGCGATCACCATGGAGATCGCGCCGGGCGGCACGCTCCAGGACGCCCTGGACCGGCGGGGCCCGCTGCCCGTTGCCGAGGCGGTCGACGCGGTGCTCAGCATGATCGACGGGCTCGAGGCCGCCCTCGAGAGGGGCGTGCTCCACCGCGATATCAAGCCCTCGAACTGCTTCGTCTCGCCCGACGGGACCGTGAAGGTGGGCGATTTCGGGCTCTCGATCTCCACCATGCCCGCCGCGGACAGCTTCGTGACCCAGACCGGCAGGGTGATGGGCACGCCCGCGTTCGCGTCGCCCGAGCAGCTGCGCGGCGACACGGTCGACGCGCGGTCCGACATCTACGCGGTCGGCGCGACACTCTTCACGCTGCTGACCGCCCGCGCCCTTTTCGAGGGTGACAACGCGGTGCAGGTGGTCGCGAATGTGATCGACACCCCGCCCCCCCCGGTCTCGCGGTTCCGTGACGATCTCCCGCAGGGTCTCGAGCGGGCGATCGCCCGGTGCCTGGCGAAAGAGCCCGCCGGGCGCTTCGCGAGCTACGGCGCGCTGCGGAACGCGCTGCTCCCGTTCGGCTCGGCGCTCCCGGAACCCGCGACGCAGGCGCAGCGCTCAGCCGCGGGGTGGATCGACTACCTGACCGCGTTCCTCCCGACCTACGCGGCGCTGATGATCACCGTCGGGCCCGAGGCGTTGTTCATCCGCCCGCTCTACGAGTTCACGCTGACCGCGTGGCGTTACCACCTGCTCGTGTTCGCGATGGGCTTCGCGTATTTCGCGATCGCGGAGGGCATCTGGGGCGCGGGGCTGGGCAAGTGGGTGATGAACCTGCGGGTCCAGCGCCACAACGGGCGCGCGCCCGGCATCGCCCGGGCCCTGGTCCGCATCGTGGTCCCCATCGCGGTGATCGAGGGTATCCGCATCCCTCTGTCGGTCGCGACGCTACCCGCCGGGGAGTGGTCGTCGCTCAATGTCCTGTTGTTCGTGGGCCTGTCGGTCTTCTGCCCTTGGATCGCCGCGTTGCTCTGGATCCCCGCCCGCCGCGAGAACGGATTCGCCACCGCCTGGGACCTGCTCACCGGCACGCGTGTCGTGGTGCGTCCCCGAGGCGCCCGCCGACCGGTCGGAAAGGCGGCCCCGAGAACCGCAGGCCCGGACGAGGGGTCCGACGCGCGGGCCCGGTGCGTCGGGCCCTTCCGCGTGACCGATGAGATCGAACCGGAGCTCTGGCTCGAAGCGACCGATCCGGTCCTCCGCCGGCGCGTCTGGCTGATCCGCCGCGTCGGCGCTCCGCCGTCCGAGGCGCGGCGTGCTGCCGCCCGCCCGGGCCGCCCGCGCTGGCTCCAGGAGGTCCCCGACAGCACGGGCCTGTGGGATGCGTACGAGGCGCCCCGCGGCGAGCCTCTCTCCGCGGCGCTCGCGGGAGGCCCCGCGCCGTGGTCCACCATGCGGTATTGGTTGCACGATCTCGCGGCTGAACTGTGGGCCTCGCAGCGCGACGGGACCCTGCCCATCGCCTGGAGCCTCGACCACATCTGGATCACCGACGATGGACGCGCCCTCCTCCTCGATACCGCCTTCCTGGCCGCGGCACATGCCTCGGCCGAGCCGGTGCCGGTCGGCAGCCTGAACGCGAAACAGCGGTTCCTGCAGGCGGTTGCGAGCCACACCGATCCCTTGAGCATCCCGTTGCACGCACGACCCGCGCTCCAGAACCTGCGCGCTTCGTCGTTCGAGAAGCTGACCTTCCTCACGGGAACACTCCGGGGCCTGCTGAGCAAGCCAGCGGATGTCACCCGGGGTCTCCGCGCCGCGTCGCTCCTCGTCATCCCGGGGTACGCCTGGATCGCCTCGTTCCTGGGCATCGCGGGCAACACCGATCCGTCCGCGACACCGCTCGTGTGGTCGGGGCGCGTCGCGATCGCGGCGCTGGTGATGATGCACTTCATCGCGCTGTTCGACTTCGTCCTCGCGTTCTGGCGCAAGTCCACGGGTCTGACGACATTCGGACTCGAAGCGATCACCGAGCAGGGCCGCGCGTCGCGTCGCCGGATGCTCGCCCGCGCCGCGATCATGTGGCTCCCGGTCGTCACCCCCACCGCGATCCTCGGTGCGATCGCGCTGTCACGCGGCGAGTGGATCGATTTCACCCATGCGGCAACGGTGGGCGCGATCGGGCTTGCCGGTGCGGGGATCTTCACGATCTCCGCGCTCGTGACGCCCACACGAGGCCTGCACGACCGGCTCGCGGGTGTGTGGGTCGGGCGTCGCTGACGAGGCCCCTTACCAGCCTGGAACCAGGGAACACAGGGCGTGCCCAACGCTCTCCCGCCTCCCGTCCGTCATCACCCACGCACTGTTCCGAATCAAGCACAAGGAGTTTCCCATGCCACGCAACCGACCCCGACGCAGCACGAGGCAACGCAGGCCGAACCGGACGAACCTCGCGCTGGTTGTCGCGCTCGCCGTCGCGCCCCCCTGTTTCATCACCGGGTGCGGCGATGCGGACGGGCCGTACGAGACGAGCGTGGCTCGATCCCCCGCTCCCGCGGTCTCTCTCGACGCCGCGATCGTGCAAGGCGACGACGAGGCGGTCCGCGCCCACATTCTCGCGGGCACGCCGATCGACACCCCGAACGCCTCGGGGGACACGCCGCTGAGTCTCGCCTCGGTGTTCGGGAGGGCGTACGCGTGCCGGGTGCTCATCGACGCCGGCGCTGATCTGGAGAGCCGGAACAACTCGGGAACGACCCCCTTGTTCAACGCCGCGTTCTTCTGCCACCCCGAGATCGTGCGGATGCTCATCGAGGCGGGCGCCGATACCGAGACCACAGACGCGAACGGTGTGTCCATCGCCTCGATCATGGAGACACCCTGGGCGCAGATTGAACCGGTCTACGCCGCGGTCTACGGCGCGATCGGGATTCCACTCGACACCGAACAGATCCGATCGATTCGCCCCGAAATCGCAGCGATGCTGCGCTGATCACGGAAGAATCCCCCGCAGGAAATACGCGATGACCCATTTTCCCTCTCAGAACTCGACGCCAAGCCCTGCCCCAACCGCCCGGCGGCACGATCTGGACGCCCTGCGTGCCTTCGCGATGCTCCTGGGCATCGGGCTCCACGCCGGGCTCGCCTACGCACCGATCCCGTGGATCGCGATGAACCGCGAAACCAGCCCCGCGCTCGGCGCGTTCGTCGAGATCACGCACGGCTTCCGGCTCCCGCTGTTCTTCCTGATGAGCGGCTTCTTCAGCGCCATGCTCCTCCAGCGCCGAGGGATCCGGGGGTTTCTCCGCCACCGGGCGAAGCGCATCGGGCTTCCGCTCCTGCTGGGCATGGTCACCGTCATCCCGGCGATGTGGGCCGTCATCATCGGGGGCAACATCGTCGTTGGGGTTACCCCGCCCCCACAGCGCGAGTGGAGCGTGCCCGCCGACGATGCGCCGAACATCTGGAGCGCCGCCGCGTCGGGTGATCTGCCGACGGTGCAGCGCCTCGTGCAATCGGGCGCCCCGGTCAACGAGCCCGATCCGCGGGTGTACACGCTCCCGCTCGCGTGGGCCTCGATCGGGGACAACGCGGAAGCCGTCGCCTTCCTGCTCGAATCCGGCGCCGACCCCAACCGACGGATGGGGGACGACAACACGCCCCTCCACACCGCCTGCTTCTTCGGCGCCGCCGATTCCGCGGCCCTCCTCCTTGACGCGGGCGCCGACCTCGGCGCACGCAACAAGGGGGGAGAAACCCCGATCGACTCGATGCGGCACGGACGCGGCGCGGTCGATTTCATCGCGAACCTGCTCGGCGTGACCGCCGATTACGAAAAGGTGGAAGCCGGGCGCCGCGAGATTGCACGGCTCATCGAGTCGCTGCCGGCGCGCAGCGAAACAGGCGACCAGCCGAGTCCGGTCCGGGACGCCATCGCGGGGCTGGTCCGGGGCGAGCTGTTCATGCATCTCTGGTTCCTCTGGCACCTCTGCTGGCTCGCCTGCGCGCTCGCCTTGGCGACTGCGCTGCTCCGCACACTCCGATTCCGGGGTGTTCCCCCGTTACTCATCAGCACCCCGGTGTGCCTTTTCGCCCTGATCCCGCTCACAGCGATCACGCAAAGCTGGCAATCGGGCTTCGGACCGGACACCTCGGCGGGGCTCATCCCGGCGCCGCGCGTGCTCGCGCACTACGCGGTGTTCTTTGGCTTCGGCGCCCTGATGTTCACCGGACGCGATGCCGCCGATCGGCTCGGGCGCGCCTGGTGGGTCCACCTCCCGATCGCTGCGCTCGCCGGTGCGTGCGCTCTCCGCCTGACGCACGAGCCCCTCGCGTTCGCCGAGACAGGGCTGAATGCCTCCACGGCCGCCCGCCTTGAGCCGATCCTGCAGGCGGTGTTCGTCTGGACCGCCTCGCTGGGCCTGATGGGTCTCGCGCGGGTGCTGCTCAGCGCACCCAGCGAACGCGTCCGGTTCGTTTCCGACTCGTCCTACTGGCTCTACATCGCGCATCTCCCGCTCATCGTCGCGGGACAATTCGCGCTCGCGTACCTCGACCTCCCGCCGTTCGCGGAGTTCGCGCTGCTCACAGGCGTCGTGACGGGGCTTCTCCTGCTCAGCTACCGCGCCTTTGTCCGCTACACCTGGATCGGCCGCCTCCTCAACGGCCCGCGTCCCAGACCCGGGGCGGGCTTGCAACCGAGGGAAGCCCCGGGTTTGGCTCGCGTCTCGACGCCGACGCGCGCTGAGACCGGATGACCCGCCCGACCGTCCCACCTCAGTGCGGCGCTGAGTTCGCGCGCGGCTCTCAATCGACGATCACTCGTCGACCGATCTCCTCCGACGCGCCGATCGGACTCGCCCGGATACCCGCGTCGCGCCTCGTGCCCGGTCGCCTCGCGCTGTGGTTGGTCGCGAAGCTCATCCGAGGCCGTGGATCCCTGAACGATTCCCCGGGCGGTCGACGAGGTCCCTGATCGATGCGGAGGCGAATGCCAGTTCCGCTCGCTGCATCTGCTCATCCAGCAGCTTGTGGAGCGGGCAGAGCTGCTTGTGGCACGGACGCCCGAGCGGGCACCGCTCGATCCTGGGCAGCGGGTTGTCCGCGGCCCGGAGGACATCGAGCACGCTGATCGACTCCGCGGGGCGCGCGAGCACGAAACCACCCGTCGCGCCCCGGCTCGCGATGAGCAGGTCGTGCCGGCACAGCATGCGCAGCACCTTCTGGAGATAGCCCACGGGAACCTGCACCGCGTCGGCGATGTCCTTCGCGGCCGCCGGGCCCGAATCCGGATTCGCGGCGAGATGCACCGCGGCCCGGAGCGCGTACTCGGCGGTCTGCGAGATCATGGCCTGGACTCCGGTCGCCACGCGGCGAGCGCCCCGGGGACAAGGGGCACGGCTCAGAAGTGTACCGTCGTCTCGAGCCAGAACCGGGTGGTGTCGGGCTGGCCCGAGTCGCCGTCATAGAACGCGCCCTTGGTCAGAACCGACCAGTTGGGCGTGATCTTCTTGACGGCGACGAAGTCGTACTCTTCGCCGAGATCGTCTCCGCCCTCGTCGGTCCAGAACTTGTGCACCGTGGCGACTCCCTTGATCCCCCATGGGAGATCGGCGCCGACGCCGAAGTGAAGGTCCTGCAGGCCCGCGTTGGGGGTGACGAGGAAGTTGTCCGCGAAGCCCTGGAACTTGTGGTTGGTCCCGAGGGGGAAGCGGAACGCGAAGTTGCCGTTATCGCTGCCGAGGAATTGGAACCCTGCGAGCAGGAACCCCACGCCCTTGCGGTGCGCCCGCACCTGCGCCGCGACGAACTCCGCGTCGTAGTTCACGGGGTTCGATCCCGCGTCCCACTGGTGGGCGTAGGTCAATTCGTAGTCCGCGTACAGATCCGACGCGTCGTCCGCGTCCTGCCAGAGCGTGCCGGTCAGGCGGAGGCCCAGGTTGTTGCTTGAGTTCTGGGGCTCGTCCCCTCGGAAATCGAGGAGATAGGCGAAAGGCACAACCGTGATTTCCGGCGCAACCTTGTACGACACATTGATCAGGTGCGAATCGAAATCGGGGTTGGGCCCGTCGGGCCCGAAGATGCGCTGCACCTGCCACGCGTACGCGTAGAACACGCTCAGGCGGTCGTTGCCGAGGTCGGTGCGCACGCTCACCGCGTCGAAGAGTTCCTCGAACTGACGCCAGCCCACATTGCCGATGAACCGGTCGTCGTCGAGCTTGATGCGCTGCCGCCCGCCCCGGACCTCGAGCCCGACCCCGGTGTCCGCGAGCGAATCGGTCCGGAACCGCCCGTACACCTCGTTGAGCCGCGTCCCCGCAGGATCCGCGATGACGGTGCGGGACGGCGTGCCGTCGCCTGTCGGCGGCACGAAGTAATTGTCCCCGTCGGGTGTCGAGACATTGTCGAACGCGATCATCGCGCTGAACCCGTGGTATGCCTTGGTCTCGTATCCCAGACGGATCCGGTTCGTGATCGCGGTCGATGAGTCCCGCCCGGTCGTGTCGGCGAGCTCGAGGCGGAGGCGATTGTCGAGGTGGATCTTGCCCGTGACCAACGCTTCGATGGGGTCCTTCGGGGCCGCTCCCGGATCGGAGAGCCAGCCGAGCGGGTGGGCACTCGTCGCCGACTCGGATGGAGCGATCCCCCCCTCCTCCCGCGCGTCGAGCCCGGCGGACTCCTCCGCGGTGGTGGTGGTCGGGACGGGTTCACTCGCGAACGCGGGGAGGATCCAGGGAAGGGTGAACAAGACGCCGAGTGCGGGGGAGGTCTTCATCGCGTGACTCCTTGGAAGGCTGCGCGGACCGATCGCGGGGCGGGGAAAAAGTCGGAATCGTGATGCGAGCACACAGGGAATCAGGAGCCCGGCGACGCGGGGGGCTCACCCTCCGCCGGGGTCACGCCCTGCACGGGCTCGACCGGCAGGCCCTCGGTGCTCGGGGCCTCGGGCGCCCGCAGTCGGACCGCCATCGCCTGCGCCTGCCGGCTGTAGTCGATCGACTCCCCGAGGATCCGCACCGCCTCCTGGTCCGCGTGGAACCCGCGCGAGTTCTCGCTGCTGATGTAATCCAGACGCCACATCGCCTTGCGCTGCAGCTCGAATACCGGGGCGAGTTGCTCGTCGGTCGCGCCCGCGGCCTTCGCCTCGAGGATCGCGTCGAGCATGTCCGTCATCGCGGCCGCGGCACGGTCCATGTGCGCCAGCGTCCGGTGCTGGATCGTCTCGACTTTCTCGCGGAGCAGGCTCTCGCTGTCGTTGTGGCACTGCTGGCAGGCGTTGTTGATGTTCATCATCGGGCTCTGCACATTGTGGCTGGAGACCTTCATCGCGCCCTCGCGCTCGTAGGGCATGTGGCAGTCGGCGCAGCTCACCCCGCTGCGGGCGTGGATGCCCTGGCTCCACAGTTCGAACTCGGGGTGCTGCACCTTGTGCACCAACGCGCCGGTCTCGCCGTGCTTGTAGTCGTAGAAGGGGGTACCGTCGGGGAAGGTCTTCTCGTCCCAGTGCTGCTCGAGCTGCTCCATCTTCAGCCCGTTGGACCAGGGGAATTCGAGCGTGTCCTTGTTGGCGCAGTAGTACTCCACATGGCACTGGCCGCACACGAACGAGCGCATCTCCTGTCGCGTCGCGTCGGTGTTGGGGTCGTAGGGTTCCGCACGGTCGCCCCGGCGCCACTTCTCGATGCTGGGCAGGTGGGGGGTGGGCTCGTCGCTCTCCGCGAGGGCCGCGATCCCGAGCACGAAACCCGGGCGGGTCACGCGGATGCCCATCGAATCCGGGTCGTGGCAGTCGATGCACGAGACCGGGTGGGCCTCGCCGCCCGCGAGCGCCGGGTGACCCTCCGGAACGGGCTCGCCCTTGAACTCGCCGGTGAACCCGCCGATCGGGGCCTGCGGGACGACCGGTTCGTTCTCGCCAGGCGTGCCGTCCGGTGCGGACATCACCAGCGCGAGCACCTCGTCGTAGGGCTTCCGGCTGACCTCCTCGAAGCCGCGGATGACCGCCTCCATGTTGAAGTCCTCGGCCAGCGCCTCGTCGTCGTGCGGGAGGCCCATCGCCTTGAGGCCCTCGCGCCGGTACATGACCGTGCCCGAAGCGTGGCAGTGGAGGCAGGCGCCCGCCTGTGATTTCTTGGTGACCCGCTCCGTCACCCCCTGGTCGTAGAGCATGTAGGCGTGCCCGCGCGCCTCGCGATAATCAAGGCTGAAGGCGTAGCCCGCGTAGAGGCGCTTCAGCCAGGGATAGGTATCCAGCTTGCTCTGGGGCAGCGCGCTCGAGCCGCCGTAGAACTTGTCACCAGCCGTCGCCTTCCAGCCCTCGAACTGATGAGGCCAGTTCTGCCCCCACGGCTCCGGATCGGTGCTGATCTCAGTCACATCCGCCACGCGGACGAACGGCTGGCGCGCCGCCTGCTTGTGCCCGAACATCGTGATGAGCACCCAGGTGACCAGCAGCGTCCCCACCACCGCGACGACGAAAACGAGCGCGAGCAGCATCGCTCGGCCGGGTCTTCCAGTTTGTCCGGCGCGGGGACGGGTCGTTGTTCTTCTTGTTCCGTTGGTCGTCATCTCGGCACCTCGTCTCGCGCAGCATGTCTCGTGCTGCGCGTCAGTCTCGTTCCGAATATCCCGATTCGCGCCCGGCGTGCCCGACATCACCGTGGCAGTGCACGCAGAGCTGCATGTCCCCGCCCGTCTCAACAGGCAGCATGTGGTTCACATAATCCGAGTGGCAATCCAGGCACGCCCTCTGCGTGACGACACGGTTGCGGTCCTTGATCCGGATCGGATCGTGGAAATCGCCGGTCGTGAACGCGAGCGAGTGGAAGAACCCGTTGTCCGCCTTGGTGATCCACTTGCCGGCGAAGTCGTGCGGCAGGTGGCAGTCGTTGCAGGTGGCGACGGCGTGATGGCTCGACTTCACCCACGCGTCGTAGTGCTCCTGCATCACATGGCAGTTCGCGCACGACGCGGGGTCATTCGTCAGGTACGCGGCGCCCTCGCCGTACCCGAAGGTAAACGCCCCAAGACCGCCCAGGACACCCAGCACCGCAGCGCAGAGCACCGCCAGCACAGCGACACGCCCGCCGGATCGCCCGTGCGATGCGGAGTTCGGATCAATCGGGGAAGCCTGCTCGTTCACGCGGATCTCCTTGAACAAGGAATAGTATCTTTATGGATACACTAATCCACTATTTGACCAGAATTTCTCCTCCCCGTTCACGCCGATTAGACTCAGATTGCCGACTCGGCACCGCATCAAGCGCACAGGAAGTCTTTCGATGCACATGCGCCCGCCCGCTTTCTTCGCAACGCTCCTCCTGCTCATCGCCGCACCGCACTCACCTGCTTCTGCGGACTCCGTCTATCGCGTCGCCCCAGACGATCCCGCGGCAATCGACCTCATCCCGGATCATTTCGCGGTTCGTGGCGACGGCGTGCACGATGACACTCGCGGCATCCAGGCGGCGATCGATCAGGCCGCGACCGATCGCACCGGCGGCCTGGTCTTTGTCCCGCCGGGCACCTATCTCCTGACCGACACCGTCAATGTCTGGCCGGGAGTCCGGGTCATCGGGTACGGACCCGAACGCCCGGTTTTCAGGCTGGCGCCGAACACGCCCGGGTTCCAGGATGGCAACGACAAGTACATGCTGTTCTTCTCGGGGGGACGCGGCACCGAGCCCGGCGACCCACCCCGGGACGGTTCGCCGGGGACCTTTTACAGCGGGCTCAGCAATGTGGACATCGAGATCGGTGAGGGCAACCGCGCCGCCCTCGCCGTCCGCTTCCATGTCGCGCAGCACTGTTCTCTGTCGCACATGAACATCGATCTTGCGGATGCCCGCGCCGGGCTCTCGGACATCGGGAACCTCGTTGAAGACCTGCACATCACCGGGGGGCAGTTCGGGATCGACACCGCGCGGTCCGCCCCCGGCTGGCCGATTGTCGTGCTGGATTGCACCTTCGAGGGGCAGCGAACGGCGGCGATCCGCACGCGCGAGGCGGGGCTCGCGATCGTTCGCCCGGTGATCCGCGACACCCCGGCCGCCGTGGTGATGGAGCCAGACATCCCGGACCAACTCTGGATCAGCGACGGGCGGTTCGAAGAGATCTCCGGGCCCGCGGTTGTCGTCAGCCTATCGGGCAACGCCCGGACGCAGGTGAACCTCGACAACATCGCGTGCCGGGGTGTGCCGGAACTGGCGATGCTCCGGGAGTCCGGCGAGCGGTTCGCGGGCGCGGGGCCGAGCTATGTCGTCGATCACTTCACCCACGGGCTGCACCTGGGCAGCGCGGGCTCGCC
>DLBY01000173.1 GCA_002480345.1 Phycisphaerales bacterium UBA7812 | reverse complement strand
CGCCTCGACGGGTGGACCTGGGAGGACATGACTGTCCGCCCCGACGCGGGGCTCGTGGTCAACTGGCCGGGCGTGCGCGCGCGGTCGAGCATGTGGGGCAGCGACGACCGCGGGGCGCAGCGCCGGATCCAGCAATCGCTCGACGAAATGCGGGACTACTGGGACACGGCGGCGGCATACGCGGCGGCACGCGCCGCGGATGCGTCGCATCCCAAGGACCTGCGTCTGGAGGCGATGCGGCCCTACCTCGGGGATCGCGAGAGATCGTCCTCGGGGACACATCGCGTGCTTGTCGCGGCGGACGACTACGACGAGATCGTCAGCGCCGTCTCCTTCGGCGCGAAGCGGGGCATCCCGATGGCGATCGTGGGCGGGCGCGACGCACCGCTCTGCGCCGATCTGCTGATCGAGCACGATGTGCCCGTCATCATCGACGGTGTCTACCGGTTCCCCAAGCGCGCGGACTCGGCGCACGACGAGGCCTACACCCTCGCGGCGCGGCTGCACGACGCGGGTGTGCGGTTCTGCATCAGCGGCGCGGATCGGGACGGGAATGTGCGCAACCTACCCTACGAGGCCGCGATGGCGGCACGGTTCGGGCTCGATCCCGAGCAGGCGGTCCGCGCGATCACGCTCACGCCCGCGGAGATTCTGGGCGTCGCGGACCGGTACGGCTCGCTCGAGCAGGACAAGAGCGCCACGCTCATCGTCACGACGGGCGATGTGCTCGAGATCCGCAGCAATGTCGCGCACGCGTTCATCGACGGCCGGCGCGTCTCGCTGAAGAGCAAGCAGACCGAGCTGCGCGACAAGTATGTCGAGAAGTACCGCCAGCTCGGGATCATCCCGGAAGCGGACGACGCGGAGGATTGACCACCGAGCGAACCCGTCGGTTCAGCGCCGGCGGCGTGCCGCGATCATGCATCCCAGCAGCGCGAGCGTCGCGGGGCCCGGGATCTCGATGAAGTCCTCGGCGCTGTCGGGCAGGGTCACCTCGTCGCCCAGCCCCCCGGTCAGCAGGCCGATCTGCGTCTGGCTTCGCAGGTTCAGCGGGCTGAAGAACAGATCGAACCGCCCGCTGTTGCCCGACAGGGTCGACCCCAGATCGTTGAGGCGGAAGTACCCAGCGAGCGGCGGCAGAGGGATGTTGTCCCAGACGGCGCCTTTCGACCAGTCGATCCGCGCACTCGCGGAGTTGAGCGCCTGATCGGCATCGAAGATCTGGATCGGGTTCGCCCAGCCGTTGAAGAGCGTGCCGTAATCGACATTCGCGGTAAAGACAAAGTCGAGCTGGACCGCGCGAGTCGCGCCCATTTTGAAGTCGGTGAGGTTCAGCCAGGCGTAGCGGCCGTCGGCGCGCACACCCGCGTCGATGGTGCCCTCGACATAGGCGGTGCCGTCCGCGGAGGTCTTCGCGAAGTCCCGCGTCCAGGTCTGGCCCGGCTGCAGGAACGGCACATCCCATTGCCAGAAGGCGTCGTTGATGCCATCGACGCTCGCGGAGATCACCCCCGCCGAGGCGCTCGTCCCCGCGAGCGCGACGATCAGAAGAACCGCACGAGATGGAGTGGTGAACACGGACATCGGGAACCTCCCTTCACTGCCCGGAACACCAAATTTTAGCGTGGGGCTCAGTCGATTTTGGTTTCTTTGCCGCCCGATGATTCGTGCCGGACGAGCGCCGTTGTCAGCGAGAAGCACATCAGGATCAGCACGACGCAGAAGGGCAGCGCCGCGGTGATCGAGGCGGTCTGGAGCGCGTTGAGCCCGCCCGCGAGCAGGAGGGCGGAGGCGACGAGCCCCTCGGTGATCGCCCAGAACAGGCGGGTGCCGACGGGCGGGTCGGGGTTACCACCCGATGCGATGATGTCGATGACCATCGAGGCGGAGTCGGACGAGGTCACGAAGAACAGGATGATGCAGAGCGTCGCGAGTGTCCAAGTGACCCATTTGAGGGGATAGGACTCGAGCAGGACGAACAGCACCGTCGCGACGCGGTCGATCGTGGCGGTGTGGCTCTCGTTGAGCACGGGCTCGGTGACATACTCCGGGACGGTCAGGGACTTCTGTTCCGCCTCGAGTTTGCCGTCGTACACCTGTTCGGGCGAGGGCTCGAAGGACTCACCGGTCTGCGCGATGACCAGCTCGGGGCCGTGGTCGGTCTGGTTGACCTCGATCAACCGGCCTTCGGGCCCTTTGAGCGTTCCGTCCGCGGCGGCGGGATGGGCTTCCCCGTTGGGCCCGACGACGGTGTCGCCGACCGCGTCGGTCAGGCCTTCCGTTGTCGTCACGGCCACGGGATAGGTGCTGCCCGGGGTGTTGGCTTCCTCCGGATGGGTCGCTTGGTGGAGGGCGCTGCTCCCGAAGGCGGTGAGCCAGATCACGCCGACCGCGGTGGGGACGAGCAGCACGCCCGTGATGAATTCCCGGAAGGTGCGCCCGCGTGAGACGCGCGCGATGAACATGCCGACGAAGGGGCTCCAGGCGATCCACCAGCCCCAGTAGAAGACGGTCCAGGATCCGAGCCATTCGCGCCCGGCCTCTTCCTCAAAGGTGCCGGTCCAGAAACTGTTGAAGGGCAGGCGCTGGAGGTACGCCCCGACATTCTCGACGAGCGAATTGAAGAAGAAGAGCGTGCTCCCCGCGATGATGACGAACAGGAGCAGGCAGCCCGCGATGGCCATGTTGAGTTCGCTCAGCCGGCGGATGCCCGCGTCGAGCCCCGCGACGACGGACACCGTCGCGACGGCGGTGATGCAGGCGATCAGCGTGATCTGCACCGGGACCGAGATCGACACGCCCAGCAACGCGTTGAGCCCGGCGTTCACCTGCATCGAGCCAAGCCCGAGGGAGGTCGCGACGCCGAACAGGGTCGCGACGACCGCGAGGATGTCGATCAGATCGCCGATGCGCCCGTTCACCCGCTCGCCGATGAGGGGATAGAAGACGGAGCGGAAGGAGAGGGCGTGCCCGCGTCGGTAGCCGAAGTAGGCGAGTGCGATCGAGACGACCGCGTAGAGCCCCCAGGGGTGGAGCCCCCAGTGAAAGATGGTGAGCGCCATCGCGGTGCGGGCCGCATCGAGATCGTTGCCCCGCGCCTCGGGCGGGTTGGTGAAGTGGTAGACGGGCTCCGCGACGGACCAGAAGACGAGCCCGATGCCCATCCCGGCGCTGAAGAGCATCGCGAACCAGGCGAGGCGCCCGAACTCGGGCTCGTCGGTGTCCTTGCCGAGTTTGACATGCCCGTAGCGCCCGAACCCGAGCCAGATCGCGAAGAGCAGGAAGGCCGACATCGAGAGGACATAGAGCCAGCCGAAGGTCTCGACGATCCACGCCTGCATCGCGTCGAACGCGCCGCCCACCGTCCCGGGGGTGATCATCGTGAGGATCACCATGGAGAGGATGATCGTCGCGGCGCCCGGGAACACCCAGGGGTGCATCTCGAACGGACCGAACGCGACGGTGCGGAGGGGCGTGGGTCCCCCTCGGTACCGGGCCGCGGGCTCGGCGTTGGGATCACGGGTGTCCGGCGCCCGATCGTGGGGCGTTTCACTCATCGCGTGTCCTCTGGTTGGGATGTCGCTTCGATCGCGGCGTGAGGATCAGCCGCCCTCGGGCTTGCGAAACAGGAAGATGCCCCAGGTCAGCTTGCCGGCCTTGCCGCCCTCGACCCAGTGCGCCAGGCCTTTTTTCATGCGTTCGATGTACCCGGAGCTGACGAGACCATCGAGGCGGTCCGCGTTGCGCTCGAGCTCTTCGCGGACACGAGCGTAGTGGCGCGGGAGCATGTCCGCGTGCGCCTCGAAGCCCTCGTCGGTCCATCCGAGCGCGGCGCCCTGTTGGAGGTAGAACCCGGGCGACCCCAGGTCGGGCAGGTGGATCCGTTCGAGGATCGCACCGAGGTCGCTGGGGTCCGCCTCGTCGGTCCGCATCGGATCGGTGAAGACGAACCGTCCGCCCGGCTTGAGGACGCGGTCCACCTCGCGGAGCACGCCGACCCGGTCTCCCGAGTGCAGGATCGCGTCCTGGCACCAGACCAGGTCGAAGGACGCGTCGCCGAATGGCATCGACTCGAAGGCGCCGTCGATGACCTCGATCTTGTCGCCGAGCCCCTGCTCGCGGGTCATCGTGCGGTTCCGCTCGTTCTCCGCTTCCGCGAGATTGAGCGCCGAGACGCGGCAGCCGAAAGTCTTCGCGAGCAGACGGGCGGCGCCGCCGTACCCGGCGCCGATATCGAGCACGCGTGTGTCCGAGGTGATCGGCGCGGCCCGCTCGGCCATTCGCTCGACGGTGCGTCGGCTTGCGTCCGCGATGGGCTCGCCCTCCCGCTCGTAGAGCCCGACATGGATGTCCTCGCCGCCCCAGATATGGAAGTAGAAATTGTCGGCGTCGGCGCTGTTGTAGTAATCCCGTGCGGTCTGGGTCGCGGCCTGGGTATCGGTTGTCATAAGGGCGGCTCCGGGGATCGAGAACGGTCAGGCGTTGCGCGTGGCTTCGCCCTCGTCCTCCTCGAGGCTGTCGTAACTCTTCTCGGCGATATGAACAAAGAAGTCGGGCTCGTGCTCGCGATAGGTTTCCTTGAAGTCCCCGTAGGTGGTGACACGCTGGAAGCCGACTTCGCTCATCAGGCGGCGCGTGTAGTTCTTTCGCAACGGGAACATGTTGAGGTAGTACTCCGACCCGTCCGGGAAGCCGTACCGGAAACGCGCGAGCCCCTCGTCAACATGCTCGGGCTCCGCGACGACCTGGTCCCCGCAGTAGTAGTACTTGTGCTGACTCTCGAATCCCCGGTCGAGGATGCCGTCGTAGTTCCGCTGGTCGAGGATGAGCACCCCGTCGTGCCGGAGCGCGCTGTAGCATTCCGCGAGGGTCTTTCGCCGGTCGCGTTCGCTGTGCAGGTGGGTGAACGAATTGCCCAGGCAGATCACCGCGTCGAACCGACCGTGGACGCTGCGGTTGAGCCATCGCCAGTCGGCCTGCACGGTGCGGATGATGTGCCCGCGTTTGCGGCCGTTCTCGAAGGCCCGGGCGAGCATGTAGGGGCTGCCATCGGCGCTGACGACCTCGAACCCCGCCTCGATCAGGCGGATGGAGTGGAACCCGGTTCCGGTCGCGATGTCGAGCACACGCTTGACACCCCGTTCCTTGAGGGCGTTGATGAAGAAATCGCCCTCGGTGTCGGCGCGCCGATCCCAGTCGATCAGCTCGTCCCACTTCTCGACGAATCCGCGCACATACTCGTCGGTGTACTTGTCCGATTCGCGGACCTTGGTCGGATCGGACCCGTAGTCCTGCTCTTTGTATTCCAAAAGGACATCGTCTGCCCCGCGGTTCCTCGGTCGTGCGCTCATATCCCGGTCCTGTCGATGAAGGTTCACTTCGACCCTACAGCCCCTGTGCGCAGATTGCAACCGTCTCGCAACGGTCTTTCGGGATCCGTCGGGAGAAAGCCGCTTTGCGTGGTGCAAACCGGCGTTTTTCTCGGGGTTTTTCGGGTTTTTCTCGAATCGCGTTCGGGCGCACAACAGACGCCGCCCGCGAACGCGCCGATCAGTGCAGCACGCGGAACACCTCGGCCTGATCGGTCAGGCCCTGCTCGACCTTGCGCAGCGCATCGGTGCGCATAGGCTCGAAGCCCTCTTCGACCGCGGCCTTGTAGATCGTCACGCCGTCCGCGTTCTGGGCCGTGAGGCTGCGGATCGTGTCGCTCACCGCGAGCAACTCGTGCACCGCGAGTCGGCCCTTGTACTCGCCCTCGTTATCCGGATCGATCTTGCGCAGCAGGCGCTGCGCGAGCACCCCGAGCAGGGATGAGGTCACGAGGTAGTGCTCGAGCCCGATGTCGATCAGGCGGGGGATCGCGCTGGGCGCGTCGTTGGTGTGCAGCGTCGCGAGCACGAGGTGACCCGTGAGCGAGGCCTGCACCGCGAGCTGCGCCGTCTCGTGGTCACGGATCTCGCCCACGAGGATCACATCGGGGTCCTGCCGCAGCAGCGCGCGCAGCCCGGTCGCGAAGGTGACATTCCGCTTGGGGTTCACCTGCATCTGGCTGATCCCCTCGAGTCGGTACTCGACGGGATCCTCGATGGTCATCACATTCCGGCTCGTCCGGTCGATCCGATCGAGCGCCGCGTACAGCGTGGTCGTCTTGCCCGAGCCGGTCGGGCCCGTGACGAGCACCATCCCGTTGGGCCGGTCGACCATGTCCATCAGCTGGGTCTGGATCTTGGGATCCATCCCGAGCGAGTCGAGGCTGAGCTGGGTGGTGGACTGATCGAGCAGGCGGAGCACGACGCGCTCGCCGTAGATCGTCGGGATCACCGACAGGCGGATGTCGACCTTCTTAGACCCGATCCGCACGGTGGTCTGCCCGTCCTGGGGGCTGTGCCGGTTCGCGATGTCGAGCTCGGTCATGACCTTGAGGCGCGAGCTGATCGCGGGCGCGAGCGAGAGCGGGGGGCTGAACGCGTCGACCAGCATCCCGTCCACACGCAGGCGGATGACCAGGCGGTTCTCCATCGGATGGATGTGCACATCGCTCGCCCGGCGACGCAACGCCTCGAACAGGATCATGTTCACGAGACGGATGACCGGGGTCTGCCTCGCCAGCGCGAGCAGGTCGGTCTGCTTGCCCACCGCGCCCGCCGCGAGGTCGATCGCCGACGCGTCGAGCGGCATCTCCTCGACGATCTCCTCGACCAGATCCCCGCGGCGTTCGTACCCGCGGTTCGTCAGGCTCGCGACCGCGGCGCGTGGCGCGAGGACGATCTCGATCGGGAGCCGGAGGTAGTCCTCGAGGATCGAAAACACGCTGGGCTGCATGGGCTGCGCCGCGGCGACGATCATCGCCCCGCCGTCGGTGCGGATGCCCGCGACCATGTGCGTGCGCGCAAAGTCGGGGGGCACATGCTCGTAGAAACCGTTCGCCGATTCGTCGAGCACGGGCTCGAGCTCGAAAGGAAGGCCCGTGCGCACGCTCAGACGCTCGAGCGCGGTCTGCTCGTCGGTCCCCATCAGCTGGATCATCAGATCCCACGGATGGTCGTCCCCGCCCTCCGCGGTCGCGACGGTGCGCAGCTGCTCGGCGGTGAGCCCGAGGTCCGCGAACTGCTCCGCGACGAACTCGAACTCGCCGCGCACCAGCGACGCGTTCTCGCGACCGTCGCCGTTCTTGCCGGGGCTCTTCTTGAACAGGGACTTGCGGTCGGCCATGACGCTCCCTCGCGTTAGTTGTCCTCGCCCATCGGCGCGGGGGCGGCGGGCGGGGTGACGGGCAGCGCGATCCGCTCGATCGCGATCGGCTGGAGCATCGGCAGCTCGAGGTCGACGCCCGACTGGTACTGCGGCCCGCGCGACAGCAGGCGGAGATCGCGGAAGTCGGGATCCACGAGGATCTTGGGGGTGATGAAGATGTAGAGCACGCTGTTCGCATCGTTCTTGCGTGTGTCGGCGAACAGCGGGCCGATCAGCGGGATATCCCCGAGGACCGGGACCTTGACGATGGTGCTCCCGGTGTTCTCCACCGTCAGACCGCCCACGACGATGGTCGTGTCGGTGGGCATGGTCACGCTGCCGTTCACCTCGCGCCGGTTCGCGGGCGGCGGGAGCGTGTCGGTCCCCGACCCGATGAAGTTATCGAAGGTGATCGCGTATTCGAGACGGAGGAACCCCGCCTCGGAGATCCCGGGGGTGACCGTCAGCGTCGTGCCCGCGGTGACGGGCTCGCCCACGCCCACGATCGTCGAGTTATCGCCCTGGCTCGTGGTCTGCGTCTGCCGCTCCTCGACCGAGATGATGCTCGCCTCCTCGTTGTCGTTCACGAGCAGCTGCGGCTTGGAGAGGATCCGCCCGTCCGTCTCGTTCTTGACCGCGTTGATCACGAACGGGAGATACTCGGTCTTGATCAGGGCGCTCGTCAGCCCGCCCAGCGTGGAGATGGGCGACCGCGGCGCGATGAAGTCCGACCCCGCCTCGGAGAGCCCGAAGTTGGTCTGCCCCCGGTACTGCCCGATCTGGAACTGCGTCTCGAGCGCGAAGCGGAAGTCGTCGGTGTCGTCGATCGAGACGATCAGCACCTCGATGAAGACCTGCCGCCTGCGAAGGTCGAGCTTCTCGATGAGCTGCGCGAGATCGTCCTGCTGCTTGACGGGCGCCTTGACGATGACCTGGTTGTTGGGCACATCCGCGACGACGAACACGCGGGTCGGGTCGAAGTCACCGATCTCGTCCCCGCCTCCGCCGCCGAAGTTCGCGCTGTTGTCGAAGAAGGGCTGGAACTGGTTGTTGTTGAACCCGCGCGACTGGGGGAGGATCCCGCCCTGGTTGGGGCTCTGCCCCTGCAGCAGCGTCTGGATGACCTCCGCGACCTCCTCCGCGACCGCGTGGTCGAGCTTGTAGTGCCGGATCACGATCCGGTCCGCCTCGGTGTCGAGGTCCGCGATCATGTTCTCGAGGATCGCCTGCTGGGCCTTCGTGCCGTAATAGACGATCTCCCCGTTGCGCACATCGACGACCAGCGTCGGGCCTGCGACCGCGGTGACCGACTGGTTCCCGAACTGGTTGCCCTGCTGCAGGTTCCGGTTGGCGCCGAATTGGTTGAACCCCTGGGCGCCGCCCGTCGTGTCCTCGAGGATCACCACCTCACCCAGACCACGCCCGCTCGCGAGCTCCGCGATCTGCCGCGCGGCGCTGCCCACGAAGTGCCGCTTGCTGGGCAGGTTGTTGTCGACATCGATGATCTCGACATACGCGAGCACGCGCTCGAGCTCGTCGGGGGTGCCCCGGAAGAGCAGCGCGTTGGACTGCGGGTCGACCGCGAGCCGCTCCGCGAGGTTCTCGATCGTGCTCCCCGCGGTGGGCCCGATGTTGGCGCCCTGGTTCTGCGCGTTCACCTGGACCCGGAGCTGGGGGTTGATGTTCCGCCCCGCGCCGCTGTCGGCGGGGGTGCCGCCCGCGAGCGAGATCAGCCGGTCCCGCGCCGTCGTCGCGCTGATGTATTGCAATTCGATCGGCGTCAGCACGATCTCGTTGGTCCGCTTCAGGATGCGATCGATCAGTTCTTCCACCCGCGCGATCTGCCGGGACGAGTTGGTGATCACGATCAGGCCCAGTTCATCGATGAAGGTCACCCCGCCGGGCGCGGCCTGCCCGCTCCCGCTCCCACCCAGGATCTGGTTGATCGCGTCAGAGAGGCTGGAGGGCTTGATGTTGGGGATCTCGATGAGCTTGGTCGTCGCGAGTTCGCCGTCGAGTTGGACACCCAGATCGCTCTTGGGCTGGATCTGGTAGAACTCGCTCTGCGGGTCATAGGTGATCGAAAAATCGTTCTGCTCGAGCATCGCGTCGAGCAGTGGGAGCAGCTTGCTCCGCCGCACACTCTTCGCGGTGTTGAAGAGCACCGAGCCCTGCAGGTCGCCCCGGATCGAGATGTTGATCCCCAGCGTCTGGGCGACAAAATCGACCAGCGCCGTCAGTTCCATGGGCTCGGCGGTCTCGGAGAAGGTGATCTCCGGGTCATCGCCCTCGCCGACGGCGCCCGCGGGCCCGGGCACGCGGTCCTGGGTCACCTGTTCAAGGGGAACCGGGTCGCGCGTCGGGTCGTCCACGCGTGCGGGCTGGAACCCAGCGAATCCGCCGCAGGCGAGCCCCGCGAGCGCGAGCAGCGCCCCCACGAGCGGGCGACGGGCGGAACGATCAACGGTCTGGCATCCGTGGTGCATGGTCTGTCTCGGCGTCATGGTGCCGGTCCTATTTCGCGCCGATGATCGCGGGGGCGATCGTTCGGCGTGTCCGCGCCGCCCGGGCTTCCGTTCGCCGGGGGGCGGGTCCATCGCGTGAGGGTACCGCCCCGACGCGCGTTCTGCGGGGCCCAACGGGGCGGTTCTGCCCCGATTGCCGGCGCAGCGAGCCCCGGCGTCCGTAGTCTTGAGGGATGGCACATCCGACACCCCTCCGAGTCGTCAGCCTGCTCCCCGCCGCGACAGAGATTCTCGCCCGCGTCGGGGGGATCGATCGTCTGGTCGGGCGCTCGCACGAATGCGACCATCCCCCCGGTATCGACCACCTGCCTGTTCTGACGGCACAACGGGCCGCGTACGACCCGCAGAGCGGGGTCGGGGCCGCGGAGGTCGACGCGCAGGTCCGCGCCGCGATGGACGACGCGGGCTCGCTGTACACGATCGACGCCGACACGCTGAAGGCGCTCGCGCCCGATGTGATCCTCACCCAGGACCTGTGCCCGGTCTGCGCGGTCGATCTGGACGCCGTTCGGGAGATCGCTGAGGACATCGGTGCGGGATCCGGGTCGGCTCCGGAGGTGATCGCGCTCGCCCCGGAAACGATCGAGGGCGTGTGGGACGACCACCTCGCGGTGGGCCGCGCCGTGGGCCTCGAGGCGGACGCGGCGCAGGCTGTGTTCGAATTGAAGAGCCGCTGGATCACGGCCGAGAGCTTCGTCAACCCGTATACCGAGGGGCCGATCGTGGGTTTCCTCGAATGGACGGACCCGCTGTTCGTCGCGGGGCATTGGTCGGCGCAGATGATCGAACGCGCCGGGGGGCGCCACCCGCTCAACGAATGCGTCCCGCGTCAGAACGCGGGCGCCGCGGCCGGGATGCAGGCGGGTCAACGCGTCGCGGGTAAGTCGATCCGGGTCTCGCCTGAGGCTTTCGCCGCGACGCGTCCCGAGTTCCTGGTCGTCTGTCCCTGCGGGCTCTCGCTGGACGAGGCGTTGACGGAGACCGAACGCCTCGCCCGCGGCGCCCCGTGGTGGGGCGATCTGCCCGCGGTCCGCGCGGGCCGCGTCGCGGTGGTGGACGGGAACGAGATGTTCAACCGCCCCGGACCGCGCCTCGCCGACGCGTTCGAGTGGCTCGTGGGCTGGCTCAACGATCGGCCCGAGCTGATCCCCGAGTCGTTCCCATGGCGAGCCTTCGAATGAGCGATGCCGGTATGCCCGCTTCGCGCGGCACGCCCCGCAACCCCGCGCTGTTTCGATCGTCTCCTTGTGCCGCTCATGCCGGCGTGGTAGCGTGACCCGCGGGCGCACGGGGGAGAAAGGACCGTTCCACGATGCAGGTCTTCCGTTTGCTCCTCGCGGTGCTTCTTGCGTCCACGACCTCAGCGGTCTGCCCGGCGCAGCGAACAGCCGGTCCCGCCCGCGAGTTCGACGCGTCCCGCGCGCCCAAGCAACCGACCCCGCTCGGACGGGGCGTGAACTTCGGCAACATGCTCGAAGCGCCCTTCGAGGGCGCGTGGGGGCTCAGCGTCGAGGAACGCTTCTTCGATGTCGCGCGAGACGCCGGCATGGCGCACATCCGCCTGCCGGTCAGCTGGACGCACCACGCCCAGGCCTCGCCGCCGTACGCCATCGACCCTCTCTTCATGGATCGGGTCGAGTGGTGCGTTGACCAGGCCCTCGCGCGAGGCCTGAAGATCATCGTCAATACCCATCATTACGACGAGCTCAACGCCGACCCCGCTGCGGAGACCCCCCGCGCCCTGGCGATCTGGAGCCAGATCTCGGAGCGGTTCGCCGATCGCCCCGTCGATCGTGTGTACTTCGAGGTGCTCAACGAGCCGCACGGGGTGTTCAACGACGATCCGGCGCTCTGGGATGCGTACCTCACCCAGGCGCTCGGCGTGATCCGCGCGAGCAA
>DLBY01000070.1:21481-22131 GCA_002480345.1 Phycisphaerales bacterium UBA7812 | reverse complement strand
GCGGGGCTGGTGGTGCTGCGGACGGCGCCGGGGCATGCGAACTTCGTCGCCAGCGAACTGGACGCGGCCCGCCCGCTCGGCATGGTCGGGTGCATCGCGGGGGACGACACGATCTTTATCGCGACCGGATCGGAACGCGAGGCGGGGCGGCTGGTGCGTCGCCTGGAAGGGATGATGGAGGGATGACGATGCAGACCGCGGAGATCAAGTCGCCGGCAACGGCGCCCCGGCACTTCCTGAACACGCAGGACTGGTCGTGGCCCGATCTGTGCGCGCTGCTGGACCACGCCTCGGAACTGAAGAACGACCCGTTCCAGCCCCTGCTGGCGGGCAAGTCGATCGCGCTGGTGTTCTTCAACCCCTCGCTGCGGACGCGCGCGTCGTTTGACATCGGGGCCCACCAGATGGGCGGGCACGCGGTGGTGCTCGAGCCGGGCGGGGGGTCGTGGGAGATGGCCTTCGGCGAGGGCGAGGTAATGGACGGCAGCGCCGAGGAGCACGCCAAGGAGGCGGCGCGGGTGCTGAGCCGCTACTGCGACATCATCGCGGTGCGGGCGTTCCCGAAATTCAAAGACTGGTCGTTGGACCGGCAGGATCTGGTGCTGCGCTCGTTCGCGACGCACGCGACGGTGCCGGTGATCAACATGGAG
>DLBY01000070.1:6338-21182 GCA_002480345.1 Phycisphaerales bacterium UBA7812 | reverse complement strand
ACGGTGCCGGTGATCAACATGGAGACGATCACGCACCCCTGCCAGGAGCTCGCGCACCTGCTCGCGCTGCGTGAGCACTTCGGAACGGATGATCTTCGGGGCAAGAAGTATGTCCTGACCTGGACCTACCACCCCAAGCCCCTGAACACCGCGGTCGCGAATTCGGCGGTGACGATCGCGACGCGCGCGGGGATGGATGTGACCATGCTGTGCCCCGACGAGCGGTACCTGCTCGACGAGCGGTACATGGAGATCGCGAAGGGCAACGCGCAGGAGACGGGCGGCTCGTTCGCGGTCAGCCACGATATCGACGCGGCGTACGACGGCGCGGAGATCGTGTATGCGAAGTCGTGGGGCGCGATCCCGTTCTTCGGGAACTGGGAGGCCGAGAAGCCGATCCGCGACGCGAACAAGCACTTCATCGTCGACGAGGCGAAGATGGCGACGACGAACAACGCGTGCTTCAGCCACTGCCTGCCGGCGCGCCGGAACATCAAGGCGACCGACGGGGTGATGGACTCGCCCAACTCGCTGATCATCGAGGAGGCGGAGAACCGCCTGCATGTCCAGAAGGCGCTGATGGCGGCGCTGGCGGGGGCGAACAGGTAATCAACGGTGTGCCACGGCCGTGTCGGCCGTGCCCGCCGGATCGAGGCCGCGGGATCGTTCGCACGGCCGGAACGGCCATGGCGTACGCAGCCAAGAACCAGCACACGCATCGGGGGCCGAGACGCCCGCCGGTGTTCGGAGATTGATCCATGTCGGACAACAACCAGGGCAAACCGCTCGTCGTGCTCGCCTTCTCGGGCGGGCTGGATACCTCCTTCTGCGTGCCGTATCTCATCGAGAAGGGGTACGCGGTCCACACCGTCTTCGTGAACACGGGCGGGATGGACGAAGCGGAGCAGGACGCGATCCGCGAACGGGCCCTCGCGCTGGGCGCCGTCGGGCACGACGCGGTGGACGCGGGTTCGGCCCTGTGGTCCTCGTTCGTCATCCCGTTCGTGCAGGGCGGCGCACGGTATCAGAACCGCTACCCGCTGCTGTGCAGCGACCGGTATGTCATCGTCGAGGCGATGGTCGCGAAGGCGCACCAACTGGGCGCGGCCGCGGTGGCGCACGGCTGCACCGCGATGGGCAACGACCAGTTCCGCTTCGACCAGTCGGTCCGCTGCCTGACGGACCTACCGATCCTCGCGCCCATCCGGGACATCCAGGCGATCACGAAGACGCCCCGGAAGTACGAGATGGAGGACCTCGCCAAGCGGGGCTTCGAGGTCGACGCGAGCGCGAAGCGGTACACGATCAACGAGAATGTGCTGGGCGTGACCGTCTCGGGCTCGGAGATCGACGAGCTCGGTGCCCCCGACGACGCGAGCCGGAAGCTGACCAGGCCCCGCGCCGAGTGGCCCGCAGAGCCCCTGCGGGTCGCGATCGCCTTCGAGAAGGGCGTGCCGGTCGCGATCGACGGCGAGCCCATCACCGACGGCAAGGCGGCGCTCGCGTCGCTGAACGACGCGTTCGGCGCGTACGGCGTGGGCCGCGGGATCTATACGGGCGACACGATCGTGGGCCTGAAGGGCCGGATCGTGTACGAGTGCCCGGGCATCGAGGCCCTGCTGCTGGCGCACAAGGCGCTCGAGGAACTGACGGTCACCAAGCACCAGAACGACTTCAAGGCGGTCGCCGCGACGAAGTGGACCGAACTCGTGTTCGGCGGGCTGTTCTTCGAGCCCCTGCGGGCGGACCTCGAGGCCCTGATCTCTTCGACTCAGCGCAATGTCAGCGGGACGGTGGTCGTCGAGACCAGCGGCGGCGCGGCGCTCGCGGTGTCGGTGGAGACTTCCAACGCCCTGATGGACGACGCGAATGTCTACGCCCAGAGCGCGTCGTGGAGCGCCCAGGACGCCGAGGGGTTCATCAAGATCGCGGGCAACGCCTCGGCGCTCGGGGCGAGCGTGCTGAAGAAGGGCACGGGCGCGGGCTCGGAGATCGCCTTCAAGCAGGCGGAGCAGGTCACGGCGTGAGCACAATCCCGACGGCCTCCATCCTCGACCACCTGCGCACGCTCGTCGCGGCGGACTCGTCCGACCCCGTCGCGCAGATGTCTCCTTCGCATCCCGCGATCGTGCACTGTGTGCGCACGCTCGAGGCGGCGGGTTGCGCGGTGACGCTGCGCGACCTGGGCGGCGGGTGCGTCAACCTGCTTGCGGTGCGCGGGGACGCGGACGCGCGCCACGGCACGCTCTTCAACTGCCACCTGGACACTGTGAAGGTGAACCCCAACTGGACGCGGGATCCGTTCGCGCTCTCCGTCGAGAGGGAGGGCCCGGACGCGCGGGCGTACGGGCTGGGCGCGTGCGACATCAAGGGGGCGGCGGCCTGCCTGCTCGGAGTGGCGCAGGCGACCGACGAACCCATGGCGGTCCTGTTCACGACCGACGAGGAGGGCGGGCGGGGCACCTGCGTGAAGGCCTTCCTGGACGCGGAGCGCTCGCGGTGGTCGCGGGTCATCGTCGCGGAGCCGACAGGCGCGCGGGCGGTGCTCCAGCACCGGGGCTTCGCCTCGTTCGAGGTGTCGTTCTCGGGCACCGCGGGGCACACCTCCGCCGCGCACGCGGCCCGGGGGAGCGCGGTCCATAAGGCGGTCGCGTGGATGCACGGGGCGCTCGCGCTCGCCGAGCGGGGCGGGGTGCTGGGGGGGAGCCGCTTCAACATCGGGATCGTGCAGGGCGGGACGGCCTCCAATGTCGTCGCTTCCGAGGCGACGGTGCGCTTCGGGTTCCGCCCCGAGCCCGGGCTGGACGCCCCGGAGCGCACGGCTGAGCGGGTGCGCGCACTGAAGGCGCTGCTGCCCTCGGACGGATCGGCGGTGTGGACCGACCGGTTCATCGCGCCGCCCCTGACCGCGGACAGCGGGATGGCGGCGTGCGTCGCGTCGTGGGGTCTCGACGCGGGCCCCGATGTGGACTTCTGGACCGAAGCGGCGCTCTTCGCCGCGGGCGACAACGGGAACGAGGGGCTGCCCTCGGTGGTGCTGGGGCCCGGCAATATCGCCCAGGCGCACGCCGCGGACGAATTCGTCATGGTGACGCAGCTGGAGGCGTGCGCCGTGGCATACGCATCGGTGGTGCGGGCGGAAGGGGCGTCGAGCATCCGCGGGACGGTTTCGGTCGGGGGTGAATCGCATGCTTCGTGAGATCGTTCTCAACCTGCTGCACAACCTGGGCGGTCGCGCCGAGGTCGATCGGTATCTCCGCGAGTACACCGGCGCGGGCCGGTACGCGGTGGTCAAGGTGGGCGGCGGGCTCATCGCCGACGACCTGGAAGAACTCGCCAGCGCGCTCGTGTTCATGCACCATGTGGGCCTGACACCGGTGGTCGTGCACGGCGGCGGGCCCCAGCTGACCGAGGAACTCGCGGCGTCGGGCGTGGAGACGACATTCGTCGACGGGCTGCGCGTGACCACGCCCGAGGTGCTCGCGGCGGCGCAGCGGGTCTTCCAGCGCGTCGGGGCGCAGCTCGCGGACGCGATCGACGGCCGCGGCGTGCGGGCCCGCCCGCTTCCAACGGGGGTGTTCGAGGCGATCCCCACAACGCGGAGCGAACTGGGGCATGTGGGAGAGGTGTCGGGCGTGCTGACCGAGGCGATCACGCGCGCCAGCGAGCGGGGGCAATTGCCGATCCTGAGCCCCGTCGGCACGACCGCGGACGGCAAGCTGCTGAACATCAACGCGGACACCGCGACGCGGGCGCTGGCGCTCGCGCTCAACGCGACGAAGGTGATCTACCTGACCCCGACCGGCGGCATCCTCGACCCCGACGGGGCGATCATCCCCGCGGTGAACTGCTCGGAGGACCTGCCGGGCATGCTCGAGTCGGGGCTGGTCTCGGGTGGCATGGCCCGCAAGCTCGTCGAG
This sequence comes from Phycisphaerales bacterium UBA7812, assembly GCA_002480345.1. Taxonomy (GTDB): domain Bacteria; phylum Planctomycetota; class Phycisphaerae; order Phycisphaerales; family UBA1924; genus UBA1926. Next base: position 17,262 of record DLBY01000070.1, on the reverse strand, counting down.
ATCCGCGATCTGCTGGGCGAACTCGACGAGCACGCATCGGTGTCGATCACGAGCCCCGCGAAGATCGCGCGCGAGCTGTTCACCCACCGCGGGAGCGGGACGCTGGTCCGCCGGGGGCGACCGATCCGCGCGCAGACCGGGCTGGGTGATCTGGACCGTGAGCGTGTCACGGCGCTGCTCGAGCAGAGCTTCGGACGCCGGCTCGACCCGACCTACCTCGACACACTGCAAGAGGCGAAGGTCTATGTCGGCGGGGATTACGCGGCGATCGCGATCCTCAAGCAGCGCGGTCCGGGCTGGTACCTCGACAAGCTGGGCCTGAGCGAGCGGGCCCAGGGCATCGGGCTCGGGGCGTCGCTCTGGAACCGGATCCGACGCGATCACCCGGCGCTCTACTGGCGCAGCCGATCGGCGAACGAGGCGAACAAGTGGTACCTCGGGCGCGCCGACGGGATGCAACGCGCGGGGGAGTGGATCGTGTTCTGGTACGGCCTGGACAACGATCGCGGCAAGATCGAGGCGTGCGTGCAAGACGCGCTCAGCCTGGGACATTCCTTCGGCGCGTTGATCGCGCCGGACGGGGACGCCTCGATAGCGGAGCCCAAGGGCGGCACGGCGAACAGCAACAAGGCGAAGGAGACGGCAGATGTCGGCTGAGACCGGAACGACGACCAAGGCGAGCGGGGTGCAAGCGGAGATGAAACCCAAGAAGCTGGAGACGCTGCGCGTGGGCCTCGTCGGGGCGAGAGGCTATGTGGGCGTGGAACTCCTCGAGATCATCGGATCGCACCCGCTGCTCGACCTCGCGTACGCCTCGTCACGCCTGTTCGAGGGCGCGCCGATCAGCGAGCACGCGAAAGTTTCGTTCGGCGGCATGAAATTCGAGAACCTGACGCCCGAGAGCGTCGCGGAGCGGAACGCCGACATCGTGGTGCTGGCACTGCCAGACGCCGCGGCGACGGCATTCGCGGAATCGCTCGAAGCGAGCGGAAACGCGCCGCGGGTGATGGTGGACCTGAGCGCGGACTACCGGTTCACCGACGCCTGGACCTACGGGCTGTCGGAGCACAACGCCGAAGCACTGAAGGGCGCGACGCGGATCAGCAACCCGGGGTGCTACGCGACCGCGGCCCAGCTCGCGGTGCGTCCGCTGCTCCCGCTGCTCGCGGAGGCGCCGCACTGCTTCGGGGTCTCGGGCTATTCGGGCGCCGGCAAGAAGCGGTCGGACCGCAACGACCACCGGGCGCTGGCGAACGGGGTCCTGCCCTACAAGCTGGTGAACCACACGCACGAGCGGGAGATCGCGCGTCACCTCGGGCTCGCGGGCGGGCTGGGCATCCGGTTCAGCCCCCATGTCGCGCCGTTCTTCCGGGGCATCACGATGACGGTACAGGCGAGGCTGACCGAGAAGACCAGCGTGGAGGCGCTCGCGGACCGGTACATCGCGTCGTACCACCACTGCCCGCTCATCGAGATCACCGGGGAGGACACGCCGCGCGTGCAGGAGATCGTCGGACGCGACGGCGCGGAGATCGGCGGATTCGCGGTCAACCCGGACCGCCCCGACGAGATCGCGGTGGTGTGCACCATCGACAACCTGCGGAAGGGGGCCGCGTCGCAGGCGATCCAGAACATCAACCTCGCGCTGGGGTACGACGAACTGACCGGCCTCAGCACCGGGCACGAGGAGGACGGGGTGTGAGCGGACCGGCGGACGGATCCGGGGGCGGGGCGAGCCCGCTGTGGGCCAAGCCGGGCGCAGCGGTCGAGGCCGACGCGATGGCGTTCATGAGCCGGGACGATGTGATCCTGGATCGTGAACTCTTCCCGTTCGACATCCGCGCAACGCGCGCGCATGTCAAGGGGCTTGTTTCGATCGAGTTGATCGAAGCGGAAGACGGCGACCGCATCGACGCGGCGCTCGCTGAACTCGACGCGCTGTTCGCCTCGGGCGATTTCGTGCTCGACGAACGATTCGAGGACGGGCACACCGCGATCGAGTCGTTCCTGGTCGAGAAGCTGGGCGAGGCGGGCAAGCGCGTGCACCTCGGACGGTCGCGGAACGACCAGGTGGCGGTGGCGCTGCGCCTCTACATGCTGGATGTGCTGGATCGTGCGCGCGCGTCATGCCTCGCGATCGGTCGGGCGGCGCTCGGCGTGGCGCGGGCGCACGAGTTGGACCCGATGCCCGGGTACACGCACCTGCAGCGGGCGGTGCCGTCCACGGTGGGGCTGTGGATGGGCTCGTTCGCCGAGGGATTCGCGGACTGCGCCGAGCTGTGCGCGCTGACACGATCGTGGCTGGACGCCTCGCCCCTGGGAACCGCGGCGGGGTACGGCGTGAACCTGCCGCTGGCGCGCACGCGGGTCGCCGACGACCTGGGATTCGCGCGGCTCCAGATCAACCCGATGGCGGCGCAGTCGTCGCGGGGGAGGCTCGAGCACCAGGTCGTCGCGACGCTGTGGCAGGCGATGCAAGAGGTGCGCCGCCTCGCGTGGGACTACTCGCTCTTCAGCGCTGAAGAGTTCGGATTCGTGACACTCGGCCCCGGGTTCGTCACCGGCTCGTCGATTATGCCCAACAAGAAAAACCCGGACATGGCCGAACTGCTGCGCGCCTCTGCCGCGGTGGTGGGGGGCGCGATGGGAGAGATCCAGCAGGCGATGAGCCTGCCCAGCGGCTACCACCGCGACCTCCAGATCACCAAGCCCGCGCTGGTGCGCGCGGTAAAGGTCTCTCTGGAAGCGCTCGCGCACATCCCGAGGCTGATCGAAACCGCGACGCTGCACACGGGCCGCATGCGCACCGCGATGGACCCCGCGATGTTCGCGACCGATCACGCGGTGAAACTGGCGGGCGAGGGCGTGCCGTTCCGGGACGCGTATGGGCGCGCCGCGGAGGCCATCGCGGGGATGGACGCGGACGCGTGCGATGCCGATGCGAGTGTGCGGTCGCGCGTGTCACCCGGGGGGTGCGCGGCGCTGATGCTCGACGAGATCGAAGCGCGGCTCGCGGACTGAGTCACGCCCGCGGGCTGATTGCCGCGCGCTCGACGCTTGGCAGGACTCGCGCACGGCAGGCGTCGAAGACTCACAGCCGCATCACGCGACGCTTCTTCCACGCATCGCCCGGACGACCATGCTCACGAGGAAGAGAACGAGGAAGACAACGAAGAGCAGCTGCGCGATCCACGCGGCCGTCCCGGCGACGCCGGTGAAGCCGAGAGCGGCGGCAAGCAGCGCGATAATCAGGAAGAAGATTGCCCAACCAAGCATGAGAAGTCCTTTCAAGAAGAATTGAGATACAAAGCAGATACCATCGGGCGTTGACCCGACCGAGCAAGTGTGCGCCGGGTTCTTTGAGAAAAACTGATCAGCCGTCCGTGGCTTCTTCGATCTCGTCACCCGCCTCTTCGATCGCCTCGTCGATCTCCTCACCGGCTTCTTCGGCGGAGGAATCGTTGCAGCCGGCGAGGGCGGCCAAGCCCAGCAGGGCGGACGCGGGGATCAGGAGTGCGCGGAGACTTCGGCGAGACGCGTTGGAATGAAAGATCATCTGTGTTCCGTTCCATAAAGTTTCTTTAAGTAGGACCACGGTAGCGGGCGTCCCGTGCAAAGTCAATTCACATCAAAAATGAAAGAGAACTTGAATCGGGTCTCTGCAAATCAGTCCGGTCCGTGCGCCGCCCGATCGAGTGTGTGCCGGCTGACAATCCACTCCGCATCCCCCGCCTCGTGAGCGTCGTCGGTTGACCCCCGCGAGATCAGGTTGCGTGCGATCACGACGGTCGCATGGATCGAAAGCGCCACGGCGCGGGCAAGCCGACGCACGGGTGAGACGCCCGGCGTTGTCTCGAAGCGGACGAGCCGGTAGCCGAGCAGGTGGAAGATCTCCCGACGCAGCACCGCCGCGATCTCAGGATCGACCAGCAGATCGTGCGGGTGGTCCCGGCGTCGGCGCACGCCGGGGAGGATCCGCGGGAGCAGCGCGTGCAGGCCCGGGCGGAGGCGGACCCACGCGGAGAGTCGTAACCAGATCCACCCGACGCGTCGCACAACGAAGTACGCGTCGTCCCCGACCCGGATATCGCGTTGCTTATTGGGCATGAACAGCAAGCCGGACTCGGCGCTGAGCAGATCCGACCCCTCTTGGACCGCGATACGCGTCCGGCGTGCGCGCACCCGATCGAACGGCTCGGCCGAGGGATCGGGCTCGTAGGGCAACGCCGAAACGGGCTCGCGGTGCCGGATGTCATAGACGCGGTGCGCGTGCCGAGACGCGGCCGCGCGAGTGATCTCGAGAGGCTCGCGCCCATCGAAGCAATCGGCCCAGGACCGCTCCGTGAGCCCGAGCGACTCCAGGGCGATGCAGAGCACCGCTTCCAAGGTGCGCACGGCGTTGGGGCTATCGTGCCGCCCGCCCTCGACGGTGAGCGCGACGGCGCCGAGCCGCGCGGTCGCCTCGTCCATCAGCAACCCGTGCAGGTCCTCCTCGATGCCGAGGATGAGCGGGAGCGCGAACCGCTCGGCGAACCTTCGCGCGGGGAGCGAATCCTCCACCGCGATGAAGGGCGGGCTGTCCGACGAGGTCGTGTGCAGATCGAGCAGGTACACCGGGCCCGTCCGCTCGCCCTCGATCGCGGCGAGCGCGTCTCGGAGCGCGTCGCGCTGCGCGTGATCGGGCGTGCGATCCGTGTCGTCCTCACGGAACAGGCGGTTGAGGTCGTGGGCGAGATACCGCGGGTTGTTGGACGGCTCCTCCGGATCCACCGCGAGCGCCGAAAGGTTCCCCCGCAGCGCGACGAAGCGCCCGCACGCGAGGCCTCCGCTGTTGTGCAGGCGCCGGGACAGCGCCTCGGACGCGAGGATCCCCGCGGGCTCGTTGCCGTGCAGCCCCCCGACGGCGATGAGCGTGGGCCCGGGGCGCGGAGCGTGGTGGTCGCAGATGACGCGGGGGAGCGTTGCGGGCGCGGCGATCGGTGTCATTCGTCGTCTTCGAGCAGTGCGCGTTCGAGCAGTCTCTTCGCGATCGCGGTGTAGTCGCGTTCGGAAACCATGCCGACCAGTTTGCCGTCCTCCACGACAGGCAGGCAGGAGATCTTATTCTCGCACATCAGCGCGATCGCCTCGATCGAGGGCGTCTCGGGGGAAACCGTGACCGGGTTCTCGATCATGACATCCCGCGCCGCGATCTCTCGCGCGCTCCTGGGCGTGCACCGCTTCGCGAGGATCCGGAGCAGCGTGCGGTACGACACGAGCCCGACGAGCTGATGATCCTCGTTCTCGACCGGGATGTGCCTCAGGCGTTCCCAATCCATGATCGAGGCGACCAGGTCGATGCACTCGTCCTCCGAGACCGTGAACAGATCCGTGCTCATGCACTGCGAAACCGTCGAGAAAGAACCCTTGCGCGCCGGGCCCGCGGACTGTTCCGCGAGCGGCCAGGCGTGGACCGGAAGGCCCGAGTCCTGGTTCGCGAGCATCGCCTCGGTGAGGCGGTCGAGCCGCTCGGCGCGCGTGCCCTGTCCACGCAGGCGTGCGGCAGAATCGATCAGCCAGCGTGCGCCGGTGCGCCGCGTCGAGACGCGCGACTCGATGACCGACATCGCCCGGTCCGCGTCCGTTCGGTCGATACCGAGCCGAGCGAGCCCCACGCGTGCCGCGGGGATGAACGCCTCGACCATCAGCTCGCGCATGGATCGCTCGGTGTCGTTGATCCAGCAGATGTGACACGACAGACCCTGCTGAGCCGCGGTGATGAAATTGGACCGGACATCGCGGAAATCGAGCTTCTTGTGGATGTCCGGCCAGCGGTGGGGGCCCTCCGCCATGAGCCCGATCCAGAACGCCGCGTTCGCGACCTCGTCCTGGATGGTCGGGCCCGAGGGGAAGAGGCGGTTCTCGATCCTCAGGTGCGGCTTGCCGTCCGTGATGCCGTAGCAGGGGCGGATCCAGCGGTAGATGCTGGAGTTGAACGCCTGCAGAGCCTTGAGCTTGGGTGCCCGCCCGCTCTCGAGGGCCTCGTTGGGGTCCTCCACCTCGTGCTCGCTCGCGACGATCACCTGCTTGAACCGCGCGACATCGGCGCGGAAGACCTCGAGCACCGACTCGCGCACCCACGATTCTCCGAACCGGACGCGTCCCAGCATCTCGCGGTGCCCGGCGCCCTTGGCGCGCGTGTCGACCACCTGCTGGAAGATCGCGATCCGCGTCTCACGCCACAGCCGCTTGCCGAACAGGATCGGGCTGTTCACGCTCACCGCGAGGACAGGCGCCGCGACCGCGAGCGCCGTGTTGTAATCCGCGGCGAAATCGTCGGGCGTCGTCTGGTAATGCACCTGGAAGCTCGTGTTGACCGACTCGAGCATGATGCTCGGGTGACGCACCAGCAGCTCGTCGGCGCCCTCGATGTGGAGCTCGAAATCCGTGCCGCGCATGAGCCGCAGCATGTCGTCGAGCGCGAGGTACCGGTCCATCGGCGCGAGATTGTCGCGGGAGAGATCCGCGAGATCGATCGTGGGGCAGATGCCCGTCATCAGCGGGAGGACCCCGATCTCGCCCGCCGCGTCACGCACCGTCGCGAATCCCTCGCGCAGCTGGCGGTCGAGCGTCGCGAGACAATCGCCGCCCACCCGGATCGGATCGCTGTTGAACTCGATGTTGAACTTCGCGAGCTCGGGAACCACGCGCGGATCGGTGATCCGTTCGAGCACCTCCCCGCTCCGCGGCGCCGGCCGGCACGCGCGGTCGATCAGCATCAGCTCCTGCTCGGCGCCGATCCGCTTGGCATCTGTCTCGAAGCAGCCCTGCTCCATCATCGACTCGAGCGCATCGAGATCGCGCAGGACATGCTGGATCGCACGCCGGTGGCTCTCCTCCCCCTCAGGATGGCTGATCTGCTGCGTTCCCATACACGACCTCGAACGGACCGCGATTCCAGCGTACCAGATCGTGCCCCGAGCAGGGCGCTGTATCGGGATATGTCGGGGACGAGATCGGGTGGACATCGTGCGCGCGAAAAGCCCGCTCCGCGTGCCGTGCACGGGAGCGGGCAAAGTCAAGCGGCACCGCGTCAGAGCGCAGCGGAAAGAGCCCTCAGGGGCACCCCGCGAGGAACGCGGAGGTGAACGCGGTGATGTCCGAGAGGTCGTACACCCCGTTTCCGTCGAGATCCGCGATCACCTCTTGCGAGAGAAACGCGCCGACGAATGTGTTGATGTCCGCGAGGTCGAGCACGCCGAACGGCGGCGCAAGATCCGCGGCCGTGCAGCCCGGTGCGCCGTCCGTCAGCGTGGGTTGCCAGAAGCCCCCCCAGAGCACGGAACCCGCGCCCGCGGCGGGTGGTGCCGCGTCGTGCTGCCCGACGGTGCCGGTCAGAACATACCCGGCGCCCGACATCCGCTCGACGCCGCCGTCGATCGACGACCAGGGAATCTCGGGTGCCCCGCCGACGGGAGCCGTCAGGCCCGCGAGGGCGACAAGGGTTGTCGCGACAAGCCGCGAAGATAGGGATGGAAACAAGATTGTCCGCATCGTCGGTTCCTCCTTCCGGTTCATCGGGGGCTGACCATGACGCGGATGATGCCCGTCCCGGGTCCGTCGAAGTCCTCGAGCGCCTTGCCCACGATCGCGCCGAGCATCCGCGAGCGATCGGTGCCCAGCATCGCGTGCCCCCGCGTGCCCGACGCGACGAGAAGATCGCCCCGGCGGATGGGGCCGTTTTCGGCGCTCACCTTCGTCGGGATCACCCCCACGACACCCATCGGCACCATGTCCGAGTGGTCCGCGTCCACATGCCGCTCGGTGAGCAGCACGCCCGGCTTGGTCGCGTGCACGCCCGCGACGAGCGTGCTGTACGCCTCCGCGGAGCGCGCCACCGTGCGGTCCGACTCGGTCGAGATCACGAGCAGGTCGCCAGGCTCGTAGACCGAAACCGAGCCCTCGACCGCAAACCACTCCGCGACATCGGCGCCGCCGGTCTGCGTGCCATTGTTGAAGTAGCCCCGTCCGTTGCGATCGATGCGCGCCTGGTTCCCCCCCGAGTTCCGCATCACGATGTAGTCCGAACCGATGGTTCCCGGCCCGGGGATCTCGATATCCATGATCGGCCCGTTCCCGCCGAACGACAGCAGCTTCAGCGCCGTCGCCGCCTGCAGGTTCTGCACCTCGACGGTCGGGGAGACCGACTCATCGCTCACGAATGTCGCGGCCCGTGCGCCCTCCGCGTAGACATCCAGCGCCTCCGCGCCGCTCGTTCCGCCCAGCCTCGTGATATCGACCGTCGCCTTGTCGGTGTTGGGCACCGCGCCCGGGAACGGCAGGCCCGTCGCGTAGCGGAACGCCGCGGCGCCGCTGGCGCCGGTCGGCAGCGCGAGGTCGTACGCGTCGACCTCGAACAGCGTCGCGGGGCTCGTCGTGCGGATCCCGAAGAGTCCGTCGCTCGTCAGCCGCATCCGCTCGGCGCCGTTCGTGTGGAACGCGAGCGTCTGCGAACTCGGGTTGTTCAGCCCCAGCCCCTGCTGGTCGATCGTCAGCCGCAGGTCGGGGTTCTTCTCCTTGATGCCCAGCCGCCCGTCCCCGTCGATGCGGAGCAGCGTCGCGTCGCCGATCCGCTGGATATCGAACCCGCCGTTCCCGCCGGGCCCGTTCCCGCCGATCCGGAGGCGAGGCACGCCGTTCTGCCAGCCGAGGAAGTACGAGGCCTCCTGGTTGTCGGGGTTGTAGACCGAGAGCCCCGCCCCGGCCCCTGTCGAGCGGATCCGCCCATCAACATGCAGGGGATTCAGCGGATCGCTGACGCCGATTCCCACATCGCCGTCGCCGTCCACCACGATCCCCCTTGTCGCCAGCGAGTACGGCGCCGCCGTGACCTTCTGGCGGGGCGACAGCGCCGTCCCGTCGACGATCACCTCGAGCCAGAGCTGGTCGCCGTTGAAGGCGCCGACATCGAACCCGAGGTCGGTCGAGAAGAGCCCGCCGTCGAATTCGATCTCGCCCGCACTCTTCGTGACGAGCCCGCCGACAGGCTGGTCCAGCGTGGGGCTCGTGTGCAACCGGAAGGCGATCGGCACATCGCTCGCGCCGTCCGCCGCGACCCCGTTGTCCTCGAGGTAGCCCTGGTAGGTGAACCCGACATCGATCGCGGACGCGGTGCCCGCGAGCCCCGCGAGCAGGCCCGCGCACAGCGCACGGGCGGTGTTCGTGAATTCCATGATGGTCTCCTTTGCTCCGATGGCGTGTCCGGGGCAACACCCGCGGTCCGGATCGCCCCGGCCGCGAGCCCCGGCGTGTGCTCAGGGGCCCTCGCGTCATCCGGGGCCGTCGGAGCTCACGAAAACGGAAAAAACCGAGATCCGGCGCCCGCCGTGTATGCTGGTCAGGGGCCGACCGGGCGAGGGAGTGCGGCGTGGGCGGGATTTCCGAGGCAACAGTGCTGCTGCAGGCGGGTCGCACGGGCGACGCCGGCGCCGCCCAGCGTCTGGGCGCCGTCGTCTACGCCGAACTCCGCGGCCTGGCGCAGGCCCTCCTGCGACGCGAGCGCGACGACCACACCTTGCAACCCACCGCCCTCGTGCACGAGGCCTATCTCCGCCTGTTCGACCAGACAGCCGTGGAGTGGGAGGACGAGACCTATTTCTACGGGGTCGCGGCGACGACCATGCGTCGCGTGCTCGTGGACCACGCGCGACGGCACAAGCGGCAGAAACGCGGGGGGGAGCGACAACGCGTCCCGCTCGATGTCGATGCCCTCGCGAGCGATCCGGCAAGGCTCGATCTCGTCGAGCTCGACGAGGCGCTCTCGCGCCTCGCGTCGATCAGCCCGCGACGCGCGCGCGTCGTGGAACTCCGCTTCTTCGGGGGATTGGGCGTTGACGACACCGCACGCGTCCTGGAGATCTCCCCCGCGACCGTGAAACGCGAATGGGACTCGGCCCGCGCATGGCTCCTTCTCCAACTCGGCACAAACCCGACGGGAGGCGACGATGCCTGAGCGCACCGGAGCGACCGTGCCCGACGAGCTGTGGGACCGCGTCTTCCGCGCGATCGATCGGGCGGATGCGCTCCCCGAGGACCGCCGCGCGCGCGCGATCCGGGACGCGCTCGCCGATTCGCCCGAAGCGCTGGCGCTCGCCGAATCGCTGGGGCGCGTCGAGCTTTCCGCGACGGGATTCCTCGAGCACACGCCCGCCGCGGCGCTCGACGGGAGCGCCCCCTTCGAGGGCGAGCCGGACCCGCTGCTGGGCGCGCGCCTCGGGGTGTTCGAGGTCATCGAGCCCATCGCGTCGGGCGGCATGGGGCGGGTCTATCGGGGGCGCCGCGCCGACGGCCTGTTCGAGCAGACCGTCGCGGTCAAGGTGCTCCTCGCGGACGCCGGATCCCCCGCGGCGCGCGAGCGATTCCGCATCGAACGACGCGTCCTCGCCCGTCTCGAGCACCCGGGCATCGCGCGCATCCTCGACGGCGGGGTCACCGACGATGGGCGGCCCTACTTCGTGATGGAGCATGTGGACGGCGTGCGGCTCGACCGCGCCGCGGACGACCTGGCTCTCCCGGCGCGGCTGGCGCTGTTCGAACGCATCGCCGAGGCGGTCGCCTATGCCCATGCGCACATGGTCATCCACCGCGACCTTAAGCCCGCGAATGTGCTGGTGACGCGGGAGGGGGTCCCCAAGCTCCTCGACTTCGGGATCGCAAAGATCGTGCGCGACGATGAAGACGGGGTCACCCTTCTGGGGGACCGCCCGCTCACGCCGCAATACGCGGCCCCCGAGCAGATCCGGGGGGACGCGGTGAGCCAGACGACGGATGTCTACGGGCTGGGCCTGCTGCTCTACGAGCTGGTGTCGGGGACCAAGCCCTACCGGGTGGAGGGCTCGCGCGAGCAGGCGGAGCGCGTGGTGTGCGAGACCGACCCCGCCCCCCC
>DLBY01000070.1:1094-6039 GCA_002480345.1 Phycisphaerales bacterium UBA7812 | reverse complement strand
CGAGACCGACCCCGCCCCCCCGAGCCGAGCGGCGGCGGGGGACGCGGGCGCGCGCCGCTGGGCGTCGCGCCTCCGGGGGGACCTGGACCGGATCGTGCGCAAGGCGATGGCAAAGTCGCCCGCGGACCGGTACGCGAGCGTGGACCGGCTGCTCGAGGATGTGCGCCGGTTCCGTGCCCGCAGGCCCATCCTCGCGCGCCCCGCGTCGGCGTCGTACACGGCGCGCATGTTCGTGCGCCGGCACCCGGTCCCGGCGATCGCGGGCACCGCGGCGGTGCTCGGGTGCATCGGGGCGGTCGTCGCCGGATCGGTCGCGTACCAGCGTGTATCGAGCGCGGCGCGCGCCGAGCAGGAGCAACGCATCATCGCAGAGCAGATCGGGGTCTTCCTGGATGACATGCTCCGCACCGTGGACCCCGAGAACGCGCGGGGTCGTGATACGGCGCTGCTCCGCGGGGTGCTCGATCGTGCGCACGATCGGCTCCGATCGGACGCGATCGAGTCGCCCGCGGTCCGCGCGCCGCTCGAGCACCGTGTCGGCGCTACCTACGCGGCGATCGGCTCGGTCGATCGCGCCGCGGATCACCTCGCGGAAGCGGAGCGGCTGCGGGGGGTGCTGGGACAGGAGGATTCTCCGGCGATGGCCGACACGCTGCTCGCGAGGGGGATTCTCGAGGCCGAGCGGGGTCGTTTCGAGGAGGCGGCGCCGCGCCTGGAGCGGGCGATCGAGATCAGGCGGCGCGCCCCGGGTGTCGGGCCGCTCGATCTCGGGATCGCGCTGGACGCGATGGGAGGGCTGCGGTTGTCGGCGGGTCGGCTCGAAGAGGCGCAAGGGCCGCTCGACGAGGCGTGGTCGCTGCTCGAACCGGTTCTGGAGCCGGACGACGACCGTTTGCTGCACACGATCAACAAGCGGGTGATCATCGTGACCCAATCAGGCGATCTGGCGGGGGCGCTCGGGATGCTGCGCCCGCACGCGGAGGCTGCGGCGGGGCGGGGCGCGCCCTCGCCCGCGGTGTGCGTGACGCTGAACACGATGGCGATCCTGTGCAGCCGATCGGGGGATCACGAAGCATCGCTGCGGTGGCACGGGCGGTGCGTGGAGATGTCGGAACTGCTGTACGGCCCGCTGCACGCGTTGGCGCTGAAGGCGCGCGCGAACCGGGCGGTCGCGCGGGAGCGAGCGGGATCCGTGGTCGAGGCGGAGGCGGACTACCGCGCGGTGCTCACGGCGCAGGAGGGCGCGCTGGGGATGGAGCACCCCGACACGATCTCGACGCGGCAGAACCTGGGGGTTCTTCTCGTGCGCACGGAGCGGGCGCGCGAGGCGATCCCCGTGTTGCGGGGTGTGCTGGATGCCTCGGTGCGCGCGATCGGCGCGGCGCATCCGAGCACCGCGATGGCGCGGGCGTCGCTCGCGGAGGCGATCTTGGGGGGCGGCTCGGCATCGGATCGGGCGGAGGCGGAGAGCCTGCTCGTGCGCGCGGTCGAGGATCTCGAAGCGGCGATGGGCCCCGGGGCGGGGCCCGTCAAGAGGGCGAGGCGAACGCTCGAGCGCGCGCGCAACGCGGACGACGCTGAGCGCCCCGGTGGCGACGGCTGAGCGCAGCGGATATACGGGGATCATGATGCGACATGTGCTCGGAGTGGTTGCAACGCTGATCGGTGTCGCGGTCGCGTGTGGTGGGGCGACCGCGGCGCCGTCGCGCCCGAATGTCGTGCTGATTGTGTGCGACGATCTCAACGACTGGGTGGAGCCTCTGGGCGGGCATCCGCAGGCGCAGACGCCGGCGCTGGCGTCGTTTGCACGCACCGGCGTGACCTTCACCAACGCGCACTCCAACAACCCGGTGTGCGCTCCGTCGCGGTCGAGTTTCCTGACAGGGATCTACCCCCATACTTCGGGGAACCTGTTCTGGAAGAAGTGGTTCGAGAACCCGGTGCTCGCGGAGTCGAAGACGCTGATGGGGTACTTCCGCGAGAACGGGTACCGCGTCGTGGGCTCGGGGAAGTTGATGCACCATGCGCGCCGCGGGGAGTGGGACGAGTTCCCGAACCCCGCGGATTACGGCCCGCTCGCGTGGGATGGTGAGCGGCGCGTCGGGCACCCCAGCGTCGCGGAGCCCTTCCGATCGATCGGCGCAATCGACGGATCGTTCGGCTCGCTGGCGGATGTGCCGTTCGCGGACGACCCGCGACAGCCCGATGCCGACAAGCCCGGGTCGGGGTGGATCTATGGGGGATGGCAATCCGTGCGACCCTTCCGGTATGCGGGGCCGGACGATCGGGACCTGACGCCTGACGAGCGGGTGGCGCGGTGGGCGGCGCGACGGCTGGAGCGTTTCAGCGAGGAGGGCGAACCGTTCTTCCTCGCGGTGGGGTTCATCAGGCCGCACACGCCGATGTATGCGCCGCAGGCGTTCTTCGACCGGTTCCCGCTCGACTCGGTCGAGCTGCCCCCCAGGCTCGCGGGGGACGCGGGCGACACGCGGTACGCGGCGCATTTCTCTCCTGAGGTGAAGGGGAGGCGGTATTTCCGGTTGATCGAGGCGTCGTACGGCTCGGCGGAGGCGGGGCTGAAGCGGTTCGCGCAGGCCTATCTCGCGTGCACGGCATTCGCGGATGCGCAGATCGGCGTCGTGCTCGGCGCGCTTGCGCGGACGGGGCTCGACGAGAACACGGTGGTCGTGATCACGAGCGATCACGGGTTCAACATCGGGGAGAAGTCGTTTCTGTTCAAGAACAGCCCGTGGGAGGAGAGCACGCGGGTGCCGCTCTTCGTGCGCGCGCCGGGGGTGAGCGTCGCGGGTGGGCGCACGGACACGCCCGTGAGCCTGATCGATCTGTATCCGACGCTCGCGGACCTCTGCGGGCTGGAGGGCGACACGCGGAAGAGCGCGGCGGGGCGACCGCTGGACGGGCATTCGCTGCGTCCGCTGCTCACCGATCCGGCTGCCGGTGTTTGGGAGGGCCCTCCCGCGGCTTTGACGATGGTGCATGCGGAGGAGGACGCGGCGCGCGAGCAGCCTCCCGAGGCACACGACGACCCGGCCAGCCAGCACTGGAGCATCCGGACGCGGACGCATCGGTATGTCCGGTACAACACCGGCGCGATCGAGTTGTATGACCATCGGACCGACCCCCACGAGTGGTACAACCTCGCGGATGAGCCCAGTCAGCGAGGGACGATCGAGCAGATGGACGGGTTGCTGCGCGAGATGATCGCGCCGGTTGTGCTTGAGCCCCAAGGCTCCGAAGCGCGGGTGCGGGAGCAACGCGGGGATGGAAACGGGGAGGATCAGCCGTGACGGTGAGGGAACGGGACGGCGCGTTTATCGCGGACACGGCGCGCGTGATCGGCGATGTCCGGCTGGGTGCGCGTGTCAGCGTCTGGTACGGCGCGGTGGTGCGGGGTGATGTCGCGCCGGTGGTGATCGGCGAGGGGACCAATGTCCAGGACAACGCGGTCATCCATTGCGATCACCTGTACGCGAATGTCATCGGGCGGGCTGTCACCATCGGGCACGGGGCGATCGTGCACGGCGAGTCGGTCGGCGACGGGACGCTGATCGGGATGGGGGCGGTGGTGCTGGGGCACACGAGGATCGGGAAGGGGTGCCTGATCGGGGCGGGGGCGGTGGTGCCTCCCGGGATGGAGGTGCCCGACGGACAGGTGGTGGTGGGGGTGCCCGGCAAGATCGTGCGCGCCGTGAACGACGCGGACCGGGCGTATCTCGCGAAACTTCCCGAGCATTACATCCGCCTCTCACGGCGGCACGCGGCGGAGCCCGAGCGGGCGCGGGTGTTCGAGATGTCCGAGATCCGCAACGCGGACCTGATTCCTCCGCAAGGGCCATAAAAAAAGCGGGAACCGGTTGGTTCCCGCTCGGGCGAAGGGATCGCGTATCGGGATTGGAGGCGTCAGTCCGTCGTCATCGCGCGGGCGGAGGCGCCGTGGGTGTGCGGGTCGAGGTCGAAGCGATCGAGGTTCATGACCTTGTTCCAGGCGGAGACAAAGTCCTCGGCGAACTTGCGGGAGGCGTCGTCGCTCGCGTAGACCTCCGCGAGCGCACGGAGCTCGGAGTTGGCGCCGAAGATGAGATCGACGCTCGTTGCGGTCCACTTCTGCGCGCCTGTCTCGCGGTCGAACCCGATGTAGAGGTGCTCGTCGCCCTCGGCTTGTTTCCACTCGGTGCCCATGTCGAGCAGGTTGACGAAGAAATCATTGGTCAACTCGCCGGGGCGGTTGGTGAGGATGCCTCGGGTCGTGTCGTCGGTGTTTGCGCCGAGGGCTCGCATGCCGCCCACGAGGACGGTCATCTCGGGCGGGGTGAGGGTGAGCTGGTTGGCGCGGTCGACGAGTTCGACCTCGGGGCGCCGGTAGTACTCGGCGCCGGTGTAGTTGCGGAAGCCGTCGGTCATCGGGCGCAGGAAGGCGAACGATTCGGCGTCGGTCATCTCCGCGGTGGCGTCGGTTCGCCCCGGGATGAACGGGACGGTGATGCTGTGTCCCGCTTCGCGGGCGGCGGCCTCGATCGCGGCGCATCCGCCCAGGACGATCATGTCGGCCATGGAGATGCGGGTGTCGTCGTTCTGGGCGTCGTTGAACGATTCGCGGATCTCGGCGAGTGTCGCGAGCACGCCTTCCAGCTCATCGGGATCGTTGACCTCCCAGGAGCGCTGGGGTTCGAGCATGATGCGGGCGCCGTTCGCGCCGCCTCGCTTGTCGCTGTCGCGATAGGTGGACGCGGAGGCCCAGGCGGCCTTGACGAGGTCGGCGACGGGCAGCCCCGATGCGAGGATGTCGCGCTTGAGCAACGCGATGTCGCGCGCATCGACGAGGTTGTGGTCGACGGGTGGGACGGGGTCCTGCCAGACCTGCGGGGGCGCGACATCGGGGCCCAGCAGGCGGGCGTGGGGGCCCATGTCCCGGTGGGTCAGCTTG
>DLBY01000070.1:462-792 GCA_002480345.1 Phycisphaerales bacterium UBA7812 | reverse complement strand
CCCATGTCCCGGTGGGTCAGCTTGTACCACGCCCGCGCGAACGCGTCATTGAAGGCGGACGCGTCGTTTGCGAACCGCTGGGAGATCTCGCGGTAGATCGGGTCTTCGATCAGCGCGATGTCGGTGGTGAGCATGATGATTTTGTTCTTCTTGCCTTCGATGTGCGCATCGGGCACGATTGCCGGTGCATCGACGGGCGTCCATTGCCACGCGCCGGCGGGGCTCTTGGTGAGCTCCCACTCGAAGGCGAACAGGCTGTTGAGGTATGCGTTGGACCACCTGGTGGGGGTGGGGGTCCAGGCGCCCTCCAGACCGCTGGTGATGGTGTCG
>DLBY01000070.1:0-167 GCA_002480345.1 Phycisphaerales bacterium UBA7812 | reverse complement strand
TCCAGACCGCTGGTGATGGTGTCGGCGCCCTTGCCCGTGCCGTAGCTGCTCTTCCAGCCCAGGCCCTGCTGCTCGATCGGGGCGGCTTCGGGCTCGGGCCCGACATGGCTGGCGGGCCCGGCGCCGTGCACCTTGCCCAGCGTGTGCCCGCCCGCGATGAGGGCGAC
>DLBY01000100.1 GCA_002480345.1 Phycisphaerales bacterium UBA7812 | reverse complement strand
CCCTCACCCCGGCCCTCTCCCCACGGGGGAGAGGGAGGCGGAGGCGTCGGATGCTCATCCTCATTCACAGGCGCTGAACGCACGACCTCAATCGACTAGGATCCTCCGTTCAGCGAGTCCCATTCGACTTCATTGATCCGATCGGTGAACCTGCGTCCCTCGTAGTCTTTGACGATGGCTCATGTCTGTGTCCTGTATGTGGTGTACGCCTCTGGGCGGCGGAGGGCCCGTGCTGGACGCGACTCGGCAAGCCGCTTCGCAGTCTCTGTCCGATATGCGGGTTTCAGTCTGGATCGGATGATCGATTGCCGGCGTATTCGCTGAAAATGGCGTGGGATCGTCTCAGGATTGAGTGGATGGACGCGACGGAATGGCACGACTTTGCGATCGCGTGCCAACTACGGCTCGGGTACTCGGTCACATCGCTCCGCAGGCTCGAATCCCGGTACGACGAAGACCGATTATGGCGTACCCCAGAGAGAAAGAGCTCAGAGTCGTATCAACTTCGATTGAAGGACCGATTTTTGAATGAGGTCGTTCCGAGGGGGTGGCGGCCTGGGGATGCGGATCCGGTCGCGCTCTGGAAGTTGGGAACCTGATCGTCTAGTCGTTCTCTAGCGGCGACCGTCCCGCGGTCATGTCCCCGCGCGTCCCGGGCAGGGTCGCCGCGCGGATGAACTGCTCGTACTCGCGCTGGGCGGTGTCGAGGTCGTCGGTGAAGTAGGCGCGGAACACGCCGTCCCCGACGCGTCGGCCCAGCGTCCGTCGGGCGTTGCGCTGGCCGATCTGCTGGGCGAGTTCGCCGAACAGCCGGCCCTCCGCGGCGTCGAGAAGGAGGCGGGCGAGGGGCTCGCGGTACTTCGCGCCGGCGCCCTCGCGGAGGAAGTGGGCGAGGGCCCAGACCTGCGCGTAGTAGACCAGGGCCCGCCCGTCGGTCCGCTCCAAAAGGTCCTGGGGGCGGCTGACGAGGATCTCGCGAAGGGGCATGAGCTTGTCTTCCGCGACGGCGTCGCGCAGGGTGTCGAACCGCTGGGGGTTGGACCAGGGCAGGAAGACCGGGAGGGTGCGGTCGGCGCGGTCCCACCGGAAGCCCTCGAAGTAAGCGGCGATGCCCTCCTCGAGCCAGAGCGGGAGGGGGTGGCGGAAGGTCGCCTGGGTGTACTGGTGCCACCCCTCGTGGGCGGCGATGGAGAGGGTGTCGCGCGGGCCGATGTCGTAGTAGACACCCTTGCCCCCCAGGGCGAAGCCGCCGCGCGGGATGCGGAGGTAGGTGGGGGCCTGGTCGCCCGCGATGGAGCGGGTGATCGATTCCCACTCCGCCCGGCTGTGCATGACGAAGGTGTCGAGGCGCGCGCCGGGCTCGGGGAGGTCGCCGAGCGCGGAGCGGTAGGAGGCGAGGGCGAGTTCCGCGAAATCGGGGGTGCGGTCGAGCAGCAGCGAGCGTTTGACGGTCGTGTGGATGCGGAAGTGGGGGGTGGTGATGATGCGCCCGGCGCGTCCGGCGTAGGTCCAGTCTTCCTCGCTCACGATGACGCTGCCGCGCCGGGAGGGGGCGGCGTCGCGATCCGTCGCGCGCTCGGCGCGCGCACGGAGCGCGTCGTCCAGCGAGCCCGAGGTCTGGGCGGGGGCCGATCGGGGCGTGATCGATTGCGCGCGCGGGGGCGTCGGGGCGCACGCGGCGATCCCCGCGAGGGCGCCCGCGAGCGCCGCGGCGCCATGGAACCGGCGGACACAGCGTCGAACCGATCCGCTCACCCGAGGGCCTCCAGCGACTTGACAATCGCCTCGAGGTCCGCCTTCGCCTTCGCGTGCTCGTCGCGGGTCTGCTGCACGAGATGGGGCGGGGCCTTCTCGGTGTAACCCGGGTTGCCCAGACGGCCCTCAAGGGCCTTGATCGACTTCTCGAGGTCGGCCTTCTCCTTCGTGAGTCTTTCGCGTTCCGCCGCGGGGTCGAGGGCGTCGGCAAGGTCCGCGAGGCGGTGCTCGACGCCGTCGAGGGTGAACGAGGCGGCGGCGCCGTCGGGCGCGTCGGTGGAGACGGTGTGCAGGCCTGCGAGGGATTCGACGAGGCCGGACGCGGCGGCGATCTCCTCGGCGAGCGAAGCGAAGGCGTGGAGGGCGACTTTCCGGCGGGGCTCGACCTGGTTGGCGCTCCGGACGGCGCGGATCGCGTCCACGATCGTGCGCACACGCTCGAAGGTCGCCTTCGCGTCCTCGTCGGTGAGCGCCGCGTCCACGGCGGGCCACCCGCTCGTCGCGAGGACATCGCCCTTCGACGGCGGGTCGAGCGTCAGGCCCGCGAGGGCCGGGGCGGGGATCACCGAGAGGCGTTCGTGGATGGTCTCGGTGATGAACGGGACGACGGGGTGGAGCAGGCGGAGCAGGCTGTCGAGCACGAGGCGCAGGCAACCCTGCTGAGCGGGGCATTCCGCGATGGTGGGCTTGACTGCCTCGAGGTACCAGTCGCAGAAATCGCGCCGGACGAGGTCGTAGAGGGCCTTGGCGTACGCGCTGAACTGGTAGGAGGCGAGGGCCTGGTCGATCTCCGCGATGCCCTCACGCAGGCGGGTGAGCATCCATCGGTCCGCGAGGGTGAGATCCGCGGGGTCGATCGAAGACGGGAGATCCGCGGGAATCTTCGAGAGCGCGAACCGCGCCGCGTTCCAGAGCTTGTTGCAGAAGTTGCGTCCGAGGTCGAACTTGGGGCTGGTGTTCTTGCCCGTCGTCTCGTCGACCTCGACCGGCATGCGGACATCCTGGGTCTGCGTCGTCATCTCGACGAGCGTGAACCGCATCGCGTCGGCGCCGTGGCTGTGGATGATATCGAGCGGGTCG
Source organism: Phycisphaerales bacterium UBA7812 (assembly GCA_002480345.1). Classification (GTDB taxonomy): domain Bacteria; phylum Planctomycetota; class Phycisphaerae; order Phycisphaerales; family UBA1924; genus UBA1926. The sequence continues at coordinate 8,120 of DLBY01000100.1, read as the reverse complement.
ACGCCGTTGCCCAGGCTCTTGGACATCTTGCGGCCTTCGCCGTCCTGGATCATCGCGTGGATGAAGACATCGTGGAACGGGACGGGGCCCGCGGCGGGGCCCGTCGGGTTGTCGCCCTCGCCCAGGAAGTAGCGGTTGAACATCGCCATGCGGCTGACCCACAGCGTGATGATCTCGCGGGCGGTGGTGAGGACGCTGGTGGGGTTGAAGGCGCCGAGGAGGCCCGCGGTGTCCTGGAAGCCGTGCGCGAGGAGGAGGGCGGGGATGTCGATGACCCCGAACTTGGTCGCCTCGAGGGGCGCGGCGGCCTTGAGGCCCACGGCGCAGACGAGGTCGTCGGCTTCCGCGATATCGTCGGATTTCGCGAGGGGCTGCGCGCCGGTGCCCTGCTCGCGGAGGTCGCGCTCACGGAAGAGTTGGTAGGCGAGGGGCTGGCCGCCCTCGGCGGTGGACGCGGTGTCGCGCAGGTGGAGGAGCTTCTCGATGAGTTCGCCCGAGGCGTCGTCCTCGGACCCGATGAAGCTGCGGAAGGTGCCGACACGCTTGACCCAGACGGACTTGATGTTCGGGTGGGCGAGCGGGTCGATCTGCTCGGCGGTGACCAGCGGCAGGTCGTGGTTGGGCCATCCCAGCGTGGAGAGGGGCCAGAGGGCGCTGGAGAACCAGGTGTCGAGGACATCGGGATCGCGCTCGAATCCCGCGGCCTCGAGGGCCTGCTCGATGTGCTCGTTGCCCGGCGCGATGCAGATGAAGAAGCGATCTTCGCTTGCGCTCGGATCGACGGCTCTCGGATCGTTTGTGAAGACGCGTCCCTGCTCGGTCCACTCGTCGAGTTGGTCCCGCTGCTCCTTGTTGAACCAATCGTTGTCGCGGTCGATGCTCCACACCGGGATCCGGTGCCCCCACCAGAGCTGCCGGCTGATGCACCAGTCGCGCAGGTTGTCGTGCCAGGTCTCGAAGGTCTTCGCGTAGCGGCTGGGGGAGAAGGTCATCGACCCGTCCCCGTCGCGGGACTCGCCCGGCGCGGGGTTGGGGCGGCTCGCGCCCCACGCGTCGAGGCTCGCGGTGGTCCGCTGCTCGGGGATCAGCGACCGCTGCGCGTTGCCCCGTAGGCGGTCGTCCGTCACGCGGCAGTACCACTGATCGCTCAGGTAGGGCTCGACCGGGACATGGCTGCGGTAGGAGTGCCCCACGCTGTGCGTGTGGGGCTTGATGTCCTCCAGCAGGGGCTGGCTGTTGATCGTGTGCGCCTGGAATTCTTTGACGACCTTCTGGCGGGCGTCCTCGCGGCTCAGGCCGATGAAGACGCGGGCGCCGCCGTGGGGTTCGAAGTCGGGCCAGCCGTGGTCGGCGGAGATGGACCCGTCGGGCGCCATGACATTGATCAGGTGTGTGCGTGCGGAGCAGTTCGCCTCGATGGTGGGCTGGTGGCGCAGGCCCAGCAGCCAGTCGTTGGGATCGTGGGCGGGGGTGACCTTGAGGAAGCCGGTTGCCATCTTCGCCTTGGGGTCGTTCTCGTCGCCCCCCAGCGCGACGGGCAGGACGACATAGTCGTCCTGGATCAGCGGGACGGTGCGTCCGGTGAGCGGGATCTCGACGAGCAGGCCCGACAGCGCCTCGACGCGCGGGTCCTTGGGATTGAGCGCGACCGCGACATCGCCCAGGTAGGTCTCGGGGCGGGTCGTCGCGACGGTGATCCAGGCCTGGTCGTCCTCGGGGTGGGTATCGGCGCCGGGGTAGCCCTTCGCCTCGAGTTCCCCCCAGGTGACGGGGTTGTGGTTGCCCGGCCCGTCGGCCTCGGTCAGCGGGTGCACGAGGGGGTAGCGCAGGTAATAGAAGTGCCCCTCGATCTCCCTGTTCTCGACCTCGTCGTCGGCGAGGGCGGTCTGGGTGACGGGGTCCCAGTTGACGAGGCGCTTGCCGCGTTCGATCAGCCCGTCCTTGAAGAGGCGGAAGAAGGCCTCTCGGACGGCGCGGGCGCAGATCTCGTCCATGGTGAAACGCTGGCGGTCCCAGTCGCACGAGCAGCCCATCGCCTTGAGCTGGTCGGAGATGCGGGCCTCGTACTCGTCCTTCCAGGACTGAACGAGGGCGACGAACTGCTCCCGTCCGTTCTCCCCGACGCGTTCCATCGCCTTGTGTTCGGCGAGGGCGGGCTTGCCGGCTTCCTTGAGGCGCTTGTCCACGACGGTCTGGGTCGCGATGCCGGCGTGGTCGGTCCCGGGGAGCCAGAGGGTTTCGAACCCCTTCATCCGGTGCGCTCGGACGAGCACATCCTGGATGGTGTTGTTGAGCGCGTGCCCGAGGTGCAGGGCCGCGGTGACATTGGGGGGCGGGATGAGGACGCAGTAGGGGGGCTTGTCGCCGCTGAGGACCTTCGCGGGGTCGGCATGGAAGGCGCGGGCGTCGAGCCAGCGCTGCCACACGCCGGGCTCGTGATGCTCGGGGGAATAGGTCTTGTCGAGTTCGGGCATCGTCATCGTGGCGTCCGGATTTTCGGAATTGCGCATTCGCGGCCTCTTTCGGGGTGACTGACCATCCTAAACCGCGGAAGATTCCGACGATGAGCCGCGGACGACTTGTGATCGGGATTGTCGGTGTTTTTTCGCTCGTGGTGGGCGGCGCGGTCGCGTGGCGGGTGGTTGCCCAGCGTCGGCAGGCGGCGTCGCTCGCGGGGAGCCCCGCTGAGGGGGTCGACTTGGGCTCGACCGCGGCGGTGCTCAAGGCGGCGCGGACCTACATCGGGGGCCAGGAGCTGGGCAAGGCCGAGGCGGTCCTGAGGCGGGCATTGGAAACCCGTCCCGACGACGCGCTGATGCGTGAGATGCTCGGGGATGTGCTGCTGCAAGGCGAGGACGAGGCGGGGGCGATGGCGCAGTACGCGGACCTCGCGGACCGGACCGATGCCACGGCGGAGGTGCTCTTCAAGGCGGGTTCGCTCGCGGCTGGGATGGGCGATCACGATCGCGCGGTCGGCTATCTGACCCGGTCCCTGGAGAAGGACGCGGGCTTGATCGACGCGTCCGTGCAGCTCGCGAACGCGGAGCTGGAACTCGGGCGCATCGACGACGCGAAGGCGACGCTCGCGCGGGCGGCGGTGCTCGACGACGGGCTCGGCGTCGTGTGGGGCATGCTCGCGGAGATCGCGGTGCGTGAGAACAGGCTCGAGATCGCGACCCAGCACATCGAGAAGGCGAGGCGGATCGAGCCGGACAATCTCGCGTGGCGCGTGCTCGAGGCGCGGGTGAAGCGGAGGCAGGGCGAGCCCGAGACGGCGGTGATGCTGCTCGACGGGATCCGGGGGGACGATCGGTTCGAGCCCCCGGTGCTCGAGGAGATGGCGAGCGCCTTGGGCATGCTGGGACGGGGCGAAGACGCCCTGTCCATCTACCGCGTCGCGGTGCGCGAGCGCCCGGACGACGCGGAGATCCGCTACCAGGCAGCGGTCTGGGCGGAGCGAGAGGGAGCGCGGGCGGAGGCGCTCGAGTTCGCGCGGGTCGCGGCGATGATGGGGGACGAGCGGGCGAAGGCGGTGGTGAAGCGGTTGGAGGAGGACTGAGACTCAGGTCTCGTCGTCCGCTTCCCAGTCCTCGTCGTCGGGCTCGGGGTCGGTGTCGGCGCGCCGGGCGGATTCGCTCCAGGCGTCCACCCCCTCGAACCGGTCGCGGCGTTCGGGCTGCTCAACGGTGTTCTTGGCGAACCACGCGAACCCCGCGAGGATCAGGCCCAGGACGACGAGGATGCCCACGATGATGAGCACGACGATGAGCAGGAAGCCGCGCCCGATCGCCTGCTGCTGGGCAGGGTCGGGGCTCGCCGCGAGGGTGATCATCCAGTCGTTCACCACCCCAGTGTACCGGGCGGGGCGGGCTTCGCCCGCGTCCCGTCCCTAAACTCACGGTTTCGGGCCTCGCCCACCGCCGCAACCCGCGGCGCGGCGTTGCCCGGGCCTCTTGGAGCACAGCCTTGCATCTCGAAGCGCACTACAAGGTGATCGACGAACTCGGGGAGCGGATCAGCACGATCCGCGAGTCGCTGCGGTACGACGAGAAACTCGCGAAACTGCACGGGCTCGAAGAGCAGATGAACGCGGCGGACTTCTGGGACGACCAGGACAAGGCGAAGAAGGTCGTCGCGGAGATGAAGCAGGTCAAGGCCCAGATCGGGACGCTGCGGAAGGCGGTCGAGGACTTCGAGGAAGCGAAGCTCGCCTACGAGATGAGCAAGGAAGCGGAGGACCAGGACCTGCTCGCGGAGGCGGACGAGCAGCTGCACGACCTACTCCAGCGCATGGAGAAGATCGAGATGCAGTCGCTGCTGAGTGGCAAGCACGACCACCGGGACTGCTTCTTCACCATCAGCGCGGGCGACGGCGGCACCGAGGCGAACGACTGGGCGGAGATGCTCTTCCGGATGTACCTGTTCTACTTCGAGCAGATGGGCTGGAAGGTCGAGGAGCTCGAGAAGAGCCACGGGACAGAGGTCGGCATCGCGTCCGTCACGCTGCATGTCAAGGGCGACTTCGCGTTCGGCTATCTCGCGTGCGAGCGGGGCACCCACCGCCTGGCGCGGGTGAGCCCGTTCAACAGCCAGGGCAAGCGGCAGACGAGCTTCGCGACGGTCGATGTGACCCCCGAGTTCGAAGAAGTGGACCTGGTCATCCCGGACAAGGACCTGGACATCGTCGTGTTCGCACGCTCGAGCGGTCCGGGCGGGCAGAATGTGAACAAGGTCGCGACCGCGGTGCGGGTGACGCACAAGCCCACGGGGATCCAGGTCGTGTCGAGCACGCACAAGGAGATGCCCCAGAACCGGGCCCAGGCGCTGTCGATCCTGCAGGCGAAACTCGAGCAGATGGCGGAAGAAGAGCGGGAACGCGAGATCACCGAGGCCGCGGGCGGGAAGATCGAGCGTCGCGGCTGGGGCGCGCAGATCCGGTCGTATGTGCTCTACGACAACCGGGTGAAGGACCACCGGACGAACTACGAGGCGAACCCCACGGCGGTGCTGAACGGGGACATCCACGGGTTCGTGGATGCGGAGTTGAAGCGTCGGCGAACCGAAGCGGGTTGAACTCCGAATACAGATGCAACATCTCGTGACGGGGAACCCGAAAGGAGGTTCGCCTTGGTTGCATCGGTCGAAGTGTTCATGGTGCGTGACGGTCGGACGGGCGTCATCGTGGGGTGCGCTCCGCCGGAATTGCTGGGTCCGAGGAAGCCGCTGGTCATGACCCGCCCGGTTGCTTCCCCGGATCCCGTGCCCGGCCCGATTTCAACCCGTCGGTTCGCTGTCGGGCATCGGCCCAACAGAACTCGCGAACGAGAACCACGGAGAGAAAGCGGTGGGGTGCGTCCCGCGGAGCGCTGCCGCATCGTCGGTGAGTATCGCAGTGACAGTCCCCCTCCTCAGGATGCGGCTGGTCATTGCCCGGCGCGAAGGACACGAAGGACCCTGTCCTTTCCCCGGCGCCACTACCGAGACTTCTGTCGATTCGAGTCGGCGGCGGAACTGCCGAACTGCGTTGACGGCCTGATCTCGCGGGTGTTCCCGTACACCGTTGGGGGTGTTGTTCGCGGGACGACCGATCAGGCTATGCGGTGGTTTCGCGCAGGCTTACATTCTGGACTCGTCCAGCGCGTGGTCGGTGCGGGGCTGGTCATCCCGCTGAGCATCGCTTGGATTGCCTTCAAAGCGGTCCGATTTGTTCCGTTTGTTGACCAGCTTCAGGACTTGTTCATCGCCGATCCCCACGCGGACTTCGACGAGGACGAAGCACACGAGGACGAAAGGATTTAACCCAACCTGAGCGAATCACGCACACGATACACCGCGTTGAGTGTGTAGCCTTCGGAGTCCTCAAAGGTCATTCGGAGATCCCCATGCTGCACCTTGCCGCCGCCGTTCTGACTTCGACCGTCGCCGCCCCCGACGCCTTCGACACCATCGCCTTTGGGTCGTGCGCCCGCGAGCGCCAGGCGCAGCCGATCTGGACCGAGATCATCGCCCACCAGCCCGACCTGTTCCTGTTCATCGGGGACAACCAGTACGCGGATTTCTGGGAGAAGGACGGGAAGATGGTCATGGAGCCCGTCCCGAATCCGGAGCGGATCGCCGAGGCGTACGACGCGCTGGCCGCCCAGCCCGGCTACCGGCGGATGCAGCGGACCTGCCCGATCATGGCGACCTGGGACGACCACGACTACGGCGCCAACGACAGCGGCAACGACTTCGTCTTCCGCGACGAGAGCCAAGGCCTGTTCTGCGACTTCTACGGCTTCGGGGACAACCACCCGATCCGCGAGCAGGAAGGCATCTACCACAGCCGGGTCTTCACGGGTCCGGGTGGGCAGCGGGTGCAGGTCATCATGCTCGACACACGCTACCACCGCGACCCGCTGGAGAAGGCCACCGACGGCGTGGAACGCCCCGGGCCCTACGCGCCGACGAGCGACACGAGCACGACGATCCTGGGCGAGGAACAGTGGGCCTGGCTGGAGAGCCAGTTCCGCACGCCCGCGGATGTCCGCATCCTCGCGAGCAGCATCCAGATCGTCGCCGACGGGCACGGCTGGGAGACCTGGGGCAACTTCCCTCATGAGCGGCAGAGGCTGTATGACCTGATCGACCGCACGGACGCGAGCGGCGTGCTCGCGATCAGCGGGGACCGGCACCTGATGGAGTTGTCGTGCGACCGCGATCGGGGGACGCCCTACGCGTTCTGGGATTTCACGAGCAGCGGGCTGACGCAGAAGGCCCAGAAGATCAACGACCCCAACCCCCGGCGCGTCGGCCCGCTTCGCCGAGAGACCAACTTCGGTGTCATCCGCTTCGAGTGGGGCGCCACGCCCGACGAGACGCAGATCCACCTCGAGGGGTTCGGCGATCAGGGGCAGATGCTCACGCGTCAGACGGTGTGGCTGTCGGATCTGTCTGAAGACTGAACGCCGACGATCCACCCCTCATCGCGGGCGATCGTGGGCAGATCGCGCGTGAGCGGGTCTGCGTTCAGCAGCGCGTCGCGTGTCGCAACGACCTGCCGGGCGTCCTTGATCGGGTGATCGACCCGGCCGGCGTCGAACAGGCTGGGCCAGATCTCCGCGATGATGACCGCGTCCGTGATCTCCGGCGCGTGCGCTGCCGTCTCGAAGGGCCAGAGCACGCCCCGGTTGCCGAGTGCGTCCAGCAGGCGGTGGACCGCCGGCAGACCCAGTAACGCCTGCCCGCCGACCGAGCCGGTCGTGTAGAGCTTCCAGGGCGACTGGATCGCAAGCCTGCGTGTCTCGCGGACATGCCGCTCCACGCCCCGGTACTCGGGCACGCCTCTCATCACCCGCTTCGTCGGCAGCAGGGCGTCGCCCGCGAACGAGCGGCCGGGTGGGCAGCCCCAGAACGGGCCGTGTGGCTCGCGGAAGCGTTCCGCGATGTCACGATTCAGATCCGCGGCGATCTCGAAGCGGTTGTTGCGATTCGCGTCGTCGTCGGTGATCCGTTCCGCAAGGAATCGGCACAGGTCCCGTCCGACGGGGAGGACGGGTGAGCCGTCACGCGCGAGCGGGTATCCCAGCGGGAAGTCGAAGCCGACGATTGCGGACCCGTGGTAGACGGTCAGCAGGTCGCACAGGCGGGCCTCGCAGGAGGCCCGGGTGCGGAAGTACTCGGGTGGTGGGCGGCGATCTGCGGCGTCGTCGCGACAGGCCCACGCGATCCAGCACGCGTCGGGGCTGGGCTTCCTTGGCTTGGGCTGGGACGCGGCGGACCAGTCGACCGCGACGACAAGATCCGGCGCAAACGCTGGTGAGCCCGCGGGCGGACCACCGGGCTCAGTCTTCATCGCGGAACATCTTCAGCGGGCGGGGGCCCGGGCAGCAGCCCACGGCGCAGCCGCAGTCGTCGTTCTGCTTCGTCGTGGGCCTGTGGTGTTCGGGCGCATCGCCCGCGTGGGCGAGGACGGAACCCACGAGGATCGTGAGGAAGCACATCACCGGGACGATGAGCGGCAGGTCGACACCCAGCAGCGGGACGACGACGAAGAAGGCGACCGCCGTCAGCACGACGAGCACGAACGCGACAACGAGCCGGCGAGCGAGGCGTTTGCTCTGCTCCTCGTACCGGTTCGC